>NZ_KB822973.1:0-21143 GCF_000364985.1 Thioalkalivibrio sp. HL-Eb18
CCGGTCCTGGAAGAATCGGGGACCACGGTCCGGCGGCCCTCGCGGTTGGCGAAGATCGGTTCCAGCCGACTGCGCAAGGCGCTCTACATGGCGGCGGTGGTGGCGACCCGGTACAACCCGGACGTGCGACACCAGCATCAACGTCTGCTGACACGCGGCAAGGCCAAGATGTCGGCGATCGGGGCGGCTATGCGCAAACTCCTGCACATCGCCTTCGGTGTGCTCAAATCCCAAACCCCGTATCAAGCCCGCCATGAAACCCCTTGCACCCCGTAGGGCAAGACGGTATCTACTTGCCTGTTTCGGTGCGCCAACGTACTCTTTCGCCGCTATTGACGTACTCGAGGATTCCGCGATGGATTTCGCCCTGGCCCGGATGAACATGGTCGAACAGCAGGTCCGCCCCTGGGACGTGCTGGACATGCGCGTGCTGGACGTGATGGAAACGCTCCCGCGCGAACGCTTCATGCCGGACGCCTACAAGGCCCTGGCCTACGCGGACTCCGAGATCCCGCTGGGCCATGGTGCCCACACACTGCCACCGGTAGTGATCGGTCGCCTGCTCCAGGCCGCGGCCCCGCAACCGACCGAGACCGTGCTGGAGATCGGTACCGGCTCCGGCTACGTCACCGCCTGTCTCGCGCGCCTCGCCGCCCACGTGGACTCCATTGAACGCATCGACGAACTGCGTCTGAAGGCCCGCAACACGCTGGTCGACATGGGCCTGGAGAACACCAGCCTGCGCACCGCCACCGTGACCCCCGAGTGGGCTCCGCCGCGCGAGCGCTATGACGTGATCGTGCTGACCGGCGCGATGACCGAATACAACGACTTCCTCGAACGCTACCTGACCCTGGGTGGCCGGCTGTTCGTGATCACCGGTGACGGCCCGATCATGCAGGCCAACCTGATCACCCGCACCACCGAGGACAGCGTCCGCCACGATGTCCTGTTCGAAACCCGGGTGGAGCCGCTGGTCGGTTTCGAACCGAAGCCCGCGTTCGAATTCTGACGCCCCGTCCCCGGCCACCGCATACCGGGGATCCCATCCAGGAAGCACCGATCCGCGTGCACATCGCGCGGTGTTTCCCTACGATGGAGCTTTCCCTGTCTGCTCAGGAATCCGCGCCCATGAACCGGTCCGCCAAACGTATCTTTTCCACGCTGGCTACCGCCGGCATTGCCCTGCTGGTGGCAAGCCCTGCCCCCGCCGCCAGTCTGCTTGAGGTCTATGAGCGCGCTGCCACGGAAGACGCCGAGCTGCGCGCCGCCGAGGCCGAATACCGCAGTGTCCTGGAACGCCGTCCGATTGCCCGTTCCGCGTTCCTGCCGCAGATCACCGGCGAAGCCGAGGCCGGCGCGTTCTATAACGACTATCGCGACCAGGACAGCTTCGACGGACGCCAGACCAGCTTTGGCGTATCCCTGGTGCAGAGCCTCTATGACCGGCGCAACTTCATCGAACTGACCCAGGCGGATCTCGAGATCGCGCGCGCCGAGGCGGAGCTGGACGCAGCCCGCCAGGACCTGATCCTGCGTGTATCCGAGGCCTACTTCGACGTGCTGATCGCGCAGGAGACGCTGGCCTTTCGCGAGTCGGAACTCGATGCCATCGGTCGCCAGCTGGAACAAACGGAGCGTCGCTTCGAGGTCGGCCTGATCGCCAGCACGGACGTCAAGGAAGCCCAGGCACAGCGCGACCTCGCCGAGGCCGAACGGATTGCCGCCGAGAATCAGCTGGATGTGGCCCGCGAGCAGCTCGCGGTGATCACCAACACCTACTGGGACGAGCTCGACATCCTGCGCGAGGACGCCGAACTGACCCCGCCGGACCCGGCCGACCCACAGGCATGGGTGGATATCGCGCTGGAGAACAATCTGGAGCTGGCCGCCCAGCGCCTGACCACCGAGACCGCCCGCGAACAGATTCAGCGCCAGCGCGCCGAGGGGCACCCGCGACTGAACCTGAACGCCTCGGTCAGCGAAAACCGTTTCCACGGCATCGATGACGGCGGCACCCAGCAGGGAGTGGGCCCCTTCTTCAACGAGGGGACCGAGGCCCAGGTGGGCGTGCGCCTGGAGGTTCCGTTCTACACCGGCGGGCGCGTGAGCGCGCTCACCCGGCAGGCGCGCGAGGACTTCCAGGCCGCGCAGGAAGGGCAGTCGCTCGTTGAACGCCGCACCACCCAGGACACCCGCAACGCCTACCTGTCGGTCATCGCGAACAGCTCGCGCGTGCGCGCCCTGGAGCAGGCGCTGATCTCCACCCAGGCCGCATTCGAGTCGGCCGAGGCCGGATTCGAGGTCGGCACGCGTACCCAGGTCGACGTCCTGCTGGCCTTGCGCGAGGTGTTCCGCGCCGAGCGCGACTACGCCGAGGCCCGCTACGGCTTCCTGACCGACTCGCTGCGCCTGCAACGCGCCGCCGGCCGCCTGAGTGTCGCGGACCTGGAATCGATCGACCAGCTGCTGGAGCAATGACAGTCGATCCACGCGCCCGCTGCGACCGTGCCCGTTCCCGCCTGGTCCTGATCGACCTGCAGGAGCGGCTGCTGGCCGCCATGCCGGACAGCGAACGCGAGGCGGTGGAACGCCACACTGCACGACTCGTCGAAGCCGCGCGCAAGCTGGACATCCCGATCGAGGTCTCGCGCCAGTACCCGAAGGGGCTGGGCGAGGTGGCGGCGAGCCTGCAGCAGGCACTGGACGGGCACGGCACGCTGACCGACAAGACGGCCTTCTCCTGCTGCGCGGAAGACGACCTCCACGCGCGCCTCACCGGTGGCGACCAGATCATCCTGACCGGCGCCGAGACGCATATCTGCGTCACACAGACGGCCCTGGAACTGCTGGATGTAGGTGTTACCGTATTCGTGGTCGAGGATGCGGTCTGCTCGCGCGACACCACGCGCAAGCGCAACGGACTGGAGCGCCTGCGCGCGGCGGGCGCCGTCATCACGAACCACGAATCGGTCCTGTTCGAGTGGCTGCGCGACGCGGCCGACCCGCAGTTCCGCGAACTGAGCCAACTCATCCGCTAATTAACGACAGGGAGATCCGCAGGGATGCGCATACTCGGAAACATTCTACTGGGCGCCTGGCTAATCCTGTTCGGCCTGCGCGGCCTGCTGGGGCTGCAGTTTCAGTATGACCACTATGTAATCAGCGGTCTGGCCGTGATCGCGGGTATCCTGTTCATCCTGCGACGTTAAGGAAACACTGATCGAGCCGCCATGCGCCTTTCGCCCGAAGAATACCGCCAACTGGACCACCGCCGGATCACCCTGCTGGGGATGTCCGGTGTTGGCAAGACGCGCCTGTCGAACATGCTCCGGCGCGAGGAATGGTTCCACTACTCGGGTGATTACCGCATTGGCACGCGCTACCTGAGCGAACCGATCCTGGACAACATCAAGGCCCAGGCGATGGCCGTGCCGTTCCTGCGCGACCTGCTGCGCTCGGACTCGATCCAGATCATCAACAACATCACGGTGGACAACCTGCACCCGGTGGCGAGCTTCCTCGGCAAGCTCGGCAACCCGGAGCTGGGCGGGCTGCCGCTGACCGAGTTCAAGCGCCGCCAGAACCTGCACCACGAGGCCGAGGTGCAGGCGATGCTCGACGTGCCGGACTTCATCCACAAGTCGCAGACGCTGTTTGGCTATCCGCACTTCGTCAACGATGCCGGCGGCTCGGTCTGCGAGCTGGACAGTCCCGGCGTGCTGGAGACCCTCGCCGAGCACACGCTGATCCTCTACATCAAGGCAACCGACGAAGACGAGCGCCAACTGATCGAACGCGCGGAGCACGACCCCAAGCCGCTGTATTACCGCGAGGCCTTTCTCGACCAGCAGTTGGCCGAGTACATGCGCGACGAGGGGCTGGACTATGTCGCCCAGATCGATCCGGATGCGTTCGTGCGCTGGGTGTTCTCGCGCCTGTTCCGCGCGCGCCTGCCGCGCTACGAGGCGATCGCCGAGGCGCACGGCTACACCATCAGCACGACGGAGCTCGCGCAGGTCCGTAACGCACAGGACTTCGACGACCTGGTCTGCATGGCCCTCGAACGGGAGGCACGACTGTAATGCCACTCGTTGCCCACTCCGACCTGCCCACCTTCGCCCGCCTGAAGAGCGAGGGCGAGACCGTACTGCCCAGCGACTTCGCTCAGCAGCAGGAGATCCGTGCGCTGCACATCGGGCTGCTGAACATGATGCCGGACGCCGCCCTGGCGGCCACCGAGCGCCAGTTCTTTCGCCTGATCGGCGAGAGCAACCAGATCGCGCAGTTCTACATCCACCCCTTTACCCTGCCGCAGCTCAAGCGCGGCCCGAAGGGGCGCGATCACATCAAGCAGTACTACGAGGACTTCGAGGACCTGAAGAAAGAGGGCCTCGACGCGCTGATCATCACCGGGGCCAACGTGACCCAGCCCGATCTGGCGCTGGAGCCGTTCTGGGAACCCCTGGCGGAGGTCGTCGACTGGGCCTGGGACAACGTGACCTCCACACTGTGCTCCTGCCTCGCCACCCACGCCGTTCTGCAGGCGCGCTACGGCGAACACCGCCGGCACATGGGCGAGAAGCTGTGGGGCGTGTTCCCGCACCGCGTGGTGGACCGCGGCCACCCGCTGGTCACCGGCGTGAACACGCGTTTCGACGTGCCGCACTCGCGCTACAACGACGTGTCGCGCGAACAGTTCGAGCGTCACGGCCTGCGCGTACTGGTCGAGAGCGAGCAGTCCGGCATCCACCTGGGCGCGTCGCCGGACGGCTTCCGCATGGTCTTTTTCCAGGGCCACCCGGAGTACGACTCGATCAGCCTGCTCAAGGAGTACAAGCGCGAGGTCGGGCGCTACATCCAGGGCGAGCGCGAGACCTATCCGCCACTGCCAGAGAACTATCTGCTGCCCCAGGCAGCGGCGATCCTCGACGAGCACCGTGAGCACGTGCAGGTCGCAGTCGAGCACTGCACCGAGATCCCGGCACTGCCGGAGGCACTGCTGCTCGACCGCCTGGACAACACCTGGCACGACACCGCGCTGGCGGTCATGAACAACTGGCTGGGCAACGTCTACCAGTTGACGAACCTCGACCGGCGCAAGCCGTTTCGCGACAGCGTCGACCCGAACGACCCGCTTGCCGGCCGCAGGTAGTCAGCCGCCTTCATTGCGAGGAGCGCAGCGACGCGGCAACCTCCTTCCGAAACCACCGAGTCCCGCCGCTCTGCCAGCGCCCGAAGGTTGCCACGTCGCCTTCGGCTCCTCGCAATGACGGGGGTGATACGAAGCGCACTCTGACAGAGGAAACCGATGGCCGAGACCGGTTCGGAAAAACTGCCACGTCCGATCATCACGCTGTACGAGACCATCGCCGGGGAAGAGGATGCGCGCGTCTGCAAGGACATCCCGGAAGATGCCTGCCGGGCGCAGCCGGTCAATTTCTTCGTTCATCTGGTCTCCAATACGCTGAGCAAGATCGGCGACGAGCTGGCCTCGGCGCGGCTGGTACTGGCCTGGCTGCTGGGGGCCCTGGGCGCGCCGGCCGCGTTTGCCGGTTTTCTGGTCCCGATCCGCGAATCCGGCTCGCTGCTCCCGCAGCTGTTCGTGGCCGCCTCCATTCGCCGCCGCGCCATCCGCAAGGGGTTCTGGATCCTGGGCTCGGTGCTCTCGGGGCTGGCGGTCGCCGGAATGGCGATCGTCGCCCTGACCCTGGAGGGCACGGCGGCGGGCTGGGCGATCCTCGGGCTGCTGGCCGTGTTTGCGCTGGCACGCGGGATCAACTCGGTCGCCTCGAAGGACGTACTCGGCAAGACGATTGCCAAACAGCGCCGTGGCACCGTGATGGGCTATGCCGCCTCGCTGGCCGGGTTCTTCACGCTGGGGCTGGGCATCTATCTGACCCTGGCGAACCTGGAAGATGCCGGCATTGGCGTGTTTGTCGCTCTACTGGCCGCCTCGGCCGGCGCCTGGTGGGTGGCGGCCGCGACCTTTACCCGCCTGCACGAGGCACCGGGCTCCACCGAGGGCGGCGGCAATGCGATCACCCAGGCCCTGTCTTCGGTGCGCCTGCTGTGGACCGATCGCGCGTTCGGGCATTTCGTGCTGACCCGCGCGCTGCTGATGAGCACGGCCCTGGCCCTGCCGTTCTACGTGCTGCTGGCGGAGGATGCGACGTCGGGTGACCTTGGCACGCTGGGGCTGCTGATCCTGGCCAGCGGCCTGGCCTCGGCGGTCAGCGCCCCGGTCTGGGGACGTCTGTCCGATCGTTCCTCTCGCTGGGTGCTGATTCTCTCGGGCCTGCTGGCCGCAGGGCTCGGCATCCTGGTCGCCCTGAGTGTCTGGTTCGCGCCGGTGGATACCCGCTCGGCGCTGGTGCCGGGCGGGGTGGTCTATGCGCTGCTGTTCTTCCTGCTGGGGGTCAGCCATGCCGGCGTGCGGCTGGGGCGCAAGACCTATCTGGTGGACATGGCCACCGAGAAGACCCGCGCCGCGTTCACCGCGGTCAGCAATACCGTGATCGGGGCGCTGCTGCTCGTGGGCGGGCTGTTCGGGCTGCTGGCGCAACTGGCGGGCACCGAGGTTGCGATCTTCGTGCTCGCCCTGATGAGCCTGGCCGGCGCGGTCAGTGCCTGGTGGATGGGCGAGGCCTGAACCGGGCCCTTCAGACCTCGGCTTCAGTGCGCCGGTAGAGCAGATCGGCCACCGCGTGACCGCGCCGCTCGCCGCGGCGCTCGAACTTGGTCACGGGACGCTCCGGCGGCCGCCCCGCGGCCGGCACCGGGCCGTCCGGCTCGAACCACGGCGCGCACTCTTCCAGTACCGCCATCATGTGCTCGGCGTACTCGGCCCAGTCGGTCGCCAGATGCAGCCGACCGCCCGGGCGCATGCGCGAGGCCAGCAGACGCACAAACAGCGGCTGGATCAGACGGCGCTTGTGGTGGCGCTTCTTGTGCCAGGGATCGGGGAAATACACCTGCACGCCGTCCAGGGCCGCCGGCGCGATGTAGTGCTCCAGCAGTTCCACGGCGTCGCGGTCGCAGACGCGCACATTGGTCAGGCCGCGCTGCTCCACCTCGCGCAACAGGTGGCCCACGCCCGGACGATGGACCTCGGTGCCGATGTAATCGCGGTCCGGGTTCTGTGCGGCCTGTTCGGCCAGGCTCTCGCCGTCACCAAACCCGATCTCCAGCGTGACCGGTGCCTCGCGGCCAAATACGGCCGACAGGTCGAGCGGTGCCACGGGGTCCGGCAGTGCGAGCCCGAAGCGCGGCAGCAGTTCATCCAGCGCGCGCTGCTGGCCCGGCGTCAGCCGCCCCTCGCGGCGCACGAAACTGCGGATCCGCCGGTAAAAGGGCTTGTCGTCGGGAACGGAATCAGGGGATTCGCTCATGCCCAGGGAGACACTGACCAATGTACACGCTCGCGCTCGAGTCGCTTTTGCGTGCGAACAAGGCGCGGTGACCGCCGTGCAGTCATTCTGCACAAGGGAACCGCAACGCCGTGCGCGCGCCCGTTTTTGATAACAACGGGCGGCCGAGCCCCTGCGTTCAATAACTTGTGGGGTTGGTACCCCAGGTTCCCCGATCCTGCGTTGCGCCCCGAATCAATCAAGAACGGGCGGGTAGAACCACTACCCGCTGCGCGACGCGCCTTGTCTCGGAAAACCTGGGGTACCAACGCGAGCGTGTACATTGATCAGTGTCTCCCTCAGCTGAAGAACAGGCCGGTCTGCGGCGAGGAGGCCGAGGCGTAGCGCCGCGGCGCCATGCGCCCGGCACGGTAGGCCTGGCGCCCAGCGATGATCGCGTGGCGCATGGCCGAGGCCATCATCACCGGCTCCTCGGCGGCCGCGATGGCGGTGTTCATCAGCACGCCGTCACAGCCCAGTTCCATCGCGATCGCGGCATCCGAGGCCGTGCCGACGCCGGCATCGACCAGCACCGGCACCTTGGCGTTTTCGACGATCTCGCGGATGTTGTAGCGGTTCTGGATGCCCAGCCCGGAGCCGATCGGGGCGGCCAGCGGCATGATCGCCTGACAGCCGATGTCCTCCAGGCGCCGGGCCAGCAGCGGGTCATCCGTCGTGTAGACCATCACGTCGAAGCCCTCGGCCACCAGGATCTCCGCGGCCTTCACGGTCTCGAACGCGTCCGGATACAGGGTCTTCTCGTCACCCAGCACCTCCAGCTTCACCAGGCTGTGGCCGTCCAGCAGCTCGCGCGCCAGGCGGCAAGTACGGATCGCGTCATCGGCGGTAAAGCAGCCGGCCGTGTTCGGCAGCAACGTGTAGCGCTCCGGCGAGATTACGTCCAGCAGGTTGGGCTCGTCCGGGTTCTGGCCAATGTTGGTGCGGCGGATCGCGACCGTGACGATCTCCGCGCCGCTGGCCTCAATGGCATCACGGGTCTGATCGAGGTCACGGTACTTGCCTGTGCCCACCAGCAGACGGGAGGTGAACTCGCGTGAACCCACGCGGAAGAGGTCGTCGGCAGACGCAGCGGCCGATTCGGTCATGGTGATTCCTTCGTTGAAAGTAGTTACGGACGGGGACTCGGACTCATCCGCCCCCGATCGCCTGCACGATCTCCACGCGATCGCCGGGATGCAACGGGTGGGCGGCGTGCTCGCTGCGCGGCACCAGCTCCTCGTTGACCTCCACCGCCAGACGGCGACCATTCAGGCCTCGCGCCTCGATCAGCGCAGCCAGAGTGGCCTCGCCATCTTCCGGGAGTTCGAAGGGTTCGCCGTTCAGCTGAATCTGCATAGTTCTTCGACTGGTCAATTTGCCGTTGAGCCGGGGGCCGACAAGGCCTACAATCGCCGGCACAAGCGGGTGTAGTTCAATGGTAGAACGGGAGCTTCCCAAGCTCTTAATGTGGGTTCGATTCCCATCACCCGCTCCATTCTATCAGAGGCTTGCGCCTCCGGACCCCCATCGGACTGGCGTGATCTGGACGTGATCCAGCAGCTGTTATATTGTCCGGAATATGTCTGCTACATCTGACAATCCGAATCTGCTGGACGTCGACGACGCCCGCGCCCTGTTGCGCGAGCACACGATCTCGCCGACTGAACAGCGCGTGGAGATCGCACGCGTGATGTTCGCGCGCCATCAGCACCTGAGCGCCGAACAAATCCTCGGCCGCCTGGTGCAGCATTCATCGCACGTATCCAAGGCCACGGTCTACAACACGCTCAAGCTGTTCGCGGAGAAGGGCCTGGTGCGCGAGGTCGTGATCGATCCGACCAAGTTGTTCTACGACTCCAACCTGAATCCGCACCATCACCTGTTCCACACCGACACGGGCGAGCTGGAAGATGTCGATCCCGCACGGGTCGATATCTCGCACCTGCCCCCGTTGCCGGAAGGCAAGGAACTTCTGGGTGTGGACGTGATCATCCGGGTCAGCGACCGCAAGGCCTGATCCGGAACCCGCGCCGCCGGTCGCGCGGGATTGTTGTCGAGCCCCACCCCCGCTATTATGGCGCGCTTCGCCGACGTAGCTCAGTTGGTAGAGCAATCGATTCGTAATCGATAGGTCGCAGGTTCGACTCCTGCCGTCGGCACCATTTCCGTTTTCCCTGTCCCCGTTGCGCCTGCTCGCAGGGGCGGCTCAGCCGCCGCCGGGGCCTTTTGGCTTGGCGCCCCCGCTGTGACGGCGATGGCCGCCACCTCCCGACGGTTTGCCCGAGCCACGGGCACCGTTACGCCCACTCCCCCCGCGACCGCCACCGCGCCGATCGTCGCGCGGCTTGCGCGGGCGTGGCTTCGGGCGCACCGGGTCGCGGAACAGGGACGACGGATCCACACTCTCGGTCGGGATGCGCTCCCCGAGGTACGACTCGATGTCCGGCAGATAGAACGCGGAGTCCTCGCAGCCGAAACTGATGGCGTCGCCCTCGGCACCGGCACGCGCCGTGCGTCCAATGCGGTGGACGTAGTCCTCGCCCGACTGCGGCAAATCAAAATTGAATACATGGGTGACTGCGGGTATGTGCAACCCGCGCGCGGCCACATCGGTCGCCACGAGGAAGGTGTATTGCCCGTTGGTAAAGCCTTCCAGCAGGCTTGAGCGCTTTCGCTGCGGCACGTCGCCGGACAGCAGCGCGGCCGTCTGGTCGTTGGCGTTCAGCCAGTCGCAGACCTTCTCGGCACCGTGCTTGGTGTTCACGAACACGATGGCCCGCTCCGGCTTCAGGTCACGCGCGAGCCCCAGCAGCAGCGGTATCTTTTCCTCGTTCGCCGGGTAGTAGATCACCTGGCGCACGCGATCCGCGGTCAGGGTCTCGGCCTCGACCTGGACCTTTTCCGGGTTGTTCATGTGCTCGTAGGCCAGTTCCATCACACGCAGCGACAGCGTGGCCGAGAACAACATGGACAGCCGCTCGCTGGCCGGGGCGCAGCGACGCATCAGGAAGCGCACGTCCTTGATGAAGCCAAGATCGAACATGCGATCCGCCTCGTCCAGCACCACCACCTCGGTGTGCCTGAGCCCGAACACCTTCTGCTTGAAGTAGTCGATGATCCGCCCCGGCGTACCGATCAGAATGTCGGCCCCGGCTTCCAGCTGTTCGCGCTGGCTGTCGTAGCCGGTACCGCCATAGGCCAGCGCCAGCTTGAGCCCGGTTTCGCTCCCCAGCATCTCGGCATCCTTGTGGATCTGGATGGCGAGTTCACGCGTCGGGGCGACGATCAGGGCGCGCACATCGGTCGCCCGGCGATCGGGCGCGGGCGCCTGGCGCAGCAGACGGTTGAAGGTGGCGATCAGAAAGGCCGCCGTCTTGCCCGTGCCGGTCTGCGCCTGCCCGGCGACATCCCGCCCCGCCAGCGCAATGGGCAGGGTCAGCGCCTGGATCGGCGTACAGGTCTCGAAACCGGTGGCGCGGATGCCCGCCTGGACGGCCTCGGGCAGATCGAGCTGGTCGAAGCGGGGCGTTTCCTGCGCGGGATCGGTCATGTGAATCCTCTATTACTTGAACTGTCTGGCGATCATCGTCGATAGTAAGAGCCGTGCAGCCGGCGTTGCGGGCTGTTCCCCCAACCCAAGTGATGAGGGCTCGGAGTGAGCGACAAAATTGTGTACACGTCGGACGCCGGTTTCGACGAAGACGTCCTGAAGGCGGATCAGCCAGTCCTGGTGGACTACTGGGCCGAGTGGTGCGGGCCCTGCAAGATGATCGCACCCATTCTGGATGAAATCGCCGAAGAATACGCCGGCAAGGTCAAAGTCGCCAAGCTGAACATCGACGAGAACCCGTCCACGCCGCCGAAGTACGGCATTCGCGGGATCCCGACGCTGATGCTGTTCAAGAATGGCGATGTCGAAGCCACCAAGGTCGGCGCGCTGTCCAAGTCGCAGCTGACCGCCTTCCTGGACCAGCACCTCTGATCCGGCATACCCCGGGGCCGCGTGCGGCCCCGGGGTGGCAGTACCAAAAAAACGACGCCACCAGGCCTTGCCCCAAGCGGGCGCGTCGCTTACCATCGGTTTAGTTCAGGCGGTCGCCAGACCGCAACCTGCCCCCGATACTCAATCCAAGGCAAGCCGAGCGGCCATCCCCGGTCGCCGATCATCCACGTTGAACACAGCACCCCACGAATGAACCTGACCGAACTGAAGCGGATGTCCGCTGCCGACCTCGTCGCCTTTGCAGAAGAAAAAGGCATCGAGAACATGTCCCGTGCCCGCAAGCAGGACATCATCTTTGCCCTGCTCAAGGCCCACGCCAAAAGTGGCGAAGCCATCTACGGTGACGGAGTCCTGGAGATCCTCTCCGACGGCTTCGGATTCCTGCGCAGCGCCGACAGCTCCTATCAGGCCGGGCCGGACGACGTGTACGTCTCCCCCAGCCAGATCCGGCGCTTCGGGCTGCGTACCGGCGACACCATCGCCGGCAAGATCCGCCCGCCCAAGGACAACGAGCGCTACTTCGCGCTGCTGAAGGTCGCGGAGATCAACTTCGAGCCGCCGGAGAACGCCCGGCACAAGGTGCTGTTCGAGAATCTCACGCCGCTGCACCCCTCCGAGCGCATGCGCATGGAGCGCGGCAATGGCTCCACCGAGGACATCACGGCCCGCGTGATCGACATCGTGGCGCCGTTCGGCAAGGGCCAGCGCGGCCTGATCGTCTCCCCGCCCAAGGCGGGCAAGACGCTGATGCTGCAGAACATCGCCCAGAGCATCGCGACCAACTACCCCGAGTGCTATCTGATCGTGCTGCTGATCGACGAGCGCCCGGAAGAAGTGACCGAGATGGACCGCATGGTCCAGGGCGAGGTGGTCTCCTCCACCTTCGACGAGCCGGCCCAGCGCCATGTGCAGGTCGCCGAGATGGTGATCGAGAAGGCCAAGCGTCTGGTCGAGCACAAGCGCGACGTGGTGATCCTGCTGGACTCCATCACCCGCCTGGCGCGGGCCTACAACACCGTCGCCCCCAGCTCCGGCAAGGTGCTGACCGGCGGCGTGGACGCCAACGCCCTGCACCGTCCGAAGCGCTTCTTCGGTGCCGCGCGCAACGTGGAAGAGGGCGGCAGCCTGACCATCCTCGCCACCGCGCTGGTGGAGACCGGCTCGAAGATGGACGAGGTGATCTACGAGGAGTTCAAGGGCACCGGCAACATGGAAGTGCACCTGGAGCGCCGCATCGCCGAGAAGCGCATCTACCCGGCGATCAACGTGAATCGCTCCGGCACCCGCCGCGAAGAACTGCTGACCGCGCCGGACGAGCTGCAAAAGCTCTGGATCCTGCGCAAGTTCCTGCACGGCATGGACGACATCGAGGCGATGGAATTCCTGCTCGGCCGCATGCAGTCCTCGAAGACCAACTCCGAGTTCTTCGACCAGATGAAGCGCAGCTGACGCGAAGCGGGCTCCGCCCGCCTTCCGTTATCGCGAGCCCCAGCGCAGCGATCTCCCGGGACGAGTCATACGCTCGCCGCACAAGGACGACGTATCAGCCGGGCACCGGCTCGAAGCTGACCAGGCGGTCCAGCCGCCACCACTGGCGCCGACCCTGGGCGTCACGCAGGATCAGGTACTCGGCCCCGCGCCGCGTGCGCAGGTCCAGCGGCCGCACCACCGCAATCCGATCCATCTCGCCCCGGCGCCAGTGGGTGCGCAGGTGCTGCCCGCGCAGGATCGCCAGCTCCAGCTCGGAGTAGCGCTCGCAGGCAATCGGCGTATACGGCGGGGTCATACTCATTCCCCCTCCCGAATGGCCTCCACCTGCGGGATCTCGGCATCCGGGGCCTCGACGCGCCGAAACACGATCGGCGCGCAGCAAACGGCGCAGTCCTCGACCCATTCCCGGTCCGCACTGACCATGTCCACCGTTGTTTCGCCCGGTTCGCCACACCAGGGGCAGGTAAAGCCGACAAACTCCACCGGTCGCATCACCGCACCTCCTCCGGACCCACAATGACCTGGGTCCCGGCTGTCACACCCGCCGCATCCGACAAAAAACGCTCCAGAATGTCATTAAGAAAGGCCAAGCCACGTTCGGTCGGCTGCAGGCGCTGCGGATCGGGCACCAGCAGACCCTCTGCCCGCAGCGTGTCCAGGGCCGGCTCCAGCGCAGCCAGGTCCAGACCGCAGCGCTCCTCGAAGCAATGCGCGGGCACTCCCTCGACCAGCCGCAACGCGTTGAGCATGAACTCGAACGGAAGCTCGGCCTCGGGAACTGCCTGGTCGCGGTGCTGCTCGGGCGCCTCCAGGTAGGCCGCGGGCTGACGCGGCTTGGTCCGCCGCAGCACCCTCCCCTGGGACGGCAACGTCAGCTTGCCGTGGGCCCCGGCCCCGATGCCGAGGTAATCGCCGAACGTCCAGTAGTTGCGGTTGTGCCGGCATTCCCGCCCCCTCGTGGCGTACGCGGAAACCTCGTATCGAGTATAGCCAGCCGCAGCCAGCACACATTGTCCTTGTGTGAACAATTCCTCGATCGTGGAATCCGGCGGCAATACCGGGGGCCGGGCTGCGAAATAGGTATTGGGCTCCAGGGTCAACTGATACCAGGAGATGTGCTCGGGTTCCTGATCGATCGCGGCCCGCAGATCGGCCAGCCCTGCCTCGACGGACTGCTGCGGCAGGCCGAACATGAGATCCAGGTTGATATTGTCGAACCCGGCACCGCGGGCATGCTCGACCGCGGCATGGGCCTCGGCCCCGCCGTGGATGCGCCCCAGTCGCTCGAGCATGGCGTCGTCGAAGCTCTGGATGCCCAGCGACAGCCGGTTGACCCCGGCCTCGCGGTAGCCACGGAAGTACGCGCGATCCGCGGTGCCGGGGTTGGCCTCCAGCGTGATCTCGGCATCCGGGCGCAGGGGCAGCCGCGCACGCACCCCGGAGAGCAGGTCCGCCAGCGCCTCGGGCGGAAACAGGCTGGGGGTCCCGCCACCGATAAACACGCTGTCCACGCGCCGCCCCCAGACATCCGGCAGCTGCGACTCGAGATCGCGCATCAGCGCCTCGACATACGCGTCGAACGGGGCCTCGCCCCGCGGCTCGTGGGAGTTGAAGTCGCAGTACGGGCACTTGCGCACGCACCAGGGCAGGTGCACATACAGGGCTAGGGGAACACTGATCAATGGACGCACTCGCGCTCGAGTCGCTTTTGCGTGCGAACAAGGCGCGGTGAGCGCAGTGTAGCCGAGCTACATAAGCGAGCCGCAACGCCGTTCGCGCGCCCGTTTTTGATAACAACTGGCGGCCGAGCCCCTGCATTGAATGGCTTGCGGGGTTGGCACCCCAGGTTCCCCGATCCTGCGTTGCGCCCCGAAGCAATCAAAAACGGGCGGGTAGAACCACTACCCGCTGCACGACGCGCCTTGTCTCGGAAAACCTGGGGTACCAACGCGAGTGTGTCCATTGATCAGTGTTCCCCTGGGGGCAACGGGGTGGCGAATACGCTCATCCCGCGAGCATAGGCGCCGGCTCAGTGATTGGCACGTTCCCGCAGTTGTGCCACCAGTTTGGCCAGCGCCTGGCCGCGATGGCTCAGGCGATTCTTCGTCTCCGGGGGCAGCTCCGCCGAGGTGCAGCCCTCCTCCGGCACAAAGAACAGCGGGTCGTAGCCGAATCCGTTGGCACCGCTGGGCGCCTCGACGATGCGGCCCGGCCAGACCCCTTCGGCGATCAGCGGCGAAGGGTCCTCGGCATGTTCCAGAAACACGACGACTGCGCGGAAACGCGCGGTTCGCTGGGCCTCGGGGACGCCCGCCAGGGCCTCCAGCAGCCTGGCGTTGTTTGCCGCATCACTCGCCTCCGGCCCCGCATAGCGCGCGGAGTAGATGCCCGGCTGGCCGCGCAGGGCGTCGACCTCCAGGCCGGAGTCATCGGCGATCGCGGGCAGGCCGGTATGCTGCGCGGCGTTGCGCGCCTTGAGGATCGCGTTTTCGACGAAGGTCAGCCCGGTCTCGTCGGCCTCGGGCACCGCGTGCTCCGACTGCGGCTCGATCGCCAGCCCCAGCGGTTCCAGCAGGGCCCGGATCTCGCGCAGCTTCCCGGGGTTGCCGGTGGCGAGGACGACGCGACGAGACGGATCCATGACTCAGCCCCAGGGAGACACTGACTGATGGACACGTTCGCGCTCGAGTCGATTTTGCGTGCTGACAAGGCGTGGTGAGCGACGTGTAGCCGAGCTACATAAGCGAGCCGCAACGCAGTCAGCGGGCAAAATCGGCCGAGCCCCGTCCGTCAAGAATTTGTGGGGTTGGCACCCCATGTTCCCCGATCCTGCGTTGCGCCGCTTGCCGGTAGCACCACTACCGACTGCGCGCCGCGCCTGGTCTCGGGAAACATGGGGCGCCAACGCGAACGTGTCCATCAATCAGTGTCTCCCTCGGCCAGCGCCGCCCGCTGGGCCTCGACGATCTGCTGGATGCCCTTCTCGCCGAGATCCAGCATCTGGTTCAGCTCGTCGCGGCGGAAGGCATGGCCCTCGGCCGTCCCCTGGATCTCGATCACGCCGCCGGCCTCGTTCATCACCAGGTTCAAGTCGGTCTCGGCCTGCGAATCCTCGTCGTAGTCCAGGTCGAGCACGGGCGCGCCATTGAAGATGCCCACCGAAATGGCCGCCAGGTGACCGTGCAGCGGGTCCTTGCGGATCAGACCCTGCTCGCGCGCCTTGCGGATCGCGTCACGCAGTGCGACATAGGCGCCGCTGATCGAGGCGGTACGGGTCCCGCCATCGGCCTGGATCACGTCGCAGTCCACAATGATCTGGCGCTCGCCCAGCGCCTCCAGGTCGACCACGGCGCGCAGCGAACGGCCGATCAGGCGCTGGATCTCCATGGTGCGCCCGCCCAGTTTGCCGCGCGCGGCCTCGCGCGCCATGCGATCGTGCGTCGAGCGGGGCAGCATGCTGTATTCCGCCGTTACCCAGCCGCGGCCCTTGTTCTTCAGCCACGGCGGCACACGCGACTCGATGGTCGCGTTGCACAGCACCCGGGTGTCGCCGAACTCCACCAGCACAGAACCCTCCGCGTGCCGGGTGAAATGGCGGGTAAAACGCACCGGGCGCATCTCGTCGGCTTGTCGGCCACTGGGTCGCATGCTTGATCCTTGCTAGATTGGAGTGGCGCGCAGTATACGGGAGACGGGAGAGGCTCTCACATGAGCGCGCCCGCGGCGGATCTGGGGCAAAGGCGGCCGTAGACGCCAGCCAATCACACGCGCACAGGGCTGCAACACGCTCAGGGCTATCAACAGGGGACCTTATGATCGCGAGCATGACCGGCTTTGCCCGGCAGCCGATGACGCTGGACCAGGGCGTTTACGACTGGGAACTGAAGAGCGTCAACCATCGCTATCTCGAGTTGCGCATCCACCTGCCGGAGGCCCTGCGGGCACTCGAGCCCGAGGTGCGCAACCGACTCAAGAAGCGGCTGAGTCGCGGCAAGATCGACGTCGCGCTGCGCGATCGCGGGCAGGCCGGGGGCTCGCCCACCGCCTTCGATGTGGACCGCGTTCAGTCGCTGATTCAAGCGACCGAATCCATCGCCGACATGATGAAGCACGATGCCAGCGTCTCGCCGCTGGACATCCTGGCCTGGCCCGGTGTGCTTGAAGGAGCCAGGATCGACGCCGATCACCTTGCCACCCCGATTCTTGCCGGCCTCGATACTGCGATCGACGCCTTGGTTGCGATGCGCGAAGCCGAGGGACAGGAGCTGGCCAATGGTCTGCGTGAACGCCTGGAAGCCGTGGCCGGACAGGTCGGATTCATCCGCGAGCGGCGGGAGCCCATGCTGACCGAACAGCGCGAACGCACCCTCGCCCGCATCAACGAGCTGGACCTGAGCCTGGACCCGAAGCGTCTGGAACAGGAGGTCGCTCTGCTGGCGCAACGCCTGGATATCGCCGAGGAACTGGACCGCATCGATGGCCATATCAAGGCGGTGCGCGAGATCCTGGACAACGACGGCCCCAGCGGCCGTCGCCTGGACTTCCTGATGCAGGAGTTCAACCGCGAGACCAACACCCTCGCCTCCAAGTCGCACGATCTGGAGATCACCCGCGCGACCGTCGAAATGAAGGTCCTGATCGAGCAGATGCGCGAGCAGGTCCAGAACCTGGAATAGACCGGGTCGATGCATCGCTACCGCGTGCGCCTGGCCATCTCGCGCCACGAGATGGAGGACTACTACACCGGGCGCGCGGCGGTCGTCTATGCCGAGTCGGAGGGCGGGGTCAGCGTGCAGTTTCCCGCCCGGCTGCTGCGCCAGCACCTCGACCAGCGCGGCGTTTATGGCATGTTCGAGCTGGTCACCGACGACCAGCATCGCCTACTGGATTTTCGCCGACTGGAGCAGCATTGACGTTGGCGTATTGCGTTCTTCACCCCCTTGAAATTTTTCGCGCGGCCCCTATCTCCATGGGTGAGTCAGAGTTGACACCCGGAAGAGGAGGGTAAAGCCATGACCATGATGCGTTACGAACCGTGGAGCCTGCTGGGTCAGCTGTCGCGCGAACTCGGCCGCATGCCGGATATGCCCGGCACGGACGACTCCGCCGCGACGTCCGACTGGGCGCCTGCCGTGGATATCCGCGAAGAGACCGATGCCTACGTACTGCACGCCGACATCCCCGGCGTGGACCCGAAGGACATCGAACTCAACATGGAAAACGGCGTGCTGACCCTGCGCGGCGAGCGCAAGCACGAAAGCGAAGAGGAAAAGAACGGCTACAAGCGCATCGAGCGGGTGCGCGGCACCTTCTTCCGCCGCTTCTCGCTGCCGGATACGGCGGATGCCGAAAACATCTCGGCACGCTCGGAGAACGGCGTACTGGAGGTCCGCATCCCGAAACAGGCTCGCGTGCAGCCGCGCCGGATCGAGATCGCCAGCTGATCCGGCACCCAACCCGCCCGCGACCGGTCCGGTCGCGGGCTACACGGGCGCTGCCGGCGCAAGCGGGCGGCGCTTCGTTTTTTGGACACGACCACAGGGTCCGTGCCAAGCGATTCACAAGACCGATGCACGGGTGACAGCCGAATCCCGGCTATCATGGGAAGGGACAACCCCCGGACCACAGCGGGATCCGGGTGTTCCCCGAGGATCGGACAGAGGCAACTCTGGGAGTGCAATGGAATACAAGGATTACTACAAGATCCTCGGCGTCAGCCGCGACGCCAGCCAGGACGCCATCAAGAAGGCGTACCGCAAGCTGGCGCGCAAGTATCATCCGGACGTCAGCAAGGACCCGGATGCCGAGACGCGCATCAAGGAGGTCAACGAGGCCTACGAGGCCCTGGGCGACCCGGAAAAGCGCAAGGCCTACGACCAGCTCGGCTCCAACTGGCGCCAGGGGCAGGACTTTCGTCCGCCGCCCGGATGGGACGGCTGGACCCAGCACCGTGGCGCCGGTGCCGGAGGCGGGGCCGATTTCGGCGGCTTCTCCGACTTCTTCGAGTCCATTTTCGGGGGCGCCGGGATGGGCGGCGCGGGCCGTCGCCGCGGTGCCGGTGGCTTCAACATGCGTGGCGCCGACCGCGAGGGCCGGGTCGAGATCACGCTCGATCAGGCGCTTAAAGGCACGGAGATCTCGGTCAACGATGCCGACGGGCGCGTGCAGCGCGTGCGCATCCCGGCCGGCGCCAAGGACGGCTCGCGCCTGCGCGTGCGTGGCCAGGGCGACCCGGGCGTGGGAGCCGGTGGAGCCGGCGACCTGCTGCTGGAGATTCGGATCAAACCCGACAGCCGCTACCGCGTCGACGGCCGCGACCTCTACCGTGACATCCCGATCACCCCGTGGGAGGCGGCCCTGGGCGCGACCATCGAGGTCCCCACGCCGCACGGATGGGTGAACCTGAAGATTCCGCCGGGTTCGCAGTCCGGCAAGCAGATGCGCCTGAAGGGCAAGGGCCTGCCCGGAAAACCACCCGGCGACCTGTACCTGAAGTTGATGATCCAGGCCCCGCCCGCAGACGAGGCCGGCGACTGGTATCGCAAAATGGCGGAACAGTCCGCGTTTGCCCCGCGGGCGGGGCTGACCCCGTAAGGAGCGCGCATGCGTCGGCTGGTCTCTTTCCTGATTCTGCTGTCGACCCTGGCCTGGGCCGCTCCGGCGCTGGCGCAGCTCCCCGCCGAGGTCGACGGCCAGCCCCTGCCCTCGCTGGCCCCGATGCTGGAACGGACCATCCCCGGGGTCGTCAATATCGCCACCCGCGCCCGCGTGGTGGAATCTGTCAGCCCCCTGTTCGACGACCCGTTCTTCCGCCGCTTCTTCGACATGCCCGAGCGCCAGCGAGAACGCGAGCGCCAGGGGCTCGGCTCGGGGGTGATCGTCGATGCGGCCGACGGCACGATCCTGACCAACAGCCATGTGATCGCGCGCGCGGACGAGATCCTCGTGACCCTCTATGACGGCCGCCAGTACGAGGCGGAGGTGGTCGGCACCGACCCGGCAACCGACGTGGCCGTGATCCGCATCGACGCCGAGAACCTGCGTGCGATCCCGCTGGCGGACTCCGATGCCCTGCGCGTTGGCGACTTTGTCGTCGCGATCGGCAACCCGTTCGGCCTCGGCCAGACGGTCACCAGCGGGATCGTGTCCGCGCTGGGGCGCAGCGGGCTGGGCGGCTCCGGGTTCGAGGACTTCATCCAGACCGATGCCTCCATCAACCCGGGCAACTCGGGCGGCGCGCTGGTGAATCTGCGTGGGGAACTGGTCGGCATCAACACCGCTATCCTCGCGCGCGGCGGCGGCAACATCGGCATCGGCTTCGCGATCCCGACCAACATGGCGCGCCAGATCCAGGACCTGCTGGTGGCCGAGGGCCGTGTCGAGCGCGGCGCACTGGGCGTCGGCATCCAGGACCTGACCCCGGCGCTGGCCCAGGCCTTCGATCTCGACATCACCCAGGGCGCGGTCATTACCGACGTGCAACCGGACTCGGCTGCGAGCCGCGCCGGGATCGAGGCCGGCGACGTGGTGCTGACCGTCGACGGACAGGCCGTGCGCAATGCGGCGGACCTGCGCAATCGTCTGGGGCTGCTGCGGGTGGGGAGCGAGGTGGAGATGCGGATCCTGCGCGACGGGCGCGAACGTACCCTGACCGCGCGTCTGGAACGCCCCGAGATCCACCAGGCCGAGGGTGCGGCGATTCATCCGCGGCTGGAGGGCGTGCGCCTGGCGGAGCACACACCACCCGGCGCCAGCCGCAGCCGTGTCGTGATCATCGACGTGGAGGCGGGCACCCCGGGCGCCCGAGCGGGGCTGCGCCCCGGCGACATGCTGCTGGCGGTCAACCGCCAGCGCGTCGAGCACCTGGCCGACCTGCCGCGCCAGCTCTCGCCGCAACAGGCACTGGAACTGCAACTGCGACGCGGCAACCAGACGCTCTATCTGACCCTGCGATAGGGCCAGCCTCGGTGGGAGCCTGCGTACAGGCGAAGGCTCCTCGTTACACCCGGCTTTGGCAGGGGCTTCGCCTGCAAGCAGGCTCCTTGTGTCTTGCGGTTCACGGATCGCTACCATGAACCGTATTGGGCTCGGGTAACCCGTCAGGCTCCTGAGGTCACGAACCTGTTCTGTAGATTGGCCCCGAGTCCTTTCTCATCTCGAAGTTTGAACGGTATCCAAGACCCCCCTCCGTGACGGACGGGTGAGGCTGTACGGACAAGGCGAGAGGACGAGATGGCTCA
>NZ_KB822973.1:21153-78274 GCF_000364985.1 Thioalkalivibrio sp. HL-Eb18
AACTTGCTGTCATCGCCGGATCAAGGGGACGATGACAGACCAGAGCCAGGGACCGGTCCGCCCTATTCGGACCATCGGAAGGGCGGTGTTGGTCGCACCGCCCTTCTTTTTTGCGTCCCCCGCTCGAATGTCGAGGCGTACTGCCAGGTGGCACGTACTGACTGGCTACGGGCGGCATGTACAGCCACCCGACCCTTTACTATCCCATATCGGAATCCACAGTCAAGCAAGGGTTTGCGTGTCTGCGGTGATCCGGCACGCTGGCTAGGATCGGCCCGGTTGGGGGAGGTGGTCAACCAACTGGCGCAGCTGCCCCATATCGGGTTCGACGTATTGCATCGTAGTCGATAGGTTGGTGTGTCCCAGCAGGTGCTGCAGCGCGCGAAGCGGAGGGTTCTCCTGACGCCCCACCTCGGTCCCCAGCGTATGCCGGAGACGGTGCGGCGAAATGGGCTGTCCCAGTACCTCGCCTAACTTCCGGAAAAAGCCGCTGACCTGTCCTACTCGGATGCCGTCGCCCTGGTAGCGCGCTTCGCCCCGATGCAGGCCCAGGTCGAACACTTGCGAGTGCTCAAGGCCCCGAGGCCCGCGGAGCGCGATGGTCCGGTCATACAGTTCCCGCAATGGCTCAAGCAAGGGCGCTGGAACCGGAATATCCCATTCGCGGTGGGTCTTCGATCCCGCCACCGATAGCCGCAGTACGTTCTGGTTCCAGCACACGTCGCCCCACGTCAGTGCTACCAGTTGCCGCCTTCGCATGCCGGTGTAGTAGAAGGTGAGGAGTACTGCGAGCCAGAACCAGCGGGGCTCAAGGCATCGATTCTCGGAGTCATCGAGCGCCGCGATCGCCTGATCCAGAAGGTCGCGCGAAACGGTCTTGATCCGCCGATCTTCAGGAGCCGCATCGACCCGTTCCAGGGGGTCATGGCTGATCCATTCCGCTTCCATGGCGAAGCGCCACATCGCGCGGAAATGGCGACGGTAGTAGTTCCAGGTCGTCGCGCGGGCGCGCTGCAGGACCTGGCTGCGCCATTCCAGCAGCGTGTCGCGCTGAATCTCGTCCAGCGTCCTGACGCCCATGTCGTTTTGAAACTGTCGAACAACCTGTTGGTATCGGATGGCGGTATCGGGCCGCAAAATCCGCTCGCGCAGATAGATCTGCACCAGGTCGTCGAGGGTGCGGTGGGTTTCCATCGCGGGCATGCCCTCCCCTGTAACGGGTTCAAGTCACGCCCCTGGCATCACTGAAGTTAGCACACGGTCTCCCTGCCAGGCGCGCGACCTTACGGATTCAGCAGTGAAACCGCCTACTCCGTTTGCGATGGAGCCGAAATTTCCTGGGAGGATTGACGTCGTTCCCGCAATGCCTCGCGCACGATATCCACGCTCTCGGGGGCCTCGATGCCGAGGCGTGCCTTGCGATGATCGACGTACTCCATACGGACAGGACCGTCCGGGCGATGAAGGGTCATCCGGCTGCCTGCGGTGTCCCACTCGACATTGAGACCGGGCGCGCACGCCGACAGTCGAAGGGGTGCTTCCTGGGTCTGCACCGCAACCACGAGGGCGCTATTCCCCACGTACAGTGCTTCCCCGTCCTTCAGGGTCAAAACCAGCATTCCTTATTCCTCCTCCTTGCTTCCTTGCCTGTTTGCCAGCTCCCTCTGCATTTCTTCCGAATATTCGATTTTTATGATTTCGGAAGAAGCCGTAGAGAATATTTCGTTCTTGCTCCCGTGTCACACCCCTGTAACTATCCGGGCAAGACGGCTGGCTTACGCTTCGGTGGCGGGTGTCAGGTGGTCGTTGGGTGAGGGGGTCCAGTCCGGACCGAAGACCACGGAGACGTCGCGGATCAGGAGACCGTTGATCCGGCTCGTCTGGCGTTCGCCCCTCACCACATAGCGGTGGATGTTGGTGCCCTCGGGGGACTTCTCGTGTAGCTGCAACCGCTGAAAACGCTTCTGGGCCGCGTTCCACGCGTGGCCCGTCGCACTCGCAAAGTCGCGGAAGATCCCGGGACTGACGAGTAGCACGCCCTCGGCGACGACGTGGATCCGGGCCTCTCGCGTGTTCACCAGGAGCGACCCGTCCGCGACACCTCGCCGGATCCATTCGAGACAGGCATCCCCCGGGTCTTCAGGCAAGGGGGCGTCCGCACCCGGATCGCAGGACGCCATCGACTGTGGCGGTGGCTCGGCCGTCGGCCCGTCAGTGGCTTCATCCAGGACGCCGTCGAGACCCGGCGGTAGTGGCAGATCGTCAACGTCGGCGGATTGGGGCGGGCCGGAGGGCGAGTGTTCTTCCACCACTTCGCCAGACTGACCCGGCTGGATCGCGACGCTCCTCGCCGTGGGTGGGCCTGCTGCGGGGGTGGCCACTTCTTCCGGTGCAGGGCGGCTGACCGCTCCGTCGCCAGACTCCGTTGTTCCCTCGGCCGCTGCCTCGCCAAGCGGAGTCACGGAACCCTCGAACACCATCGGCATCGCATCAGGATCGGACCAAATGCGGGCCACCGGCAGGCGGATGAGTGTCAGCTCGTGCGACCAGCCGTCACCGGCAACCCGGGCCCTCCAGATGGCGCGGTCCCCATTGGCGGTCAGCACTCCGTGCTCCTGCAGTGTGTCGAAGATCCGGTCGTTGTTTGAAGGAATACCGGAATGCCCCTCCTCGCGGAGCTGTGCCCGCAGCGCGTCGGCTGCGCGCTTCGACACGAGCCACAGATCCGACTCCGTGCGCCAGCCTGCCGCCCCATTGCGGTTCAGCGGCAGACCTTCGCTGCTCAACAGGTGCCGAAGCGATGTCATCAGCTTCTCGTGGAGCGGCTTCGTGGGCGTCGGAAGTCGGTCCGGTGATTCGCCGCCCAGGTTCCGCGCCACCGACTCCCGGTCGGCCTGCAGGATGATCTGTCCCAGCGCCCCCGCATCCTCCATCCGCCCGTGGATTGCATGGATCCACGCCTGCAGCAGTTCCTGGTGTTCAGCGATCCAGGACATGCCTTCCGGCGGCAGGACCCAATGCGCGACGAGACTGGATACCGGTTCGTGGAGTTTGTGAGCGCGACCGCGCCTGTACCGCACGGAGTACCAGCGCGCACCCGGTCGCTCGGTCATCGGCCCGTGCCAGGGTTCCCAGCGCCCCAGGCGGTTGCCAACGGCGTCGTACAGGACGATCTCTTGGTCAACCACGGGCTTGCCTACGTCGTGCAGCAGAGCTGCCGAGAAGACGCCGTAGGACCACGCATCCGCCTCGTGTGACAGCCTCTCGGGCTCCGCCCCGGGTGGCAGGACGTATCCCCGGCGGATCTGCAGCGCCTTGAGGACAACCTCAAGGCCGTGGTCCAACATGCCGCCGCGACCCGAATGGTGGTGAACCTCCGACGCTGGCACTTCCTGGACGAACGCGGCGTACCGCTCTATCGCAGACACCACGTACTGGCTGGAGCAGTCCGTTGGCAAAGCCAGAAGGCTGGTGATCTGGCGCAGGAGCGCTTGGCGGTGGGGTGGCTGCAGCAGATCGTCGGCCCTCAGGACGGGGAGTAGCCCGTCCTGAGGCGGTATCTTCCTCCGCTCGGCTTGTTTAGTAGCAGGAGACTTGCGACGGAGGAACTGCAGCATTGAGGGGGTGCCCGGAACGTTGGTGACGAGCGACTCATGATGGATCCTCCCTGATACCGCCGTCCCCGGGAAACCGTCAGCCGAATTCCAAGGGTTTCCGCCGTTGTTCCGTGCCATGTGTGCTGCGGTTGGGTGTACACCGTCGGATGTGGCCGTAGGTGCCTCACCGTTAGGGGTTGGGTCTGATCCCGCATGCTGATGTTCTGTGCGCAGAACCGGCTGCCGGTCTTCCATCCGCCTGGAAACAGTGGCACCATGAAACTTGGGAGTATAGTGCCCGCTTTCCGCCGAAGCATGCGGAAAACTCTTTACCCGCCTCCTACAGCGCGGAGTTACATGACATCACCATTAAACTCCAAAACCTGATATCACTAACACACAATCAATGGATCATAAAGCCATCGCCTAAAGGTTCATTCTATCAACGACTGCACCACCAACAACTGGACGACTGAGGGAGATATGGCTGGATTTTACGAATTCTTTGCCGGTGCCGGAATGGCACGGGCCGGCCTTGGCCCAGATTGGACGTGCCTATTTGCCAATGACTTCGACCACAAGAAATGCGCTACATATCGCCGCAACTGGGGCGACGGAGAAATAGTTGCTTGCGACGTGCGCCAAGTTACCCCTGAGACGCTTCCGGGAAAAGCGAACCTCATATGGGGCTCCTTTCCCTGCCAAGACCTTTCATTGGCTGGGGCCGGTGCTGGCCTAAAAGGGGACCGCTCAGGGACTTTTTGGCCATTCTGGGATGTTATCAGCGGCCTCATTGCCGGTGATCGAGCTCCCGAGATAATCGCCTTGGAGAATGTCGTTGGTACGCTGCATTCCCATGGCGGGCGTGATTTTGAAGCCATCTGCTCCGCCTTCCAACGGCATGGCTACCAATTCGGGGCCATGGTGATCGATGCTGCCTTGTTTCTCCCCCATTCCAGGCCCCGTCTATTCATTATCGGTATCCGCCAAGACGTCCGTATCCCGGACGCCGTTGTGCAACAAGGACCCTCTACTCTCTGGCACTCAAAGACTCTCCAGAATGCTATCGGCCGGCTGCCGTCAGATCTTCGGCAAGATTGGGTTTGGTGGAATATGCCAACGCCCCCTCCGCGTACGGCATCCTTTGCTGATCTGATCGAAGATGACCCTCAGAGCGTCACATGGCACTCCCGAGAACAAACCCAACAACTGATAGCCATGATGACCGAGACAAACCTGGAAAAATTGGAGGGTGCCCGGAACCGATCCCGCGCGGGGGAGCGAGTAGTGGGGGCTGTCTACAAGCGAACGCGGAGACACTCTAACGGGAGCAAAGTACAGCGCGCAGAGGTCCGTTTTGATGACGTAGCGGGTTGTTTGCGCACACCCTCTGGCGGCTCCAGTCGCCAGCTTATAATTGTGGTTGATGACGGCCGTGTTCGTTCGAGACTTATTTCCAGCCGCGAAACTGCTCGTCTAATGGGCCTTTCGGACGACTACCAGCTGCCAGAGAACTACAATGAAGCCTACCATCTTTCGGGAGACGGGGTTGCCGTGCCTGCGGTCCGCCACATTGCGTCCAACATCTTTAGCCCAATCCTGCACCTAAATCCACGCGAAGGTAGGGTCGCCGCATGAGCATCATTCCTTGCGAACAGAACACTGAATTACGCCGTTTGATTCGAGAGTATGCGGAGACCCTAAAATCCGAGGCACATAAACTAGGCACACACGGTCTCGATGAAAAGGATTTCTACAATAGTGGGCTCTTTCGTGGAGCAATCGAACGCGTGCGCGGACAATTCTCGGCTTCCATGAGAGAAAAACGCGAATTCGTACAACACGTCCTGAACTTTATGGAAGACCAAGGATTCATCGCTGGGTGGGATTCAGCCGGTCATGAAAATAGACATGATTATGTTGTACAGATGCCGTCAGGAAAGACCGCTGTTATTGAGCTGAAAGGTTGCCTGGACGGTAATAACACACTCATCTTTGATCGCCCGACCAATGCACAGGAATTTATTTTATGGAGCGTTTGCTCCAATAACGCCGCCGACCCGCGACACAACGCTTGGTCCGGCCTACACACACGACTGAGCGCGGAAATCATCTCGAAGAATCAGCAAGTAGACGGGCTCATTGTATGGGACATGGTGTGCGGAACTGTTGCTCGACCATGCCCAAAAGTTGCCAACAACCAAGAGCGCTTAAAGGAAGTGGGACCCTTCTCGCTTGTCCCTCCCTGCCTTTATGTGATGCCGGCCACCGTACCAAGCCCCAGGAACAACGCGAACCCTTCAGCACAAGAACTAGATAAGGTCGAAATCCTAAAGGCGTTCAACGACTGCTTTGAAGGCGAGGCGAGTGAGGTTAATTATGTGGATGAGTTATGGTCAAGTCTGGTGTATGAGCGATGGCGGGTTCAGGCGGCGCTCCGGTCGGTGATGGAGGATGCCTCGTCGTTGGTCGGTTCGGTCTGCTCGATGCCGTCGATGAACTTGACCCCGCGCTCGAGCTTGTCGAGCCATTCGTAACCCCGGAGCCGGCGCCAGCGCTTCTGCGCGCTCTGGCCGAGCTTGAACGTCAAGCTCAGGACGGTATTGCGGGTCACGCAGCCCCGGGTCTTGGCGGTGCGCAGCCGCACGGTGGCGAAGGTCGATTCGATCGGATTGGTGGTCCGGATCGACTGCCAGTGCGCGGCTGGGAAGTCGTAGAACGCGAGCAGGTCTTCCCGGTCCTTGGCCAGCGTCTCGGCGGCTTTCGGGTACTTGTCGCCGTAGGCGGTCAGGAAGGCGTCGAAGGCCTGTTCGGCGTCGGCGCGGGTCTCGGCCATCCAGATCGCCTGCAAGGCGGACTTGGCCTTGGGCTGACTGCGCTTGGGCAGCCGGTTCAGCACATTGGCGGTCTTGTGGACCCAGCAGCGCTGGCGGCGGGTGTCCGGGTAGACCCGGGCCAGGGCCTTCCAGAAGCCCAGCGCGCCATCGCCGATGGCGAGCTTCGGGCCGTTCGCGAGGCCCTGATGATCCCGCAGGCGCACCAGCAGTTCGTACCAGCTCTGCTCGGACTCGCGCATCCCGTCGTCGAGGGCAACAAACTCCTTGGTCCCGTCGGGCAGGACCCCGATGATGACCAGCACACAGGCGCGTTCGTCGTCCTCCCCGCGCAGGTTGAAGTGGATACCGTCCGCCCACCAGTAGCTGTAGCGGTAGGCGCGGAGATCACGCTCGCGCCATTCGGCGTGCTCGGTCAGCCACTGCTGCTTGAGGCGGCCCAGTGTCGAGGCCGACAGCCCCTGGGCCTGCTCGCCCAGCAGCGCGCTCAGCGCCTCCTGGAAGTCGCCCGAGGACACCCCCTTGAGATAGAGCCAGGGCAGCAGCTCCTCGACCGAGCGCGCCCGGCGCAGATACGGGGGCAGCAGGCTCGACGTGAAGTGCCGGCCACCGCCGGACCGATCCCGGGTCTTCGGCACCTGCACCGGTACATCGCCGATGCCGGTCTGAACCCGGCGCTGGGGCTGATAGCCATTGCGTACGACCGCCCGGCGACCGTCCGGCATGCGATCCTCCGCGTAGGTCTCCATGAACGTCCGCAACTCTGCCTCCACCGCTTGCTGGATCAGATCCCGCGCCCCGCGGCGCAGCAGATCGGTCAACGGGTCCTCTGGTCCGTTCGGGTTCTCTGTCGTATCGTGAGCCATGTTGGCGTATCTCCTCTGGCTGGCTGGTTGGTCGCACTTCCATTCCAGCCGGATACGCCGCCTTCCTCAATCCCCCCGTACACCACTTTTGACAGTAACTCTATGTGGATTTCTCTGTGTCATATGATGGCACAGACACCGTTCGAGTGACCCGGGTCGTTCGTGGCGGAATAGTTCAGCGCGAGTCAAATCCCACGGCCATTCGGCGCTCGTAGACTTGCCTGTGCCGCCCCGCCTTTCTGTGAAGCCTCTAGTGAAAGGGCCAGGGTCTAGTGAGACGCGCGCCCCCGATTCGCCGAACACCCCGCCTGCACGCGCTCTCACTGTGGTACGGTAGAGACCGGGAGGGCCGCCCACAAATACGCATGTTAATGGATAGAATCGAAAGAGGTCCTAATCGACATAGGGGAATCAACAACAAAAAACTCCTCCGCCTCGGCGTTTAGCGTTTCTCCATCCGCCCACGTAAGGCCGATCATTCCCTGGCCTTTGCCGATGTAATATTGCCCCAGGCGATCCTTGTGGACCGGATACTGCAGGCTGTGCCAATAGACACGCTCGCCACGGTCCACGGCTTCCATGATCTCCCGTGCCGTGCTGAGTGCTTTCTTGCGCATGACGGTTGCCCCGCTCGCCCTTTGCGACTTTGATGGGAAGAAGCTGTATGTACACATATGGTACCCGAGCTTAGGCAGCGATTCCCGTGTGCGGACTTCTTAACGGTCGGCGACGCACCTTCACTGTTCTCATGTGTGGAGCCCGTTCGTTGCCCTTTCCGGATAAGCCCCTTGCCATTCTTCATGCCATTCCCTTCCCGGGCCTTTCCCTTTGCGGCTGCTGCGTTGCCCGTCAACCCGGTGTAGCCGCGCCTGACTTTGGCTTCGGCCTTTGCCCCGGATCGCCTTTGCCTCGTCTATGGTGTTGCACCGGTCGTTGTGGACGACTCCCTGCCGCCCGATGCGGTGCCATTCGCTGCATACGGCAGACCTGCCGAGAAGGCTATTCAACATCTGGACCCCCTAGATAGTCCTCCCAGTATAGCGAATCAGAATCGTCTAGCGATGCACTCCAATCGTCTTGCAGTTGCCCGCATTCCGGACCTGGCGAGGGCAACAGACTGGCGTTCGGGTCTTCTTCGAGGGCTTCCATTTCAGCCTCGAATCGGCCTACTTCTTCCGCCTCCTGCCAGGACACATGGATATATGCCTTCCAAGCGGCTGCGAGTTTTTGAATAAACTCTTTCCGGCCCGGTGCCGCCGCAATGCTTGCCCGCTGCGCCTCCGTCAAGGTCTTGTAATCAAGCTGATCCGCGCGATGTCTTCGTCTTGGCCTGGATCGGGTAGAGTCAATTAAGTGTAAAAAAAATGCTTGGCCAGGCGTTTCTGGTGCTATGTACCCTTTGTCTAGGGCTTCACACCAAGTGCCGTACTTCCGCATTAGAGCACTTTGTTCTTCACTAAGTGTATTGTTGCGGTATACGTAATCTCTTAAGAAAAACGGGTATCCGGATTATCTGGTTGATGAGGTGCCACTTACCGTAGCGGCTCGACGTTCCACGTCTGCTCGACGACGCTCTACATTGTCCTCGGTAATAAGGCCATGCTTCACCAGCAAGCCTTCCGTTGTGTCAATCTGCGATTCGATCTTTTCCTTGATGGCCCGGAAACGTTCCACTTTATCCCACGCCCTGGCGCTGAATACATCTCGGAACCTTCCGGTGTTACCAAGGAGACACGCCAAGGCGGCAGCACCACCGGCGAACGTGACGATGACCCGCATGCCTTCTTGCAGATCACCTTGGGAGTAAGCACTAAGATCCTGGGTGATGAATGCGAAGATCGCGGCGGCAGAAGTGTAGGTAGCGGTCATGGCCACCCACCAGCCTAGCACTCGGAACAGACCGAAAAGCGCATTGCCCACCTGCTCCAGGTAGGCTTCGGGGTCACGGAATTGTTCGCGGAGTGCGTTGCTGAATGTAATGTCGTTCATGGTCTCTCCCTTCAATGTATCAACCAGATAATCCGGATACCCAGAAAAACTTGCGTCCCAAGTAGTCCCGATGGTTCGAAGAGTGCATATGAATCTCTCCCGAAATGAAGTGTGAAAAAACCCGAGGCGGCTCGGCCTCGATTCTTTACGGCTGGCCAAGGGGCTGGTCAAAGGCGCGACAGATGGTCTACTCGGCGCTAATCTTGAAATGCTCCAAGACCGCGCTGCAGCCATACGAGGATTTCACTGGGACCGAAGCCATTATCCCGTCTGAACCAAGATAGGTGAAGAACTTACTCCATTGGGCGTAGGTTTCGGCGGTGTCGTCCGTGGTGCCGCACCACTCTGCGCGAGTGTTTCCGGGGCGTCCGATGCGGCCTGATTCGCGACAGATGGCATACCCACCGAAAAGACCTCGCTGAATGAACATCCGGTAGAACCGGAATTGGTTGCGGTCAGGGACGACCTTGCGCAGGCGGACCTCATTCATCGCTATTGTCACGGAGCGCGGCTCGACCGCCGGGAAAGTGGCGATAGAGCGTGGCGGGCGAAACACTCAGCTGCTTGGCCAGTTCCCGCACGGGAGCATCGGAGTGGGAAAGGACTGTCCACGCAAAGGCCAGCTGTTCGTCTGTAAGCGCTGGGGGGCGTCCGCCGGTGCGGCCACGCTGGCGCGCGGCGTCCAGGCCCGCACGAGTCCGCTCCTGCATGATGGAGCGCTCGAACTCGGCCACTGCGCCAAATACGTGAAAAACCAGCTTCCCGCCTGGCGTCGTGGTGTCGATGGATTCCGTCAGGGACTGGAACTCGATCCCGCGCTCCTCCAGGTCCCCGACAGTGGTGATCAGCTGCCGCATGGATCGGGCAAGCCTGTCCAGTCTCCAGACCACCAGGACGTCGCCCTGCCGCATGTAATCCAGGGCCTCCCGAAGCTGTGGGCGATCACGCTGGGCTCCGGATGCGCGGTCCTCGTAGATCCGGTCGCACCCGGACTCCCGCAGGGCATCGGTCTGGAGCGATGGGTCCTGGTCCCGGGTAGAAACGCGTGCATACCCGACTTTCATAGGCTTGGCCTCTCGAAACTCATCGCTACGCTCGGTTTTGCGACACGGAGTTTCAAGATACAGTTTTGAGACACTTAGGCGCAAGCAATTGGGTGGCGTCGCTGGATTCGGCGCGACCCTCTCGAAAACGATCGTTTTTGGAACACAGGCCCGTAGCCGCACAGTGGGCTATCGGCGTGGAAACAGGTTGACGGGGTGCGTTTGGTAGCATTACGCTGCAACTTAGTTCCCCCCTCGGGGTACGTCCTCGAGGATAAGCCGGGTTCCCGCAAGGGGCTCGGCTTTTTCGTTTTGAGGCTCAACCGAGGGACCCGGATCATGTTCGAAGCCATCCGCCAGTGCATTGACCGCGAGGGTGCCCGCGCGAGTTTCAGGCAGGAAGCCTTGGCGTCCTGGTCGGCCTACCGGGCAACTGGTCAGCACCTGACCGGACAGGAAGCGCGCGCCTGGTTGAACACCTGGGGCACCGATGCTGATAAGTCGGTGCCTGGGTGCCACGAGTAATCGTCACCGCAAACGCAGCAGAAGGAGGCGGGCTTATTGGCGTGGAGTCCGCGCTTGACCGCCTGTGGAGTGCAGCGCACACAGGAGTGCCTGCCGTTCCAGGGCCGGTAGCTCCTCCAACTTTCTGCGCCAGCGTTCAAGTCGTCGTCGGATGCGTTCGCGCTCGCGGTAGTCGCCACCAAGGTAGCGATAATCGTGCAGTTCGGAGGGTTCCGGGTAGTTCATCCACACCCATTCTTCCTGGGTCACCCCTCCGCGGGTACGCACGGGGAACCGCAGCGTGCGCCACGATTCGAGCCGACTCGCATACATCGAAGTCCAGTATCCCGAGACCATCACCGCACAGGGTAGTGAGGTAAGTACGTCGAGCAGGGCGTCGTGATGTGCCGTGGATGCGGCATATCGATAGGGAGATCGCACGCTGCGGCGCGCCTCCTCAAGATACGGCGGGTCCGCGTACACGAACTCGTCTCCTTCAAAGGCGTAGGATCGGAGGAATGCGATCGCATCGCCTTCCACGACTTGAATCGACGGAGTCCCTGACCAGGCCCGAACGACCGCCGGATCGATGTCGACGCCGACATTGATTTCGGCGGGCCGCTTGAGCCTCATGACGGCGCCACCCCCAAGGTGGGTCTCAAGGTAGGTGCGGTGCGGAGGAATCTGGTTGATCAGTCGGTGGTAAACCCCATGAACCGACTTGCCACCGGGATAAGGCATCAGGGTGCGAAGTGAATGGGTTGAGGCGTTCCATCCCAGGTCCGCCCCTGGAACAGCCGACCATTGCTGCGCTTGGCCCGGCGCTTGCCGTCGGCACCCCAGCTACCCCACTGCTTGAAGAAGAACGCGGCTCCGAACGATTCCGCTTGGTCCTTTACGCCTTCCACCCAAGCGGGATCCATGGGCCGAGCACCCGGACCCGATTCGCCACCCACGATCACCCAGTGAATGCCGGAGAGGTCGAGCGGGCCAAGGTCCTCAAGGAGAGGTTCCACGGACAGAAACCGTAGAGGCGCATCGGTTCTGCGCAGCTGCTCGATGCGTGGGAGGCCGTAGCGCCGATCCTCAACGGAAACGCCCAGCCAGATATTGGGAGGGCACGGTCGACCCAGGAAGTATTCCGGCAGCCGGTCCGCGCGTTTGGTCAGGATCTGATAGGTGTGCTGGGGCGTGGTGCGGATCACCTCCATTACCCGGTCAATGAAGACCTCGGGGACGTCCTCGTGGAAGAGATCGGACATGCTGTTGACGAAGTAGGTGGTCGGCTTGCGGCGGCGCAGCGGTTGATCCAGGCGTTCGGGGTGTAGCGTGAGTTGGAAGCCCCGCTCGTAGCCACGCGCACCCATCGCCTTCAAGCGGTGCGCCATGGTCTCGGCATAGCAGTGCTTACACCCCGGGGACACCTTGGTACAGCCGGTGACCGGGTTCCACGTCTGCTCCGTCCATTCAATTTCCGAGGAAGACGCCATGGTGTGCCTCCGGAATACTGTATGTCCGGACAGTATCGCCAGAAATGGCGATGACGTCAAACACCCGTCTGGATGTCAGGCAGTTTTGAGAATGTCGCCCGCGATCTTCATTGCCGCGCCCACCGCCTTCGGGTTGCCAACCGCGAACACCAACAGGAACAGAGGACTCCCCCGCGTATTCTTCAAGACCAAAGGGGGTTCATGCACCGCCGTGAAAACTCCCTTGAGCTTGCGCACGAGGTATCGTGCAACGCCTTCCGTATCAACCCGGCGCTCCAAGGTCGGCTGCTGGTCAAACAAGTCCCGAGTGGCGGATTCTCGAAAGAACTCGCCCTCCCAAGACCCATCTCCAAAAAATCGGTCCAAAGCTTCGCGCCACGCCTGATCGATCTGGCGATCGTTCCGCAGTAGGCGGTTCACCGCCGAATACGGGAAAAGCATCCACAGGTCGACTTTCTGACTGCGGCCGAGGCGTTCAATGGTCTCCCAGCGCACCTGCATACCGTACGGATCGAGGAACACGACCCCCCGATCAAGACGCCCCAGACCGTTTACCCATTGCTCCAACATTTCGTTCGCGTCCAGCGGATACACGTGGCATTGCTCGGCCCGCTCCGGGAACTCCGCCTGGATGGTCTGCTGCAGCTCCTCGCAGTACCGAGGATTGATCTCTGCGAAATGATACCGGTCGAACGCCATCGCCAGTCCCAGGGCCCGGCGGACACTTCCGGCTGCGTAAGCTTCCTTCTCCTCCCGGTCAGCCTCATCGAAGGGGAGGTTGCGATCCCCGGATGTCTTGTTCGCTCTGCGCGTGCTTCCTGCAAAGGCGTCGACGTAGTGGGTTCGCAGGAATTGTGCCCTGCTGTTCCCCTTCAGGATGCTCAGGTACGCGTTCAGGTATTTCTCGAGAGCATCAAGCTTTGTCTCGGTCCAATGGCCTCCGTGGCGATTCGGGCTCATCCATTACATCCGCAGGGTATTTGCAGGAAGCGTATCTGCGGGTCCCCGTGATGTCGACTTTCCGGCCGCGCAATTCCGCACCGGCCGTCCAAGACAGGGGCGTGGTGGCGGTGCCCTCTTCTGGGCACGGGCTTTGAGCACCAACACTTCCCGAACCAACGCTTCGGAGGGGGGTTCACCTCCGCGCTACCTTTTGTAGCGGCTTTGGCTTCACTCCGGCGAGGTTCGCTGGACGATGGTATCCCTAGTTGTGATTTCTCAATAGCACTTTCAGCGACGCCCCCCATGTAGGATGTGGCACTGGGGTTTGCTTTACGCGTCGAGGACGTAGACGCCGCTCGTCCAACTTAGGTCGCTGAATGCAGTTCTTTGCGGGTATTGGTGCGGAGGATGTCACGGGCCGTACCCACGAAATCGAGCATGTAGGCGTGTTCCCGGTCGGTCCGGCGCATAGTGATCGCCAGGGTGCTCCATAGGCCATTCGAGCCGAGCCTGACGCGACGGGTCGCAGCCGGCTCGCGCGAGTTTCCGTCAAGCCCCGCTTCCAGCTCCGGCAGGGCCCAGTCCGGCAGTACCGCGACACCTCGGCGGCTGGCTACCAGCTGCAGCAGCATGGCACTGACCTCGGTGGTCCGCCGCGGAACCGAAACCCCCGCCGGGTGCAGAAAACGCCGATAAATGTCCAAGCGCTCCTCACTGACCGGATAGGTTATCAACGTCTCTCCACGCAGATCCTCGGGGTCGACGCAGGGCCGCTCGGCCAACCGGTGGCCGGTCGGAACCACGAGCAGATTTTCATAATCCATCAGGTGTACCGACTCGAGTTCGGGATCATCCACGGGGTCGACCGCAACGGCGGCGTCCACATCGCCGTTGCGCAGGGCGTCCAGTGCCGTGAATCCATGGCTAAGGGTAAGATCCAGCTCCACCTCCGGCCAGTGCCGTCGAAAGGCACCTACCGCCGGCATCAGCCACTGAAAGCAGCTGTGGCACTCCAGCACCAGAAACAGTCGGCCACGTCCGCCGTCGCGGATCTGCACGACATCACGCTGCGCGGCGGTGACCTCGGGCAACACCCGGTCAGCCGCCTGCAGTAGCCGTTCTCCGGCAGCCGATAACCGCACCGGACGCGTTCGGCGTTCGAAGAGGGTCACACCTAGTCGTTCTTCAAGCTGGCGCAACTGATGCGACAGTGCCGACTGAGTTACGCAAAGGCTATCAGCTGCGGCAGTCACACTCCCCAACCGCACGATCTCGCAAACCGCCCGCAGATGCCGGAGCTCGAGTACTCCCGACAGATCATGAGTGGCACTCATGGTGTCCGTGAAGAAATATCGTTTTACTCATGTAGCAAGCATGACGAGACTGGACGCCGTGTTCAACCCGGAGTCTATAGATCCATGATCACCACCCATAATCTTGGCTTTCCCCGCATTGGCGCCCGTCGCGAGCTGAAGACGTACGTTGAGCGTTACTGGAGCGGCAACATCAGCCGCGATCAACTGGAAACCTCGGGCCGCGAGTTACGGCAGCGTCATTGGGCCTGGCAACGCGAAGCTGGCATCCAACAGGTGCCGGTCGGCGACTTCAGTTTCTACGACCACGTGCTGGACATGATGCTGACGCTGGGCGTTCTGCCGGAGCGCTTTCATGCCGCAGCGGCCGAGCACCCGCTGGACCTAGCTTTCTACATGGCTCGCGGTCGTTCCCACAACGATGCGTTGCCCGATGTGCCGGCGCTGGAGATGACCAAGTGGTTCGACACCAACTACCACTACCTGGTCCCGGAGCTGACCCTCGAACAATCCTTTGCGGCCATTCCGGACAGACTACGAACGGAGATCCGGGAGGCGCGCGAGATGGGTCTGCAGCCCAAGCCCGTCCTGCTGGGGCCGGTCAGCTTTCTGTACCTGGCGAAGATGAAGGATGACGGGGAGCCACTGGAACTGCTTGACCGGCTCGTCCCGGCCTATCAGGAACTCCTGGAGTGGATCAGCGCAGAGGGGGTTTCTTGGGTTCAGATCGACGAGCCCATCCTCACACTGGATCTGCCCGTCGAGTGGCAGTCAGCGCTAAGGGCGGCTTACGACCGTCTCCACCGCGGCGGGCCACGCCTCTTGCTCACGACCTATTTCGGTGGCCTTGGCAGCCAGCGCGACCTGGCACTGGAGCTACCGGTAGCGGGGCTCCACGTGGATGCCGTGCGCGGGGCGATGGAGGTTTCGACCCTGGTGGCCCGGCTGCCGCAGGACAAGATTCTGTCGTTGGGAATCATCGACGGACGCAACATATGGGCCACCAATATGGAGGCCGACCTGGACACTCTGGAGCCCGCCGTCAGCAGCCTCGGCAGTTCTCGCCTGTGGCTCGCCCCCTCCTGCTCGTTGCTGCACGTGCCCGTTGACGTGGAACAGGAAACCAGCATGGACACGGAGGTACGCGGCTGGCTGGCCTTTGCGCGCCAGAAACTGGTGGAGCTGGCGATCCTCCAGCGCGGCTTGACCGAGGGACGCGCGGCAGTTGCCAAAGAGCTGGAACACAGTCGGCGCGTGCACAGCAGCCGCCAGAACGCCGTTCGTACTTGCATTCCGCAGGTTCGGGAACGGGTGGCGGGACTGTCCCCGGATGACGCCCGCCGTGCCCTGGCCTATGAACAGCGTGCACCGTTGCAACAACGCTCACTCGACCTCCCACTATTCCCGACCACCAGCATCGGTTCGTTCCCACAAACGCAGACCATTCGCCGGGTGCGCCATGACTACCGCCGAGGTGGGCTAACCCGGGATGATTACCTGCGCACCATGCGCCAGGAGATCGCTCGCGTAATCCGCTTCCAGGAAGACATCGGCATGGACGTGCTGGTGCACGGCGAGCCCGAACGCAACGACATGGTGGAGTATTTCGGCGAGCAACTCGACGGGTATACCTTTACCCGGCACGGCTGGGTTCAGAGCTACGGATCGCGCTGCGTGAAACCCCCCATCATCTACGGCGATGTGCAGCGGCCCAGTCCGATGACCGTCGACTGGACACGTTACGCCCAGTCCCTCACAAGCAAGCCGGTCAAGGCCATGCTCACCGGGCCGGTGACCATGCTGCAATGGGCCTTCGAGCGCGATGACCAGTCACGCGAGGCCACTGCCCTGCAGATCGCCCTGGCGCTGCGCGACGAGATAACCGACCTCGAGGCCGCTGGCATTGGCGTGATCCAGGTCGACGAGCCGGCGTTTCGGGAAGGGCTTCCGCTTCGACGAGGGGAATGGAATCACTACCTGGAATGGGCTGCGCGCGCCTTTCGCGTCGCCACCTCCGGTGTGGCCGACGTGACTCAGATCCACACCCACATGTGCTACTCGGAGTTCAACGACATCATCGAGGCCATCGCATCCCTGGATGCCGATGTCATCACCATCGAGACTGCCCGCTCGGACATGGAACTGCTGGATGCCTTCGAGCGATCCACCTACCCCAACGAGATCGGGCCGGGTGTCTATGACATCCACTCTCCGCGCCTCCCCACGGTACAGGAGATGGTGACCCTTCTGGAAAAGGCGGCACGCGGGATCCCGGTCGAGCGGCTGTGGGTCAATCCCGATTGCGGACTCAAGACCCGCAGCTGGGACGAGGTCCGTCCAGCGCTGGAGGCAATGGTTGAGGCCGCGCGCGCCATGCGTGACCAGCACCCCGCAACCGAGAAGAAGTCACAGGCCAAGGCTTGACATGCAAATGTACTTGCGTATGATTCGCATTTAGATACACAGCCCGGACAGCTGTGCGTCGCCAAGACGAAAGGCGGGCTTTCAGCCTTTGGTCTCTCCAACCTCCGTTAGCATTGCCGCCGGATGTGCAATCCGGCGGTTTTTTTGGCTGACGAAGTGCTCACCGCGACGCCAGTTTGATAGAGTGGCCACCGCGCATATCCCCCTATGTGCTCTAGTCTGCCCCACTGTCAGATCCCCAGGCAGTGGGGCAGCTTCTTTTCGGACCTTCTCAGACTTTAGCGATTTTCTCCTCTGAGTCCGTCAACCATTTCAGGCGACCGCCCCGTGCTTGCGTTGAACCAGCGACTGCGCTAAACGTGTAGTAATAGCTACAAAGAAACCATGAGTCGCGTATGGGCCTCCTTCTAACTCTGATCCTTCTGTTCCTGGTCGCAGGTGTAGGGACCGCCGTGCGCCAACATGGCTGGGCTCAAGGTGTACGCCGCTATGGCGCAGGCTTGGCCGGCTTGGGTGCGGGCGCGGCGCAGGCTGTTGGTTTCGCCGGTGATGCCCCTCGAAACAGCCAGGACGCCGGGGAGTCCGACCCGGACTCTGAGTTCGTAGAAGGCCCGACGGGAATTGACGGCCGGGCTGGCTCTGAATTGGAGGTCTATGCCCTTCAAAACTCGTCACGAGAGCTGGATCCTTCGCACCCCTATCATGGGTACGTTCGCGGGCTAGAACCGCTGGAGACTCAGTTCGCCATGAGCCAATACGAACTCCTCGAAACCGACGAAGACCGCTAGACTTAGCCGCAGGTTTTGCGCTGTCCCTCCAGTGGGTGTCGTCGCTATCGACGGCGGCTACCCTCTGTGAGTTTGCTACCTGCACTAGCCCCTGCTCTACCACCCGCGCTCTCCATGCTCCCACTTACGTTTCGCGCCGAGTTGGTGGCATCGCTTAGCTTATAGCCGGCCCATCCCACGATCATGCTGAACACCAAGGGAAGGCCGATGTGCAGGAGCCCGGTCGCCATGGTGATCATGCTGTCCTTCATGCCCAGGTCTGGTGACAGTAGAGAGCCGAACGCCGGGCCTATGAAGCCACCTGCGCCGTCCGGATACATCGCGGCCGTCATGTTGTCCTCCAGCCAACGACTGACGGCCCACAGATAGCTCCAGAACGTGATCGTCAGGATCGCCATGGTCGCTATGAATACCGGACCCCAGGAGTACAGCGACACCACGAGCAGGATCGGGAGCAGCATGTAGATCCCCATCAGGAGGAAGCTCTGCACGATCGGGGCCGCTTCGCGGATCGTAAGCATCATGGGACCGTGCGAGAACATTTCCTGCTGAGCGATTCCGAACGAAGCCGTCAGGCGGGAGAATAGGCCGGCGTTGGTGTCGGAATTGACCAGGCCACTTGTCACATGCGGGGCTCGGACTGCGGACTCCTCGACCAGCCTCCGGATCATGCGGTCCTCAAGTTCCTCGTCCGACGCTCCGAACCAGCCAGACATGCTATCCCGGGCGTTCTCCCAAAACGTCCCGTCCATCTCGTCCAGGATCTGCTGCCGCAGGCTCGGACCGGTATTCCCGTTCCACCAGTCATCGCACATCGGACGCCCGTAGTCCGGTTCGGCCCCCTCGTTGTAGTCGGGGTCGTCGCGGTCGGCGATGTAATCAAACCCCGGCACGGGGCTTGCCGCTCGATAGCGGTCGTAAAATCCTTCGGTCTGCAGATACACGCGGGAACCGACGAACTCCGGGTCATCGATGCCGTGCTGATCCAGAAGGGCCGCGACGTCCGGGCGATCATTCTGGAAGCGGGAACGGGCTCGGACAAAGCATTCGTTCGTAAAGCGCTGGACGTTCTGTGCCACTTCCGGGTCCGAAATCCGCTGGAGATCCAGCTCGATCCGTGTCCGGACCATATCCTCGGGGCACCCGATCCCCGCGATCGCCGCACCCGTGATCCCCTTCGAGATCGCCATGGTTGCGTACCACCAGACCGGCACGGTGGCATTCGATACATCGAAGGAGTCCTGGTAGGTGGTGTCCTCGATGTCGGCAACGCCCGGTGTCTGATTGCAGGCGTTCTCAAACTCCAGCTCACTGAGCGCGAGGGGCCAGATCGGCTGCGCAGCCAGCACGACGACCGAGAGCGCCTTGACGATCTCGACCTCCATCATGTGGACGGATTTCCGGCTACCGGCCTTCGCCTCCTGCCCGGTGTAGTTGTCCACGAACGCCCGGATCACGATGATCAGGAAGGGGATGAACGCGATCCCCGAGAACACAAGGATGTCCCACAGGTTCTGGAACTGCATCCATCCGAAGATGGTCGTGAAGGCCTCAAGGGGATGACCGACATTCATACCATTAGCTCCACTGCACGCCCCAGCAGGTTCTGCCCCAGCAGGATCTCCAGGATCACGAGCCAGCCCGCCACTCTCCATCGCGCGTCCACCAGACGCTGTTGCGACTCCGGCGGCAGGTGCCCGCCGAGCCAGCTGACCCAGTACCGCCAACCCAGCACCACGGCGGCGATCAGCAGCCAGCGCCAACCGGCCAGCAGCCATTCAACCCGGTCGAGACGCGCCCGCACGACCTCCGCGCCTTCGATCATGTTCCACGCGAGTCCCGCCACAATGACGATCGCAAAGGCGGCGGTGACCCCGATCAGGAGGTGGAGTGGGATACGGGCCCTCATGGCCGTGGTACCACGCCGCCACGCATCGGAGCGGTTTCAAGCGGGTGAGGCGATGGCGTTCCCTCGGAGGCGCGGGAGCGGCGCTGCGCTTCACGCAGGATCGACCCGGCCGTATTCGACACCACGGCCTGACGCGCCTCGATCTCCATCATCAGCGTGTCGATCTCGGAGGTGATCTCCTCGATGCCGTCCCGGATGTCTTCCCGAGCGACCCCGGCCGCGTCGATCTCTGGCGCCTTCCGGCCGCTCAGTAGCATGCGGCGGGTCAGGAGGGCCTGCTCCATCGTGCGCGCCGTTGCGACCTCCTGTGCGAGCCGCCCGGCCGCCACCATGCGGTCGGATTCCGGGAGTTCGCGCAGCGCCTCGATCAGGTCGCGCGACACCGCTACCCCGGGTGCCGAGACGTCGCGCAGATTGCTCCGTGTCGGATTCGTCGCGCCCGAGACGAGCTGCATCAGATCCTCGCGGACCTGCTGGTTGGTTTCTTCGAGGATGGGCAGGAGGCCTACGCCGGGGGTGGTCTCGCTTTCGCACCCCTGGCAGGTGCGGATGTGTTTGTCTCCGAGTACTCGGGTTGCCCACTCCTGCGCTTCCTGCGGGCTGCTCCAGGTCCGCGCGAGGAGGGGCGTGTCTCCGCCCCCTGCATAGGGTGTTCCGGCGTTCGGGGGCCGGTCCAGGGTGATGTTGTAGCCCGCCTTGACGGTGTCGCTGATCACGTCAATCGGCTCCTGGCCCTGGCCGCCCCGGCGGCCCCCGATCCATTCGGCCCCGCTATTCCCGGCGTCCTGATCAATCTCCTCCTGGACCTGCACGATGTCGCCCCCGGAGCCCATGGCTGCACGCCAGTCATCGCCCTTCGAGAGCGTGACCCACTCCTGGTAGGGGTTGCGGCCGTCGGCGATCGCGGCCTCCATTTCCTCGCAGCTCTGCGTCGCGAGCGAAAGCTCTTCCTCGGCGCGCAGCAGGTTGTTCTGGAACAGGTCGTACAGTCCCGGATTGGACCGCTGGAGCACCATGGCCGGCAGGGAGGCGATTGCATTCGTGGCGGCCTGGACCATCTGATCGACCATGTCTTCCACACCCTGGGCCACTTCGTTCAGGGTGTTCTCGATGCTCAGCAGGGGATCGAAGCTGCCACAGCTATACCCCGCACTGGCCTCCGCGCCGAAGGCCAGCCGGGTCGTGGTGACATTGGGATTCGGAGCATTGGAAATGGGCTCGGCACCGCCCACTTCGTAGTACCAGAACCCGTCTTCGGACGGCACGAGGGCATGGCCGGCGGTAGGTCCCCAAAGCGCCGCGCAGGCTGTAGCAGCGATCAGTGTTTTCCGCATCCGCATGATCCGTCTCCTAGAACGTGACAGAGCCGAGGTAGACCTGGCCCCCGATTTCGCAGCAGTTGTACGGGCGCCAGAGCGTCCAGACGTAATTGCCCTTGAGGTTGGTCTTGTCGCTGGACCAGCCATCTTTGTCTTCGGTGTCGTCTTCCCCAAACACTTCGCAGGTGTTGGTGCTTGTGGGCATGTGCATCTGGAAGGTGCCGGTCTCTTCGTCCCGCTCCATCAGTTCGGGGGGGAGCCACACGCGGTAACCGTCCTCATGCACCACGTCGTCGCCCGGGAGCTGCTCGTAGACATGCCCCGACTGGCTTTCGCGCGTGGTGATGTCACCCGCCCGCTGCGCGACGATCGCGGCGGCCTTGGCATCCTCCGGCTGGGAGACGTAACCCGAGCGGGGGTACACCGCGCCCCAGGTGTAGTCGTCCCAATCTCCGATCTCCCGTTCACCCTCCTGGAGGGATTCGAGGTAGAACATTTCGGGCACCGCGTAGCGCCAGGCCAGTACGCTGGTCGCGGACTGGTAGTAGGGGTGGAAGGCTTCGGCCGTGGCCGCGCCCGGACAAATGTACGGGACGTCGATGTACTCCAGGATCTCCATGAAGGGGTGCCCGACTACATCCGCTTCCTTGAATCGAAGCTGACGGGCATCGCGGGAATGGCGCCCCTCCAGCGTGTTCCCGCCTCCCACGAAGGCATCGAACGACAGGATCGATTCGGCGGCGGATTCCTGCGCGGACCCCAGCGCGCCCCGGATCTCCGCCCACGGGTTTTCGCCGGTGTTCTGGTAGGCCGAAATGACGGCGTCCGGGACGTAGTGCCGGATCCGCTCGGTGGTGACCACGCTGCAGCCGGTAATGGTGCAGCGCAGCCACAGACAGACCCCGATGATCTCCCAATTCAGGCAGGACGAGAGGGCGCTGCTCGTCTGTGAGGTGATCTCGGAGGTGCTGATGGTGTCCGGGTCCTCGGCCTTCGCGGGGCTTCCCACCAGCAGGCAGAGCGCGGCCACCATCCCGGCGCCGGTGCTGCGCATGGACCCCCGGATCATGGCCGCCACCGTTCATACTCGCGCAGGCCGCGCGCGAGGTCCGTCGTGCCATACACCACGGCCTGGCCGTCGAAGACGATGGCCGGTACTTGTTCAATGTTCAGGCGATAGGCGCGCAGCAGCGGCTCGTAGGCGGCTTCGAGATCCCGATGCGCCCGGGCGTCCAGGCGCTCCTGGGCGATCGCGGCCGCGGCCTCGGGATCGGCTGGAAGCCCCTGACTCAGGGCCTCCGTTGCCCGGTCCACGGCGTCCACATGATGGATCTCGACGGGGATCCCCCGGCGGTCGGCCGGCGTGGTGGATACGGTCGTACCGGTGGTCACGAAGACCTCGATCTGCCCCGGGTCGGCACTGGCGGGGCCGATCCCCACCAGGAGTAGAACGGCCATCATTCGTCGCATGAGCGGCCTCCTGCGCTGGATTTCGAGGGAAGTTGCAGCTGTGCCCGGAAGCGCCGTTGGGGTTCGTTCAGCATGCGCTCGCACACCCGGCCTTCTGCCTCAGCCAGACGGATCGCCAGATCCCGAAGCGGACCCTTGAGCGTCTCGGCCTGCTCGAACTCGCGGGCCAGTGTCACGGGCGAATGCCCGTGCAGTGTCAGCTCCATCAGTACGCCGTCGCGTTGGGCATCGGTGAGCCAACCGCCCTTGTGGATCAGCTGGCCCTCGCCCTGCAGCGGGAGGGTGTGGATCTCCAGGTGCTCCGGGATGCCGTCGTGGCCGGGCATCAGGAACAGGCCCTTGCGACCCCCGGCGACCAACAGCCATTCGGTCCAGGCGAAGTCGGAGGCCCAAAGGGTGTGTTGATTGATCACGGCGCGTCTCCTCCGATCCGGCGCGCGACTTCTTCGGCGGCTTCGACTTCCGAGCACCCCAGCTCGTCCATGATCTTTCGGCGCTCCGATTTCTCGTGCTTTTCGGTCATCGCCAGGGCCAGGGCGATCGGGGGTGGGACGTTGCGGAACAGCGTTTCCACCTGGTCGGCCAGGACCACGCCCTCGACGTACTTGCCGGGTTCCTTGCGGGCTCCGAGCAGCAGGCTCTTCTGTTCGCTGGTGAGGTCCTTGAAGCGGGCGATCTGTTCGATCTCCTCCTTCGGCATCACCAGGCACATCCACCACTCCATCATGTTGAGCATCTTCCGGGACGCATCCGGGAAGTCCTCCAGGTTCTGCGTAGCGATCCAGAACCAGGCCCCGAGCTTTCGCCACATCTTCGTGATCTTGACGACGTAGGGCGCAAGCAACGGATTGGTCGTGATCATGTGCCCCTCGTCGGTGAGCACGAGGGTCGGGCGTTCGGAGTGCTGGTGTTGCTCGACCAGGTCGTTGATATGGTTCATCAGGCCGACGTAGGCCACCGTGAGCTGATCCTCGTAGCCCTCGCGCGCCATGATCCCCATATCAACGATCGTCACGTCGGCCTCCGGCCAGCGCTCGCCGGCCCGGTTGAAGACCTTGCCGGCGAACCCGTGACAGAACACCTCCATCGACTGCGCCATTTCGCTGACGCGCTTGCGGCGTTCGGGGGAATCTTCCTCCTTCGCGACCTCGTGCAACCCGGCGACCACGTCCTCGGTCAGGACCTGTTCGCGCCCCGCCGCGCGGACGTTCTTGGCGGCACGGAGGATGCCGTTGGCGATGGCCGTGTTGTCCGGGCGGCGCATGTGCGCCTCCTCGCGAGGATCACCCCCGGTGATCATAATCTTCGCCGCGATCTGCATTTCGCCGAGCAGGTCGCGTCCCTCCTCGATGTCGTCCTCCTCGTCTTCCTCGTCGGGGTCGTCTTCCTCGATCTTCCTGTCCACCTTGGGGTCGTCCAGGAGCTGGGTCGCCGCCGCGAACGGCGGCAGGCTGACCCGCTCCTTGGGGTTCAGGGAGACCTGATTGACCGAGACGCCCCGGTGGTCCAGGTACTGTCCCAGCAGACCGAACGAGTTGCCGGCCTCGATGATGAAGATCCGGGGCCGGTAGACCGCCACCATCTGGAGGATCAGATAGGTGAGCAGGGCGGATTTGCCGGCCCCGGTGGGACCGAGAATCAGCGCGTGGGCGTTCTTCTTCCGGTCCGAGGGATGCAGCGGATCGAACATCAGGGGCTCGGCCCCCCGGTTGTAGAACAGAAAACCGGCATGGTCCGTTCCCTTCGTGCGGCCGTAGAGGGGGAGCAGGGCGGCGAGGTGGTCCGCGTACACGTAGCGACTCCGGCGTGTGACGCGCTCCAGGGCCGGGTCATAGGCCATCGGCAACGCTCGCAGATAGGTATCCAGCGGGAGCAGCTCGGCCTCTCGGGTGATGATCTGCAGACCGTTCGCCACCAGACGCGAGGCCAGCTCGTTGCGCCGGCGCACCAGCTGCGTGTCGTCCTCCGCGCGGATGTAGAACGCGATTTGGGTGGGGTAGAGCTTGTTGCCGCGCGCGAGTTCTTCCTGCGCGGTCTCCACCTCCTCCAGTGCCAGCCGGGATTCGATGTTGTCCCCACGGGAAGCGGCGTGGATCTGCCCGATATGGTTGGAGACCTGGTCCTGTGGCTGGATGGTGATCGTGACCGAGAGGATCGTGCCTTCGGGGGCACGGTCGAACAGCGCATAGATGTTCTCGCCGGCCTGACGTTCCGCCGTGAAATGCCCGGTCTTGGGGGCTTGCCGCAGACTCTGGACGTTCAGGACCGCATGCGGCATCCCGTCGAAGCGCCAGACGCCGGCCTCGGCATCCGACACCGGCATCGAGTAGGTGAACAGCTCAGCCAGGTCGCGACCGAACGGGAGATCCTCGTCCCCCGGATAGGGGGCGACGTTCAGCAGCTTCTCCGGATCGCCATCGGCGACCTCGGGACGCGGGTTGAACCACGGGACGAGCCACTCATACAGGTCCTGCGCCTTGCAGCGCTTCACGCCGACTCCAACAGCCTCCAGGGAGGTTGCCCATTGGGCCGCCACCTGGTTGAGGGTCTCCTCGGGAGACAGATCGCCCGAGACCGAGCGGCGGTACAGGCAGGCGCGCACGCGCCGTTTCTGCCCGCGCCACGCGCCGCCGGTGACCTGCTGATCGACGAAGAGACCGCCCTCCTGCGAGATCCGGTGCAGATGGTCGTCCACCTCCGCGAGGTAGGCGTCCCGAAACGGATTGTCTTCGGACCGCTCGCGGGAGTAGGACCGGATATGGTCGGTGACCCCGCCCAGCGCGGGATCGTCCTGCACGAACACCTGCAGCACCCACGGTGACCCGTCCACTTCGGGAACCGAATCGGTCAACGCGCCCTGGATCTGCTGGCGCAGGTCCTCCATGTACTCGGGCGTGCGCGCCTCGGAGCTGGCCGGGATCAGCTCGAACAGCGCACCAACGCTGTTGCGGTCTTCCAGGAGGAACACCTGAGTCGCCGGATCGTAGTCCGTCCATGGCAGCAGGTCCGTGAACGAGTTGGGCCGGCGGTAAAGGTCCTTGACCTCGGCCTGCGTCACCGGACGCGACCCACCCAGGTTCGGGTCGGGCCCCTGATTCTCGTCTTCATCCCTTGCCGAACGGCCGGGGAGGAGCGAGGTGAGCATTTTCAGCATCATCGGGCTCCCGCCTCTCCGGGGAGTGCATAGTGGTGGCGGTCGTACATCGGGAACGACGTCGAATACCCGGGCACGGGAACCTCGTCGCGACCGGCCAGGTGCGGGTAGACGAACATCACGAGCGTCGGATTCGGGACCCGACTGAAACGGGTCTCGATTTCGTCGTGGGCGGATCGGGTGTAGCCCGCGAGATCCGCTGTCCCGTCCTGGACGTCTCGGCCGATCGGCTGTTGCAGCGCCTGACGCGCGGCATCGACATCGGTGCGCCCCATGGACTCGAAGTGTCCTTCGTACACCTCGTCCATTGTGGGGCCGTCCTTCGGGATCACCTTGTCCGCCGAAGTGGAGGCGCAGCCGGCGGTCAGGACCGCACTAATCAAGAGTGCGATGGGTAGAGCGGCGCTCGAACGCTTCATGGGAGACCCTTCTGCCTTCAAGTTCATAATCGATCCTCAGTTCCCGGTCGAGGTGGACGGCGACCGTCTCGCCGGCGGGGGCGAAGACCGCGTCGAAGTGGCTTTCCTGGCGCTCCCGCAGCCACTGCGCGACTTCGCGGGCGGCACCGGAAGCCGCGCGGCCGGCGATGAACTCCCCGGTGTCGCCGGTGACGATGTTCTGCGTGAAGCCCTCCTGCCCGACGATCTGCGTGGTCTGCGCAGCGGCGGCTGCGTCCGCAGCGGCCTGTGCCGTCACGATGCCGGTAGCCTGTGCCAGGTAGGCCGGCGCATTGGAAATGCGATCGCCCGCAATGCAGGGAACGCCCTGTTCGTTGGAGATCCAGCCGAGAGAGTCCCCGGAATCCCCATCGGGATCCGGCAGGGTGCGAACGGTGCCGTCCTGAAAGACGAAGGTGACCGACTCCACCGAGCCCCGGACACAGGACAGCGTCCAGTCGCCCATCGCGGTCCCGGAGAAGATCATCCCTTCGATATTGGGGATCTCGATGTCGTTGGCGGCCAGGTTGCGCTCGCCCACGATCACCTTGAACGGCACCGGATCCTCGACCGTCCCGCCGTGCGGTACGCGGCCGATCAAGGCCGTCATCGCGGTTGACCCCATCAGGGTCGAATTGCGCGGCACCGTGTACCGGGGATCTTCCTCCGGCGTATCCGTGCCGGTGGCGCGGGCCGCCGTGTCGCGCGCGCGTTCCACCCCGGCGGCGCCGCGCTCGCGGATGGTGCCGGCCGCGGAACGGCCGCGATCGAGAAGGCCGCCCCCTTCTTCCTCGGGGTCGTAGCCCACGGGATTCGTCCAACGCAGGGTCTCGGCGGATTCGGGTTCTGCGGTGCGGGTGCGGTCCCGAATAACCGGGGCCTCGTCCTCCCGGATACCCAGGCCGATCGGGATGTCGCTCCCGGGCACCAGGTCGGGATCCTCTTCTTCGCGCTGCTCCAGCTGCTGGCCCATGTCCTGTACGCGGGAGCTGAGTTGATCCATGCGCCCGAGGAGCCCCTCCAGGTGGCTTTGGCGTTCCGGATCCGGCTCCTGCCGCGCTTCCTCGGCCAGCTGTTCGCGCATCCGCTGGTTGTCCTCGCGCAGTTCCCGCAGCTGTCGGCGCGTCTCGCGCTGCTCGGCCGTCAGGGTGCGGATGGTGTCGGTGGCCGTGTCCGCGTCCGGTTGCGCCGCCGCCTGCCGCTGGTCCAGCGAGTCCGGCGCCTCGGCCGTCGGCTCGGTGCCGCAGGAGCGCAGCATCACCAGGATCATCAATGCGCCAACGGCCAGGCCGATGATCGGCAGAAGTCGATTGCCCTTGGTGGAAACCATCAGCGCACCCCCCAAAAGCTCTCTTCAAAGGGGCGGTCGGACACCACATACACAGCGGTCGTGTCGGCTTCGTGGCCGGCCGGGTGCAGCCGTGCATGCTGAAAGGTGGCCGTCAGCCAGTCGCCCCGCAGGTCTCGGGGGTCGAGCATGACCGGGGACTCCGTGGCGTTGCGCAGCTTGACGGCGGTGACGTACCAGCGCCCGCCGCGCCAGGCCGCGAGCGGTTCGGCGGTGACGGCCGCACCCCGGACCAGCCGAACCGGCTCCTGGTTCAGTGAAACCTGGCGCACGCCGGGCATCTGCGGAGCAAGCCGGCTGGGGCCGTACAGGGATTGGGCCGCGAAGCGTGTCAGCGCCACGTAGTCCAGGTTTTGGTGGTCGGGTTCGGCGTCGGGGACGTCCGTCGCGTGGTCCCGCCGACTCCCCGGTCGATGAATGACGACCTCATTGGCGCGGGCGCCGTCTTCGGCCGAAAGGTCGAGCATGAACGTCGCCCCGGATTCGACATCGGAAATGACGGCGCGGGCGGGGCCGAACGAGGATTGCGCCTTGAGATAGACGATCCCGTCGTTCGAGAACACGCGGACCTGGTCATCGATGTGGGGTGGAAGCCCCACGCGGACGTGCCCTGCAGGGAAGCGGATCAGCCGCTCCTGCCCCACGGGCAGGGTGACCTGGACGGGCGCTCCGTCCCACGTAATGCGGTCGGGGCTGTCGCCGGCGGTGGCCGACACCGGCCCCGCGAGGGCCGCGATAAGGGCAATGGCGAGGATCGGGCGCATTACTGCTCCTCCTCCGGGTCGATGCGATAGGGATCTTGGACGAAGCCCGCGAGGGCGAGTCCCCAGGGGTTCGATTCAGGGTCGATGTCGTAGGCGACCACCCGCAGGGGGTAGCGGATGAAGACCTGCTTGACGCGCTCGCCGTCGATGCGCTCCTCGACCTCCACGTCCAGCCATACGGTCCACGTCCCGTCCCCCGTGGCCTGCACGCGGTCCGGGGTGTAGCGCAGGCCGTCGATCTCCCGGATGAACCGGCTGCGATCCCGCAGCTCACCGCGCCGTTCGCGCTGTTCTCGGTCCGCTTCGAGGGTTTGCTGAAACCGTGGCGTCAGGAACGCCTGCAGCGACCACAGGTTGTCCGGGTAGTCCGCACGCCCGTCCTCGGGCCAGCGATGGACCTGCTGCCAGATGTAGAACGCGAAGGTGTACACCGACGCGGGATGCACCTCTCCGGCTTCCAGAACCCCGCCGGTCCGAAGATCCGGGGGGATGTGCACGGTCAGGCGGTCGGGGGCCTGCTGCCATCCAAACCACAGGCCGAGGGCCACGACTGCCATGACGGCAATGACGCCCCGGAGGGTGTTGATGTGCGATCGGGCGCTGTCGAGTTCCTTGCGGTATCTCACGAACGTCTCCCCAGGTCCCAGGTCCCGCTGCGCAGCGTCACCGGGACCTTGCGCAGGCCGCTCCGGTGAAGGGCGAGCATGGCGCGTTGTTGGTAGTAGCCGGTGGGGCGGCCCCGCTTGATCTTCTGGAAGATCGTGGCGGTGATGAATACGGTCCCCAGCACGGCGACCGCCGCGAATCCGACGCCCATCATCGGAGCGCCGACCACGAAACCGAGCAGGATCCCGACGGGTAGCCAGCCGATCACGGCGAGCACGAGAATGGCGAGCAGCTCACTGGAGGAGCAGCCGCGAAAGATGGGCGGCTCCTCGTTGAGCCGTTCGGCCATTCGGTTTTCGAGTCCGGGTGTCGCCACGCGGCATTACTCCATGATCGAAATGGCCTGATTGACGAAGAAGCTCAGGACGAGGAGCACCACGGCACCCACCACGCCAAGCAGACCCACCTCGCCCCATTCGGCCTTGCCTTGGCGGGCCTCATTGAACTTGGTCAGCGCGGTCCAGGACACCCACAGGAAGGAGGCGACGGCGATCAGCGTGCCGAGGACGATCGCCCCCTCGAAGATGTAGCCGCGCATGAGGTCGATCCAGTTGCCATCCTCGAACCCTCCGTCGGGCTCAGGTGCCGTCGGCAGGTTCTGCGCCCAGGCGGGCGTGGAGTGGAGGGCGACCACGACTCCAGTCATGAGGATGTGGCGGGCGCGGGCCCATTGGCGTTTGCAGGTATTGAGCATCGGAAAGTCCTCCTATGGACGGATGAAATAACCCACGAGCATCACCACCACGGCAGCTCGAATGGCGACCCACAACAGGTCGAACATCGGTATTTCGCGGTCACTCCAGGCGCGGAACTGGCCCATCACGACCCACATGAGCCAGATCAGGTAGGTGACCGCGACAATCGCCGCGATCGCGAGCCCGAGATCGGCGCCACTCGCGCCGGCCCACTGCTCGAACTGACTGGAGGCGTCGCCACTCACCGGCGGTAATCACCGCTGAGTGGCTCGACCCGGCGCGGTTGGGCGCGCGGTGCCCGGAGGTGCTCCTCGATGCCGGCCTGCACCCGCTCCAGATCGTGGCGCAGCCAGTCGTACTGGAAGCGGATCCGTGCGTCGGGGTCGGCATGGGCTTCGGCCTGATCGACCAGCGCGTGCAGGGCCTGGATCTCGTGCGCGAGTCGGCTCAGGCTCTCGCGTTCCGCATCGCGGTCGGCCAGGGCCGCCGGTGTGAGGGTGATCATCACCACGCCCGTAGCGAGCGCGACTAGGGTCCTGTGCATGGCGTGTGACTCCGAGGCGTTAGCGTGAGACACAGTCTTCTGATTCCCGGCCGTGGCGACTACGAAAAATCCTCAAACCATTCGCGAGGGTTTTTCCGGCGCCCGGGTTGAGCCCCTGCGCCGTGCGATTCGAGCCTTCGGAAAGGGCGGGTTTGGCGAGGGTGAAACGCGGGTGGGCCGAGCGGATCCCATCGCAAGCCCGAGCGGGAGTGCGGCGTCGAACGTCGGTGGTAAGGGGTTTGGCGTCCGGCCGTCCGGGGGTGGAGAAACGCGGTGCGCTCGTGACACTCGCAGCGGCGGGTGGGGTTCTCAGAGGTACTTCTTGAAGCTCGAAGCGGTAATGGCGATGGTGATCGCATTGAGCAGGGCGAACGGGAGAATGACCCAATTCGGGTGGACCGAAAACGGCAGCGCGAGGTAGACCACCCAGGCCATGGCGATCGAGGGCGCCATCAGGCGTTTCGCGTGGTGATAGACGAACGACGATTCGCGGCCGCCTCCCCAGCGGCGCAGATCGCGCTGCACGAGTCCATCGACCATGGCCACCATGGCGAAGAGGACGAACACCGGCATGGCGAGGGTCAGCACCCCCAGGCGGAGGGCGAAGACCTGCGTGATCGCCATACCGGCCAGGACATAGGGCTCGATGGACTGATAGCCGTTGCGCAGGGAGTGCACCATCCGGCCATCCTCGGGGTGCGCGGGAATCGACAGCCACTCCACGAGCGAGTGGATCCCCGTGTACTCAAATAGGAAGCGATAGGACACCTCCGCGAAGCTGCGCGCGTAGCTCCCCGGATCCGCGGTCAACATGGACTGGCGAAAATCCTCGTTGAGGTAGCCGATCTCGCGTTCGAGCATCTGCTGGCTGTGCTGGATGCCCTGGTCCGGCCAGATCCAGGTCATGCCGACCCATTCCGCCACCAGGGAAAAAAGCAACGCCGCGAGCAGCCACAGGACGACCTGCCCCGCGAGGTTCAGCGTGCGCCCGATCAGCCCCGGCTCGCGCTGCTGCGCGGGGTGTTTCGATGCCTGTCGGTTCGCGCTCGCCATCAGGCGGATTCCTGCGGAGCGACCGGCATGGCGGTGTCCTGCCACCAATGCTCGGCGGTGGTGTAATCGCGCTGCATGCGCTCGGCGATGTCGGCGAGCGATCCGGGCATCACCGGATCCGCTTTACTGTCCGGGAGCGGCATGCGGATCTTCCAGAGCTGTCCCCCCTCGATCAGGGCGAACGCCTGACCCTTGGGCAGGGTGACGATGTCGGACGGCGTGAGCAGCGGGACCTCGGTTACCGTGATGCGGTCTTCGTTGCGGCTGGAGAAGTGCTGGTCGGATTCGGGATCGGCCGAATCGTTGGTGCCGGATACCTGCATGAGCGTGTTGATCTCGACCTGCGGAAGTTGCTCCGTGAGCATTTCGGCCGTCTCGTACTCCTTCACCCGCAGCATGACCAGCGTGTTGAAGTTACCGGCCACCTGGCCGGCCTTGGGCTTGGATCCGATCCGGGCCTCGACGTCGGACCAGGTCTGCGTATAGGCCGTGACCTGGAATCCCGCTCCACCGGCCTTGTTCAGCAGGGGGATGAACTCGTCGCCGATCAGCTCGTTGAACTCGTCGGCATGCACGTTGACGGTCGGTAGCCCCGACCGACCACCATCCGGTAACCCGTCGTCCTGCCCATGCTTGTACAGCTGGCCCGCGACGGAGCAGAGATCCGCGAACATCGAGTTGCCCACGGCCGCCGCCACGTCCGCATCCGAGAGCGCGTCGAGGCCCACGTAGACGATGCCGCCGGTGCGGATGATCTCCCGCCAGGAGAAGATCGGGCGCGGATCGTCGGTGTCGAGATAATCGGGGGCGATCAGCTCCGCCGTCTTGCCGGTGGTCAGCTTTTCCATCAGGGGGAGCAGCGAGGCCACGATCTTGTCGAAGTAGGTCTTGTCGTACTCGAACGCGCTGCGCAGGCCATCGGCCACCGGGTCGAACAGTCCCTGCTCCTTGGCGTAGAGCATCAGGGCAACGGCTCGCCGGTCCCGGCCCTGCAGGTTGCGCGGTAGGTGGCGTTCATTGGTGTTGGCCTCGCGCCGCTCCACTTCCTCTTTCCAGCCTTCGGGGGCCACGCCGGGGAGCCAGTGCTCGTAGTACTCGATCAGCAGCGGCTCGATGTAGGTGATGTGCCGGAGGATCTGTTGGTAATCCGGACGTCGGCCCAGCGCCACGATCGCCTGAGAAACGATGTTCACGAACCGCCACGCGAACTCCTTGAAGGCGGCGCTGTTGCCTTCGCTCGGGAGCTGGTTCGAGACACGGGTGGCGACCTCGGTGATCCGACTGAACGACCCGACGGCGTTGTAGCGAGCGGAGTGGTCCGGGTAACCGAGGTGAAACATATAGAACTGGTCTTCGCGCCCCGCGCGGCGGGCCTCGGCATACATGCGCTTGAGCAGCTCGGCATCCCCCTTGGGGTCAATGACGATGGTGACGTCGCCGCGTCGGATGTCCTGAGTGATCAGGACTTCGGCCAGCCGCGTCTTGCCCACTCGGGTCGCACCCAGGACGAGGGTGTGCCCCACGCGCTCACCGAGATCCGTCCAGGCATCTTCCTCGTCCGGCTCAACGGCGTGCAGCGCGGGTTTCCCACCCACGGGAGGCAGAGGGGCCAGGGGGTTCCACCAGGATCGCTTCCCGAGTGCGCGCGCAATGCCGCGCAGCCCGGGCGTGGACTCCCACTGGACCTCCTTGCGGCGGGCCCAGCGGTACAGGGGGCCGGGATCCACGTAATGCTGGACCTCCGGCCGGATCGTGTCCCGCAGGCGCTGCGTGTGCTTCTGCGTCCAGCGAAACCCCCGTCCGAGGTAGAGCTTCCGGCGCGAGACGGGGATCTGTTTCGCGCTCATGTAGAACTCGGGCAGCTGTCGGAGGTGGCGGTGATACCGGACGATTCGCCACCCCTGCCGCGCTCGGTGTACGGCCAGGGCCCCGAGCATTGCCGCCGCGACCCAGGCGATCGAGGGGGTCATCATCAGGGCCCAGGGCGCGGCGACCGCGATGACGGCGGCGGCGCCGGCCACAAAGGCGGAGTAGAACTCGACCGGCGGCCGTAGCAGGGCCTCGACGGGCAGCTGGCTCACTGTTCGATTCCCTCGCGCGAGATCAGGACCGGGTAGACGTCGAGCTGCAACCGCTCGGCGAGATCATCGCCGTGCGAGAGTTGGACCGGGATCCCGTGCGCGGTGTCGCGCACCCGTTCGAGGTCCTCGGGGGTGTCCGCCTGAACGAGCATGCACACGGCCCCCGCCTGCATGAGCGCGACCCGGTGGTGTTCCAGCCAGGCGAGCGATTGCGAGTCCGATCCCACCAGGCAGAGCGGGCGCGGCATATTTCGGAGTGTCTCGCGCACATGCGCCGGCGGCTGCCCCTGCAACGGTGCCACGCGCAAGCGGGACGGCTCGATGGGCAGCATGCGCTCGGCCGCGTCGTTCAACGGGGGGAGCGCGGCCGTATTGCGAGGTGTCGGCTCCTCGGCGCCCTCCAGCCGCTCCAGGTACGGGCCTGCCGGTTGGCCTTCGCCGGTATCGAGGATCACCTCCAGGGCCTGCGCAGAGGCAGAGACGAAGAGAAGGGGCAGCAGGGCGGCCATAAGGGGTTTCGGAATCACGGCAGAGCCTCCAGATGGTGTTGGACGCGGGCTCGGTGGCGGGCGGCGTTGGTGGTGTTCGAGGGCGCGTGATAGAGGCCGCTGGCTTCCAGCCAGTGGCCACTGCGTTCGTACTGCTCGCGCAGGATGGCGGCACCGATGCGGAGGTTGCGATAGGGGTCGAGGGCCCGCGCCGGGTCCTGAAGGCGCTCCTCGTGCCAGTGCCAGTTGACCTGCATGAGCCCTATATCGATGTTCCGCTTCCCGGCCGCGAGGTGGCTTTCCAGCGCGTCCAGCGCCTCCTGGTACGTTCGGTATCGCTCCGGCCGCCCACCTACGTTGAGGGTCCAGGGCCACGGCCGCGCCGCACCCGTGGACAGCCGTGCGCCGGACTCGGCGGCGGCGAGGGCGTACAGGACATCGGCCGGAACACCCTCGGCCTGAGCGACACGGTGATAGCCTTCAGGAACGCCCGCTGCCGCCTGGGTCGCGAGCGTTAGGGCAAGACCGGCTGCCAGCGCTGCCCGGATTGCCGCAACAGCGAGGGCGTGTCGTGATCGGCCAGCGTGCCGTCGTCGTGATTGAGGGTGATACGACCGGCTCGCACCAGATCGATCGGGACCGCGTTCTCCGCCGCCCATCGGCGCACCTCCTGATCCGCATCGGTATCCGTCAGAAAGACGTCCAGCCGCCATTGGGCCCCGTCCTGCAAGCGCTCCACGGCGCGTTCCAGGATGTCCCCGCAGCGGTTGCAGTCGCGGGCGGCGACCAGGACCACGCGATCATCCGCACCGAGGTCGTCCAGGGTGGAGGTCCTCGGCTCACTCATGCGGGGTGTGGCACCCGTCGCGGAGCCGGACCGGTCACGCGGCTCGATCAGCACCCTGTCCGGGTAGAGGCGATCCCACGCGGCATCGTAGGCATGCTGGAAGGCCAGTTCTCCGGTGACGCGATCCCGCTCCTGCTCCACGGCCAGCTCGGCGTAGTACCGACGTTCGCGCTCGGTCTCTGCATGAATCCCCAGGACCCATATCGGGTCCAGATCCGGCGACCAGAGCCCCCGTGGACCCTCCATGATGGCGTCGTAGCGTTCCCACTCGGCGTCGGAGAGATCCCAATGCTGTGTTCGGGCCGGTGCCGTTTCGACGCCTTCGGACGCTCGGGCCTCGGCGCGGGTCGCGTCGGACTCGACCGAACTGGCCTGAACGGTGCCGGACAGTCCGGCCGTCACCAGCAACGCGATCACGGAGTAGCGAGGCCGGGTCATGGGCGCCCCCGCATGCAGGGGCGCCCATCAATGAAATAGACCCGCTGTTCCCATTTGGACGAAAGATCGGCTTCGACCCGGGTTCGCTCGGCGACCTGGTCAAGGCAGGTCGGCGGCGGCTCGGGAATCGCGACGGGCTCGACGGGGGGCGGCTCGGGTGCCACCTCGGGTTCCGGATCGTGCGTGGCCGCGATGACGCCGACCCCAATCAACAGCAAAACGACAGCTCCACCCATGATGATCTCCTGCTCCTACTCGTCGTGGATGGCGAGGGCGTGCATGAACCCGCGTGGGTGCCGAAGGACCGCGACACCTGCATCCGGATCGAGGCTTTCCAGCGTCCATTGCCCGTAGCGCCCGCCCACGCGGATACGCTCGCGGCCACTCGCGCCTTCCAGGATGGCGAAGTGGCGAGCCCCCCAGTGTTCGATACCCGTCAGGGTGGCGTTCGGTTCCGGCGTTTCAGGCGTTTCCTCCAGGCGGGCGACGCGGCGCTGCGTGGCGCTCAGATCGCCCCTCAGCGCCTCGATGGGCTCCAGGGTCTCCGAGGACTCCACCTCGGCACGGAGATCCATCAGTTCACCCTGCAGAGCTTCCAGTCGGTCGGTCACGGCCTGATCGGGGCCCTGGTTGTCGAGCGCGGACTCCAGCCCGTCGAGCTTGTCGCGGAAGTCGCGTTGCTCGGAGCGCAGCTCACGCAGCTCCTCGTCCTGACTGGCGACCCGCGCCTCCAGGGAGGCGAGCAGCATTTCCTGTTCGTTGAAGTCCGCTCCATCTGCCTCCGCGACCGGTTCGGCCGGCACGGGCTCGGGTTCCTCGGTTTCGGCCCCTCCGCCGCCGATGAACATCAGGAGCAACCCCGTTACGACGGCGAGGCCGACGACCGGCCCCGCGATCTTGAGCCAGCGCGGGATGGGCTGAGGCGCTGGACGATGGTCCGACTTCTCGTTCGTGCTCATTGATCACCTCGCAGAATCGACCGGGCGCGGGACGGGGCATACCGGGCGGCCACCTCGTCGCTGGGGATCTCCAGTTCGGCGCCGGTGCGGAGCTGATTCGGGTTCGGCGCATTGGCCGGGAAGAACGCGTGCGGGTTGGCCTCGAACAGCGCGGCGGCCATGCGCGTCGGCTGCTCCGGCGAAATCGCCTCGGCGATGGAACCGAGGGTCTCGCCGCGCTGAACCGGACCATACAGGCGGGCTGTTGGGGGCTGTGGCGCGAGCACGTCGCGCACGGTGTCGGCTTTGATCGCGTGACCTCGCGCCCGTGCGGACTCGGCATAAGGCGCACGCGGCTCGTAGGAGATTTCCCGCATGGCGGGATCGACGACCAGGCGCCAGGTGGGGCCGGCGAGGGTGGTCAGCGCATTCTCAAGGCTCAGGGGCCCCAGCTCTCGATGCACCTCGGGAAGCGGTCGGGTCAGGAGCACCCGCATGGCCGGGTCCGCCTTGGCCGGGTCCTCCAGTCGATACCCGCTGTGTGTCAGGAGGTAGGTGAGCGCGGAGCCGACGTGCCGGACGTCCGACGGGAAATCCATCTGGACCGTGACCTGCAGGGGCTGCACCTGCTCGGGTGCGGGCGCATCGGTGGCGGTGAGGTATCGACCCACCTGAATGTCACTGGCCGCAGCGGTTCCCCAGGAGGTGAACGCCAGCGCCACAAGGAGTGCGGGTAACCGTGTTCGCATGTCTTGCCTCGCCTGCTTGGAATAAAGACCCGCGCCAAAGGAGGCGCGGGCACCAGCCCTAAGGGGTATGGGCTGCCCGCCGCCAAGGCAGCGGACGTCGCCAATTCTCCGGGTCCCGCGTGTGGCGACTACGAAAAATCCTGAAGCGAGCGCGAAGGGTTTTTGCGTTATCCACAAAAACTGGGGATAACTGCATGGGAAAGAGAGGGAAGAAAGCGAGGGAACAAGGACTTGCCAGGCGTGGGCAAAACGTAACCAGCCACCCCGGTTGGGTCGGGGGTGGCTGATCCGCGAGTTGACTTCGATTGAGGTGCTTCAGGACCGGGCGCGTCGATTGTGCGAGGGCCCGGTCGAGTGGGAGGTTTCCCCAGGGCGGAGCGATCTCACCCTCCTGCAAGTAGCGAGTCGTATTCCGGCGATCCATGGTTTTGGGGGGATGGATCTATCTCGAATGGCGCGGCAGTACCGCACAAAGGGACCCACGCTGCATCTGGCGGTGGGCGGCCAGTGATTTTGATCACGGAGACCAAGGTCTCCCCACGGCGGACGCATTTCACCCGCCGTGGGGAGACCTCCCTAAACCATTCGAGAAGAACTCGTGCCGGGCCCGGAGGGCCCAACGAGTTGACTTGTGAACCTCCACCGAGGCTCGGTATTGATCGACTGACCCGAGCCAGGGACAAAATTGGATCAGCCGACAGCGCCGCGCCGCAAAGGGGAAAATACGGCGCCCCCACTCTCGGCGCGTAGGGGCTTTTGCCGACGGGCGTCGGCAAGGGGCCTGATACGCTCAGGCGGGCGGTGTAATACGCATTCAACCGCAAGGGCCCATTCCGGGCAATCCTCCAGACTGCAAATGCTGAATCTCCGCCGTCATTCCCGAGGGTCGCGGTCGGCTCTCGGGAATGACGGCCCGAAGGCCGTCAAGATTAGATCCAGCGGAAGACGTGCTGCAGTCGCTCCCCGTCGTCGCACGGAAGTTCGACCACGTCCGCGCGCGCATTGCTCCACGTAGTTCCGCCGAGTGCCTTCGCTTCCTTCCGTAGCGTCCTCAGTCTCCCGAGAGCGTCCGGAGCAGGAAGCGTGGCGACGTAGTCGCCCACCAGGGGTGAGCCCTCGTCGGACACCCGCAGGGTGCGGTATTCCGGCGAAGGAAGCGATGCCGCCGCGATCCGGGGGAAATCGATCATCCCTAAAACCGCGTTGGCGGCCTCCGCTCGGCTCAGTCGTGGTAGGCCCTCGGCATCACAGTCCATGTCGAGAAACACCCCATTGGGGTCATTCCAGGCGGCCCAGGCAAGCAGTTCCGCGCGTGTGCCGACCTCCAGGAGTCGCTTCTGGTACAGCGGGTCGCGATACAGCTCCGCGAGTTCATAGGTGTGCATGTGTCTGTCTCCTGCATGGAGGGGACAGACCGCCCCTACGGGGATCGGTTGTCCCCGTGGTGGGTGAAGTGAGTGGATCGACCGGCGAAGCCGGCGCACCCCTGCCCGATCCGGGGGTGCTTTCAGGGGCCTGATACGCTCAGGCGGGCGGTAAAGCCGTCATTCCCCAGGGTCGCGTGCGGCCCTGGGGAATGACGCCCCCGAAGGGGCGTCGTTTTAAGGAATGGGACTCCCCGGAGACGGTCCGGTGGTCACATCAACTGCAGCATGGCGAACATGGAGGCCAGGATCGCGCCGGTTTGAATGAGCAGGGCCCGGTACATTTCGGCACGGGTCACGAACGCCTTTAGGTCCTCCTTGGAGGCCATACGCGACTCGATCGAATCGATCCTCGATCCGATCTCCCGGAGGTCCCCCTTGGAGGCCATACGGGCTTCCAGTTCTCGGAGGTCCTCCTTCGTGGCCATCTGCTCGCGAAGGAGCCGGAAATCCTCCTTCGTGGCCACCCTCGATTCCATGAGCTCCAGCATCGCCTGCGCTTGCACTTCCGCCTGCTCCTCCGATACACCGGCGGAGCGGAGCTTCTTGACGTAGGCATGGGTGTCGAACGCAATCATGCTTTCCATTATAGCGGTCTCCTCAGAGTGTCGGGACAGACCGCCCCACGGGGAGCGGTGTCCCCGTGGTGGGTGAAGTAAATGGACCGACCGGCGGTGCCGGGCCCCGCCTCCCGGTCCGGAGGGGCTTTAAGGGTGCCTGATACGCTCAGGCGGGCGGTAAAGCCGTCATTCCCCAGGGCCGCGCGCGACCCTGGGGAATGACGGCCCGAAGGCCGTCAGGGTAGATGCTGCGAACAACATTCGATGCTCGCGGCTCATGGCAATGTGACCACTAGGCCACTTCGAGCTGGTCATGCGGATCCATGGACACGACGATTTGGGCGTTCTCCCATCCGTCCGGCCAGTGATCGGCCATGCCGTTTTGCCGGTAGTCCTCGCCGAACGCATCGGAGAAAAAGCCCCAGCAGGAATCCACCTCGACCCCGTTCTCATAGACGACGTATCCGTACACCTCGCCCTGCAGGTATTGGTCGTAAGTGGCGACCTCGGCCTCCAGGATCGAGCGGATTCGCGCCTCCCGTCTCGGGCTCAGACGCTTCCACCCGAACGCGCGGCGGGCGTCTTCGCGGGTCACGTAGATCCACCCGACCTGACCGCTATCCCATGGACAGCTGAATGGTCGGGTGGACATCGTGACCCCCGAGTGGTCATAGAGGTAAAGCGGCACCATGATCATGTATCGATCGAGGATCGCATCCACCTTCTCTTGTTGGAACTGGATCACCTGTTGGCTGTGCTCGTGCAGCCGCTTCTCCAGGCGAGGCTCGGTGGAGTCCAGACGGTCCCACAGTCGGTCGGCGAAACGCTCGACCTGATCTTCAATGGAGGGGTTGAACTCGCATGCCACCTGCAGCGCCCACTCGCGGGGGCTGTCTGCCGGCTGTTCGTCTCCCAGTTCATAGCGGCTGTGCCAGCACACCATGTTACCGAGGAGGTTGTCGCAGTCTTCGCGTGGGTTGAAGGGGTCCGTGTCGGGGACGATGTGAATCAGCATGGACATGGTCAGTCTCCTGCATGGAGGGGACAGACCGCCCCCACGGGGAGCGGTGTCCCCGTGGTGGGTTGAGAGCCGTCAGGCCGCGCGGGCGGACGAGACGGATAGGAGCCGAATGGATCCGTTGGGTTGAATACCGATGCGGTATCGAGTGCCAGAGCGACACAGCTCGAATCGTCCCCGGGAAATCGGTTTCAGATCGGCAATGCGCGCATGAGCAATCGTTTTGATCAGCATAGGTCTATCTCCTGCATGGAGGGGACAGACCGCCCCCACGGGGGACGGTGTCCCCGTGGTGGGTAAAAGATATGGACCGACCGGCTTGGTGCCGACGCACCCCTGCCCGATCCGGGGGGTGCTTTCAGGGGCCTGATACGCTCAGGCGGGCGGTAAAGCCGTCATTCCCCAGGGCCGCGCGCGACCCTCGGGAATGACGCCCCCGAAGGGGCGTGTGGTCAAGCGGCTTGCTTGCCGGTCGCAACCGCCAAAGCCAGCGATTCGATCGGCTCGATTTCGGCGAGAAACGCCAGGTGTTCGAGTGCCTGAGCACGCAGGGCACCGGGCGACGTGTCCATCGGCTCCAGTGCGTGCGAGTTGAGCAGGAATACGCCCGGGCCATGGCACACCATGATCCGGGTCGCGTCCGAGCCAAGGGCGTACAGCCCTCGGTCCATGGGGATCAGGTCCCCAAGAATGGAGTGATGTTGAGATTCCACGGTCAGTCTCCTGTATAGAGGGGCGACCGCCCCCAAAGGGGCCGTCGCCCTTTTGGGGAATGGAATGCCGTTGGCTAGTCGATCGCGCGAAGGATCTCACCGGACTCGTCGTGGTCCAGCGCGTAATCCCTCAACCAGTGGTACAGGTTGACGTGCCGATCTTCGCGAAAGCGCCAGGCCATCGCGTTGAAGGCGAACAGGCAGGCAATGATGCCCGCCGCATCCGGGCTCACCTCGCCTTCATAGCCGTTCCCGGGCACGACGACGTGCAGGTTCCGGTCCTGCTCGGGGGCCATGTAAAAGCCTCCATTGGAAAGTTCGTAGAACTCCCAAAAGCCGCCTCTGTAGGAATCCACGAGGGCGCCGAGCGTATCGAACACGCAATTTTCAAAGGTCAGGGCATGTGCCCCGAGGTATCTCGGCAGGATCTGGATCCGTTCGAGGTCCGGGACGCGGTTACGGTGAATCGACAGATCGATTTCAGTGCAAGAAGTCATGGTCTATCTCCTAGATGAAGGGGACAGACCGCCCCCACGGGGGACGGTGTCCCCGTGGTGGGTAAAAGGAAGTGAGCGCGCAGATCGCGTCTGCCGCCCGGGGCGTTAGCCGTACCGGATCCGGTGGAACACCTGGAGTTCTTCCTCCACGGAAAACCCCTTGAGGTGGTAACTCCGGATCTCCTGATCCCCGGTCTCGAAATCGATCTCGGGTTCAGTGGAGAACCACAGGTCGATGCCGGTTGGGGGATCACTGGAGGGGTGAACAGCTCCCTTGCGATTGAGGAACTCCACGGCCGCTTCGACCGCCGACCGGTCCTCGGGATCTTCGGGGTCCATTCGGACGCCCTCGGAATCGATCCATCCCCGCTGTGAGGGTTCGCCAAGTTCCAGATCGACGGGCTTCCATCGCTCGAACGTGATCTTGATACGCGCAGTCATGGTCTGTCTCCGAGTGTTGGGGACAGACCGCCCCCACGAGGGACGGTGTCCCCGTGGTGGGTGAAGTGAATGGATCGACCGGCGAGCCGGCGCACCCCTGCCCGATCCGGGGGTGCTTTCAGGGGCCTGATACGCTCAGGCGGGCGGTAAAGCCGTCATTCCCCAGGGCCGCGCGCGACCCTCGGGAATGACGGCCCGAAGGCCGTCAGGGTTGAGAGTGGATTTCAAGCCTCACCCAACGGGCGAGACGCTCGGCTCCGCCGGAGATCCAGTGGTCGATCTCCGTTCCGGAACGCATGTCGAACGCCAGTACGCGCAGCGCAGCGACCTGAAGGTCCGGATCGATTACCCGGAGTCGGGTAAGGTCGAACGGAAATTCCTGGCCGTTGAAGAGACCGAGCAGAAAGAGACGGACGTGCCGTCCCTGTCCCGTCGGTGACTCCGCCGCGTCGGCGAGCTGGTTCAGGGCTTCCAGGGTGGCGGGATTCATCCCGCCTCCTCGGACTGCACCTCGGCCTCCGGCCGCAGGTGTTCAGCGGCTTTCCGGGCTTGGCTTGCGGCCCGGAAAATGGCCCGCTTGTCCTCCTTGAGCTTCCGGACCCAGGAGCCGATATAGCCCTCGTGGCGAAGATCCCCCTGGATACCGATCTCGGCACACAGGAAGGCAGCGCCCAACTCGGCGACCAGCTCCTCGAACGCATAGCGTTCGGACCCGAAGTGATCAAACTCCACGATCCCCTCGCGCGCGAGGCGGGACTCGTGCCCCGTCCAGTGCGTGAGTTCGTGGAGTGCCGTGGCGTAATAACCGGCCTCTTCCCGAAACGACGCTTTCGGGGGCAACTGGATGTAATCCAGCTCGGGCGAATAGAACGCCCGGTCGCCCCCGTGTCGGATCAGAGCCCCGGAGGACTCCAGCACCGATTCCGCGGCCTCGATGGGCGTGAAGCTCGGTTCCGGGGCGTCCCCGGTGGGACCCACGCGATACCGGTCCTCCAGATCATCGATCTGGTCCACGTTGAAGAGCTTGAAGGCCCGAAGGATCGGCACGGTTTTCATTACCGGCTCGCCCTTCTCGTCCGTCACCGGCTTGCCATCGCGGTCGGTTTTCTGCCGCTGGATTGGCTTGAAAAACACGGCCAGCGTGCTTTTCTCGCCCTTGCGCACCGATCCGCCGGCATCCTTCGCCTGCTTGAAGGTCATCCACCGACTGGTGGAATACCCGTGTGCCACCTCCCGCATCCACAGGAGCATGACGTTGACCCCGTGGTAGGGGCGATTGGTCGCGGCATTGACGGGCATTCCACTCGCCAGCGCCGCCTTGTCGCCATCCCAGGGTTTGACCCAGGGCACGACACCGTTTTCCAGGGCCGTAACGATCTGATCGGTCACTTCCTGGTACAGGTCCTTGGAGGCTTCTTTCTTGGACATGGTCTGTCTCCTGCGCATGAAAATGGGGACAGACCGATCCCCGTGGGATCCGACTGCCCCACGGGGGTTGAAATGGTATGTTGACCGTTCGCACCCGAGCAGCGAGGCGCCGGTGATGAAGGTCATTGAAGGTCAACGTTCCACCCTGGAACAGGCGCTGACACGCGCCTTGTTCAGGGGCGAAACCGAGCGGTTCGAGCAGATCAACGATCAACTCAAACCGCGCGCGGTAAAGCTCAGTGCGATTGCGACTTCAGATCGAGACGTGCCAGCAGCTCCTCGTCGATTAGACGAAGCGCAAGATTGATGTCGGCACGTCCCTCCCGAGTGCTCACCTGAGCGTTCAACGCTTGCTGACGCCGATCCAGGATCTCCTGTTCGGTCGCCGCTTCCAGCCAGGCGATAAACGCCTTGATGGTTTCCTTGTCCATCGATGCTCTCCTGTCTGTGAACGGAGAGCGCCCCACAGGGGAGTGCTCTCCCCGTGGTGGGTGAAGGAATGGATCGACCGGCGAAGCCGGCGCACCCCTGCCCGATCCGGGGGTGCTTTCAGGGGCCTGATACGCTCAGGCGGGCGGTAAAGCCGTCATTCCGCGAAGAGACCGTCACGTCGGCGGTTGCGCCAGACATCGCGCGCCGCGCGTGCTGCGGCGGCGCGCGTTTCTTCGTTGGGCTGATGTGGCAACAACCGAGCGTTCTCCCGGTTGAAAACCAAGGACCCGTCCTCGCCCTTGACCCACGACTCAGGATCGACAAGCCAGTAGTCACAGTCGAAATCGTTGTGCCCGTAGACGCAGAGTTCCGCGATCACGATTGTTCCATCGTCTTGGTGTATCTCCAATGTACTCAATGCCATTGGTTTGCTCCTATCGTTCAGGGTGAAGTGAATGGATCGACCGGCGAGCCGGCGCACCCCTGCCCGATCCGGGGGTGCTTCAGGGGCCTGATACGCTCAGGCGGGCGGTAAAGCCGTCATTCCCCAGGATCGCCCGCGACCCTCGGGAATGACGCCACGAAAGAAGAGCCGATCCCCAGGACAAAGTCTTGGGGATCGGCGCATCGGTCGGTCAGCAGGGTGCTTCAAGGCACCAGTGACGCGGAGGTGGAGTCACCCGTGCCGGTTGGCGCTTGGTGTATTCGGGCTGAGTGAACCGAAGGTCCACGCGCTCGCCCGCGCGCTTGAATGCCATGCCTTCGTGTTTCCGGCTGATGTGAAGTCCTCGCATGAGTCTGTCTCCGAGTAATGGGGACAGACTGCCCCCACGGGGTCAGTTGTCCCCGTGGTGGGTGAAGGAAATGGATCGACCGGCAGTGCCGGCACCCTTCTTCCCGATCCGGAAGGGTTTTAAGGGGCCTGATACGCTCAGGCGGGCGGTAAAGCCGTCATTCCCCAGGATCGCGCGCGACCCTCGGGAATGACGCCCCCGAAGGGGCGTCGGCACGATCAACCGATCCGCATTTCCAGATGGTCAAGATCGGACGTGGAAAGCTGTTCCAGATCGGCATCCGTAATGGGCTCCAGGGTGCGGGTATCCAGTACCTGGAAACCGCACTTGAGGGCCTCGGAAACCGAGTCGAGCGAACGAAAGAGCTTGGTGATGGTGCGAGCTTTCATGGGGCTTCTCCGTCAGTTGTGGGACACCCCGATCCCTCCTGCCGTGGCAAGAGGGATCGGTGGTGTCCCACAACGGAGACACCCCGTTGCCAGGGGGTGAGAGGATCCCCCTGGCGAACGGTCTGCCGGATTCAGGCGGCGGAGCTTTCCGGTTCCTGAGTCGAGTCCGCCGATGCGGTGTAGACGGTTTCGCCGTCCACCTTGACCCAGGCGATCCGGAGCAGCCGAGCTTTCAGCGAAACGCCGGTCTGACCGGCTTTCTCGCCTTTCTGATACTCGAACAGATCCGGGTACAGATCACCCAGCTTGAATCCGATGAGGACCTTGCGATCTTCATCGACGTAGGACTTGGCCGCCTTGATCAGACGCTCGGCTTCCGCCCCGCTGACCCGGCAATCGAACCGGGTCTTGTCCGGGGCGTCAGCGGATCCATGCAGCGCGACGATGTCGCACGCATAGAAGGACGCCCCCTTCTTGGGGCTCACCTCGCGCACCCGATTCAGGTAGCCAAGGCCGGTGATGTGAAGATCGAAGTATTTGTTCTCAGACATGGTGTTTCTCCTATCAGTGATGAATCCGGAGAAACCATGCCCGTCCGGGGATTGGTTTCCCCGGGAGGGTGAAGGTAGCGCGAGGCGCTACTTTTTCTTGTTGCGACTGCTGCGAAGTTCCTGACGCAAGATCCAGACGTTCAGGGCGAGGAAGAAGACACCAATGACCGTAGCCATGATGCCAACTGGACCAATGTCGAACATTGTTAATCCCCTTCTGCGATTTGGATGTTGCCTACAACCACGAGAATAAGTCCCCACATTAGAACGAGGAACGAATCCGCGATGGAAGCGGCGTCAAAAAAATAAGCCAGAACTGCACCGACGGTCAGCGCAATGCCGATCTTTCGGGTGTCGTCCTTGAGCTTAGTGATGTTCACAGTGAGCTTCTTGTTCAAAGGCGCCTCCTTCGAGAATAGCCGAAAGAGACGCGCCCAACCGGGGGGAGGCTCTCCCCGGCGTGGGTGGATGGAATACAGCAGGACCGACTGGCTGGGCCAGCGCACCGCTACCCGGTCCGGGCGGTGCTTTCAGGGGCCTGATGCGCTCAGGCGGGCGGTAAAGCCGTGTGACGCTTCTAGTTTTATCCTTCCCAATAATCGTCTGTCAATTCATGCGGGTCGAGCGGGCGCTCGATCTGGCGCAGCTCCCGCACATCGGCCTCCACCCATGCGTGGTCCCGCTCCCGGTAGAGCAGGCGCTGCATCGGGGCGTCGTCCGGAATATCCAGGACTTCGCAGATCCCGTGTTCCGGGTGTTCCACCGTGGCGCCGGAAGCGCAGTGATCGCGGCGCTCGATGGGGAAGCGGATGATCGCCATGGGATCTCCTGTTGTCTGGCGCAGTCAGTCGAACTGCAGCTGCACCTTGCCTTCCGATAGTTTCGCACCGGCATCAAAGGTTTTGCCAGTCCGCTTGCTCTTGAGACCCTTGAGCTGTACCCGATCCCCCGCGAACAGCGTGAGCGCCTGGGTCTCGGTCAGCTTCTTGCCACTGACCTGCTTCCAGACAATGGCGTTGCACGCTTCGCACTGCCAGGCCTTGGGTGATTCCTTGATGTTGCCCTGCTGGGCGCAGCCGCACTGCCCGACCGGCCCCTGTTTTGGGGCCTTGCCGGGTTTTCCGCCCTGGTCGGGCAGCGTGGTCGTGCAGTCCGGATAGCGGGTACAACCCCAAAACGCCCCGGACCCGCCCTTGCGGCGCCGCATGGGCGAACCGCATGCGGGGCAGGCGTGCTGGGCCTGCGCCTCGACCTGAACCGCGTCGGCGCCCTGCTGTTGAACGTTCTGCACCAGTCGCTTGACCCATTCGGACTGCCGTTGCAGGAACCCGTCGATCTCGCCTTCTCCGTTGGCGATCTGGTCCAGTGCCTGTTCCCACAGGGCCGTGGTGGACGGGTCCTTCACCGGATCCGGCAGCGCATCGATCAGCGACCGGGCGGCGGCCGTGGACGTGAGCTTCTTCTTGCGCTCATCCAGGTAACCGCGATCCATGAGGGTCTGGATGATCCCGGCGCGCGTCGCCTCCGTGCCGATGCCCGTGTTCTCTTTCAGGACGCGCCGCAGCCGCTCGTCCGCGATCTCGCGGGCGATGTTCTTCATGGCGGCGAGCAGCGTGCCCTGGGTAAAGCGTTCCGGCGGGGTGGTTTCCTTGTCGCGGATCTGCGCGCCGGCCAGTGAGACGGGGTCGCCTTTCTGCACGTTGGGAAGGGCCTGGTCGCTTTCGGCGCGCTCCTCGGCCGAAGCGTCCGTCTGGATCAGTACACGCCAACCGGTTCGGCGATTGACGCGCCCCTGCGTGCGGAACGTTTCGCCTTCGGCCGCGACTTCCAGCCGCGTCTGGTCGTACTCGTAGGCGGGATAGAACTGTGCAATGAAACGGCGTCGGATCAGGTCGTAGACCGCCTGTTCCCGCGACGACATCGCGTGGACATCCGCGACGGCGGTGGTCGGGATGATGGCGTGGTGCGCCGTGATCTTCGCATCGTTCCAGCAGCGTCCCTGTACGGCGGCATCCGCGCCTTCGACCAGGTGTTCGATGGTCGAGTCGCTCTGCATCAGTCCCTGCAGGACGTCGCGTGCCTCGCCGTGCTGGCTGACGGGCAGGTAGCGGCAGTCGGTCCGGGGATAGGAGGTGGCTTTGTGCTTCTCGTACAACGACTGTGCGGTATCGAGGACCTCCTGCGCCCCCATCCCCAGCCGTTTCGATGCCTCCTGTTGCAGCGTCGAGAGATCGTAGGGCAGCGGCGCGTTCTCGCGCTTGCGCTCGGTCTGCGCCAGGGTCACGGTGCCTTGCACCCCCTGTACACGCTGCGCCACAGAGGCGGCCGCCTGTTGACTGGTACAGCGGCCTTCGGAGTCACTCACTCCCTCGGGTGGCACCCATCGAGCCTCCCAGGAGCCGTTCGTGTGGCCGCAGCGGACCGATACCTCGTAGTACGGGACTGGCTTGAACTGTTCGATCGCGCGGTCACGATCAACCACGAGCTTGAGGGTGGGCGTCTGGACGCGCCCCACGGACAGAACGCCGTCATAGCCTCGGGCCCGAGCCGCGAGGGTGTAGGCCCGCGTGAGGTTCATGCCCACAAGCCAGTCGGCACGGGCGCGCGCCACGCCGGCCCGGTACAAGGGGAAGGTTTGATCCCCCGGTAGCAGGTTGGCGAGGGCCTTGCGCACGCTGGCCTCGTCCAGCGCGGCGAGCCAGAGGCGCTGGATCGGCCCCCGGTAGGCACACAGATCCAGCACCTCGCGCGCAATCGTCTCGCCTTCCCGGTCGGCGTCCGTCGCGACGACGACTTCGGAGGCCTGTTTCAGCAGGGACCGGATGCTGGAAAAGTGCCCCTTCACCTTGGGTCGCACGTTCATCCGCCACTGGTCCGGCAGGATGGGAAGCGTCTCCACGCGCCACTGCTTGAGCGCCGGGTCATAGTCTTGTGGCGGGGCCATTTCCAGCAGGTGCCCGAAGCACCAGGTGACTGTCACCCCATCCCCGCGAATACACGCATTTTCCTTGCGCGAAGCGCCGAGTACGCGCGCAATATCGCGGGCTTGTGAGGGCTTTTCCGCAAGAAACAGTCGCACGACCGGACCTACTCGACCGTGGAGCGCACTTTCGCGCGGAAGCGGTCCATGAACGCGTCCGTGGCCGGGAAGCCGTCTACGCTGTCCGTGCCCTCGTAATACTCCACGGCGATGTGACTGCCGCTGCCCTCCCGGGAAATATCCATCTGCACCACGCCGGCGTGACCGAGGATTTCGCGGTAGTCCCGCACGGAGTAGAAGGATCCGGGGTTTTCATGGAAATGGTAGGCGTCCGAGGCCTCCAGCCACGGCTGTCCGGCGGGATTGGTGCGCTGTTCCAGGGGCAGATACCCGAACTGGCGGCGGATGCGGTTGAAGGCCGTATCGACGTCGGTGGCGGTGGTGACCTCGAAGTTGAGGATCTCGTTCGCGTACTGCTGCTGTCCGGAGGCCTGGCTGCTGGATCCGGCCGTGGAGCTGCTGGAGGTCGTCGGTCGCGTCTCCTCAATCACAATGCAGCCGGACAGGGCCGCGATAGCGGCACCGGCGAGGAGGGTGCGGGTGATCGTTCCGTTCGTCATGGAGTGTCTCCTTCTTCCTTGGTTGGGTCATCGGCGGCTACGCGCGATGCGATCGTGGGTTCTGGCTTCGTGGGTACGCGGGTGACCGCGGCCCATTGCCCTCTGCGCCAGTCGGCGCTTTCGTCGGCCTCCTTCCCGGCCGCCTGGTCGCTGTGCGCCTCAAAGCGGGTCGTGGCGACCACGCGACCGAGTTCCACCAGTTGGGCCTGATACAAGGGCATGCCTCAGCTGGCCTCGTCGGGATGCGTCCACTCGCCGCACCAGTGGATCGCCTTCGTCAGGGGGAACGGTCCGTCGCTCTCGCCTACGGGTTGCAGCAGTCCCGGGGGGTGGCGTCGGCAGGAGCCTTCATTGGTGCTCAGGCGGTGCCAATAGATGCAGGCATCGCAGCGTGCACGGGCGAACGGGGTCTCAGGCATCCGTCGCTCCCGCGCTGTCGTCCCGTCGCCGGAACGTCACGTCCTCGACGCGTGCAAGGTCCAGATCGACGGCGGTCGCGCGGACTTCGAGGCGGGATCGTTCCTCGCCGGTCTCGCGGTCGCTCCATGTGGACTCGAACAGCTCTCCCTCGACGTGGACCCGAGCGCCCTTCGGCAGCAGGCGCGCGGCCTGTTCGGCACGGGGGCCCCACAAGGCTACGTCCAGCCAGAACCCGCCCTTGTCTTCAAAGCCGCCGTTGCCGTCGGGCTTCGGTCGATCAAAGAAGATGCGGAGGTTGGTGACGGGGGTTGATTCGCCGCCGCGCTCGGCATGGCGGAGCGTGGGCGCCGCGCCAAGGTTGCCGCGACCGGAAAAGGCATTGGACATTGATTCGCACCGGACATGGGTTCGATGTCAGCGTGCGCGGCGCCCCATCCGGAAGCTAGGCGAAATCCTGAAGTGAAGCGGGGTGGTTTTGGCCGAAAGATGCCGACTCGTCCTACTACTGGCTCAGGGTGTAACGGGGTTACACCCCCCTCTGCTCTGGCTCAGGGTTCCACTATCGGGATAGCGGTTACGCGGCGGCTCTCGCCGTCTCGATTTTCGCGATCGTCACGAGCTGGAACCGTTGCCGATCACCCAGGCGGTGGTGGCGAATCTGCTCCAACGCGTGGTCGGGTCCTGTGACGTCGATGCCGAACTCCGTTCGTGCCCGCCAAATGACACGTAGTGCGCGCGCCTGATCGAGCTCGTCGAAAAGCTCGTCGAGTTCCACTAGGTCAAGACCATTCCAGCCGTCCAGCGGCACGATATGACCCGCCCTGGCCGCCTCTTCCATGGTCATGCTGCCGATTGACCGGCGCATCGCCCGGGCAGACTTACGGATACCCTCTCGCAGTTTCTGACTCATGGTGTCATTCAGCATGGCTCCCTCCACCGCTCCATTGGTCTTCCAGCGCGTTCAAGCCCTGGAGCTGGGTGACCAGGTCCTTGAGGCGCAGCCGCTCGTAGTTCCTCCTGCGGTGCTCGAACGTGAGGATCCGCCCTCGACGTTCGATCTTCAGCCACGCCAGACGCGTTCGCAGGGGTACGCCCTCGCGGGAAAGTGCCTCCTGCAGCATGTCCGACGTAAACATCAGCCAGGACTGGCCGATGCCGTCGAATCCACGTAGACGCCACCGGAACACGGACCCACCTTCCCGCCGGGAACGATGGATCGCGGGATGCGCGACCCAGGGCCGCTGGTACGTGTTCTTGAACTCCTGCACCAGCTGGTCCATCTGGTCATCGATCTGCCGTAGCTCGGTTTCGAGAACCTGCATTCGCTTACGTGCGTCAGCGAGTTTCATGTATCCCTCTCCAGTGGCCCCGCCGCCCCCTTACCCTTAAAGGGCCCTTTAGGGCGTAACTACATGGCAGGCCTTCGGCTATAACTACTCTCCGTGCATCTGAGCCAGGCGACCGAACAAGGTCCATCACGTTCCGGTTTCCTGAGCCACGGCCGAGCCGTAGGATTCGGCCCGTTCGCCTGCAGGGGCGTCGGCTTCATCGTCGTCCTCGTCGTCATAGAGCCCCGGGGGCGGCTCGCTACGCGCTTTCGGGTCCCGAATATCGGGTGCCACCGGCGCGCGCAAGGTCCCCTCCAGGACTTCCTTCGGCGGCAGACCGAGGTTCTCGATTGCCTGTCGGGCTTTCGCTGTGCCAGCCGCCACGTCGTCTCGGGTCACGCCCTGATACTGGAATCCCTGCGGTGCATTGAACGCACTGCGGACCAGTCGGCCACCCTGATACAGCATCCGCTCGCTCTCGTCCCGGCCCATGAGCCCGACGTGGCGTGCGGTCAGGATGGCGCGTGCGGTTCGATCGAAGTCGGCGATCAGGTAGGCGCCCATAAATCCGTAGGGGTTCGAGAACTCCAGTGGGACGGTGCACGGACTCTGGCTCTGAGCCACATCGATCTCGATACCGGGCATCGAGGCCAGGAGGCGCTCGGTCTGTTCCCGGAGGGCATTGATGCCCTCGCGGTTCTCCGTGAGGGACTCATAGGTCTGCAGCAGTTTCCAGTCGGCCCACGGATCATCCAAGGCGGCGGCTCGCCAGATCCGCCGCATCGTGGTCGCGAAGCGCACGAGTCCGATGATGGGTGCCTTCTTGTCGGTGGCTCCGCGTCCGTGCACCAGCCGCTGCGCCTGGCGCGTCTGGATCTCCATCGCGGCGGACCCGCGCAGGCCTCCGGGGGACGAACTCGCGGTACGCCAGTCCACGATCGGGTCGGCCTCGTTGGGCATGGGTTTCGTGTCGGCCATGGTCGCCTCCTAATGTCGTGAGTGCCGGGCGATCCCGGTCAGCGTGTTCTATCACCGTCCTCCGTTTCCCGGCAGGCGAAATCCCAAATTGCCTGCCAGGGAGCTTCGGGTCGGTGCTCGGAAAGATCGGAACCTTCCATAAAGAGTCCGATGGCCGTGAGCGCGGACGCCTGGAGATCCGGATCGAGTCCTCGTAGATCGGACAGGTCGAGCGGCCATTCCGGCGCGTTGTAGCAGGCCAGCAGCACGCGACGGACGGAGCGCGCCTGCCCGCTGCGGTTCAGCGCAACGTCCAGCAGTCGATCCAGGGCCTGATCTGCGTCTACTGTGGCAATCCTCGGCACGGGCATTCCCCTCTGGTCTGGCTCAGGGTGTGACGGGGTCACACCCCCCTCTGGTCTGGCTCAGGGTGTGACGGGGTCACACCCTCCCTCTGGTCTGGCTCAGGGTGTGACGGGGTCACACCCTCCCTCTGGTCTGGCTCAGGGTGTGACGGGGTCACACCCCCCTCTGGTCTGGCTCAGGGTGTGACGGGGTCACACCCTCCCTCTGGTCTGGCTCAGGGTGTGACGGGGTCACACCCCCCCTCTGGTCTGGCTCAGCGATCCCAAACCGCGTCCACGCGCCGCTGGATCTCCTCCTTCACCTCCAGGGGTCGTCGGATCCCGTGCAGCCGGATCTCGCCGGTTTCGCCGCCGCCCGCCGAGGACACCCGGACCTCGCCGATTCCGATCAGGCGATCAATGACCCCCTGTTCCAGGGTCGGGATCCGGGCATTGGCATAGCGCATCGTGCGGCGGTGGCGCGCAATGATCCCGGTCTGCACCGTGACGCGATCCGGGTCGAGGGTGAATCGGTAGTAGTAGATCGCGAACACGATCCGGAACGCGGTGAGCACCATCCAGATCCCGAGGACCATCGACAGTGCTGCCTGCACGATGGGCAACTCGCCGATGCCCGGGATGGTCATGCGCCACTCGGCAATGCTCGCACCTACTGGATCGGGCAACTGCCCCAGCCAAGCCACGATCTCCGGCGTCCAGGCCAGTACGGCGAGGAGCAGCACAAACTTGAGCACCGTGGGCCATACGCTGCGCAACGCCGGGCGCAAGGTATAGGTCGGCACCTCGGCGTCCGCGTTGGCGGACTGGTCTCGGGGTGGCTCCCCGTCTGACTCCGGGCGGTGTTCCCGTGCGGCCTGTCGCAGTGACTCGCTTGGTTCCTCGTCGTCTGCTGGCCGAGGCGGGGGCTCGGGTGGTGAATCGGGATCGACCTGTTCCACGCCATACCCCGCGTGATGGTCGCCCCAATACACTTCGACCAGCTCGTACCGCTGGTCGGTCTCGCGATTCAGCGCATCCCGGACTACCCGAGCCCGGCCGTGGCTGAACGGCATGTCATGTTCGTCGAGGATCATGCCCCTGGCTCCTTGGATCGGTGGGTACTGCGGCTGCGGGCCTTCTCCAGCCGCTGCACCAGTTCGTTGTTCGTGTCGGTCTCGACCGTGACCACCTGCGCCTCGGCCTGCTGGACGCTTGCCTGATCGATCCGGCGTTCACGCTCCGCCTGCTCGGCCTTGCGCCGGCGTCGTTCGGCCGCGTCCACGGCGTAGCTCGGCAGGAAATCGCCGCTGCGCGCCCGCTTGGCGACGGCACTCAGGTAGCGCAAGGGGTTGCGGATCGGATCCGTTTGAGCGCGATCCCGGATGGCACCGGCGACCTCGTCCAGGACCTGCTGGGCCTCGTCGGCGGGTAACCCCTGCAGACATCGGTCCGCGAGCTTGCGGTGATCGGCACCGAAGCTCTCGGGGTAGTGCAGCTCAGCGACTGCCTCCTCACTGTCGCGCGCGCCCGGTGGTTCCAATACCTCAGAGGTAGGTTTTGTAGTAGTAGGTTTATATAAACTACTACTACCCCCGCGCGCGCGAGCCGAGTTAAGATTCTTAACTTGGTACGAAGTTTCTGTTTTTGAAGGATTTTCTTCGGGCGGGTCCACCGAGTTAAGATTCTTTACTCGGTGATCGGCGACCGAGTTAAGATTCTTTACTTGGCTCTCACCCGAGTTAGCCTCCTTAACTTGGGCACCGCAGGCCCGTCCCGAGGGGCTCGCGGCGGCTCGCACGGCCGGGTCGGCGCTCAGGGTGGCGAGGCGGCGCTCAAAGCGACCGCCGGTGTCCACGGGATCGGTGAGGTCGCGGTCGGCATCGAGGCGATGCTGGATCGTGGACAGCACCTGCTGCGCAGTCTCGCGCACCCGTCGATGGCCGTGATCGGTCAGGCTCTCCAGATAGGTGATGTACTCCGGATCGAGGTACATCGCCTCGGTGACGGATACCGCCTCGTCGTGGATCGCGTAGACGCTCCCCCGGTATCGGCCCTGACCGTCGCGGACGCGATCGCACAGCGAGATCCATCGAGTGATGCGCAGCATGGCGATGGCGGCGGCGATGGTGGGCCGGGACCCGAGGCCGGCGCGGCCGAACTCGTCATACGACGGGAATCCGGCGGGGGCCCGGGGATCCGAGCCCGCCTGAATCACCATCCAGGCGAGCTTGTCCGTCGGCCCCAGCTCGTCCGCGAATAGCAGCGCCCGGGGGTGGGAGTCATGCCAGTTCCCGAAATACAGGACTGCGCCTTCCTCCTCCCCGCCGGGGTCCGGCGGTCGATCCCGTAGCTGGCGCGCGGCGTCCTCCAGGTACGCCTTGAGCCCTCGGATGCGGGGTGTGATCTCCTCAGTCATGACGAGCCCCCGGCGGAATAGAGGTGGGTCCCGAACTGGTGATGCACCAGGTCCACCACGGGCTGCGTCGTCTTGGCCGGCGGATACGTTGGGGCCAGCGTGTGCTGACACTCCGCGACGAGGCGGTAAACCGCAGCGGCCGAGGTTTTCGTGCTTCGCGCGACGTGGAGATAGCGATCCGGATCCGGCAGGTCCTCCGGCGCGGCCCGCCATGCGTCCCACATCGCCTGAGCCTGTTCGGGCGAGGGGGAGCGCGGCCGGCCGGGCTGCGAGGGCAGCCCGAGCACTCGCCGACGTCGGGCCACATCCGTCGTGGTCATCCCGAATAGCGCCTCCATCATCCGGGCGTCCGCCTGGTGCCGCAGCAGCTCGTCCTGGACCTGGCGGGACTGGACCTCGCCCCGCGCTCGTTCGATCAGCTGATCGAACCGATCGGCGTCGATCTGCAGATCAATGAACAGATGCCCGAGCCGCGAAATCTCGACCAGCTCGTCGAACGTCATGTCGGCGAGGGTCGAGGCTTGGTCCGGTGTGAGGCCCAATACACTGAGGGCGTTCATGTCGGCGTCCTGCAGCCTGGACATGGCGTAGCGCAGGACATGGAGGGTGAGATCCGCTGTGCTGCTCATGGCTCAGCCCTCCCACGGATCGAGATCGTCCGCGTCGGCCTGGTGCTGCAGGTCGCGGCAGGCCTGGACGAGGGCGACGAAGTCGCCGAAATCGGGGTCGCGAAGGCACGAACTGACCATCCCGCCCAGCGCGCGCCAGGGTGGCTCGGGGATGTGCCGCGCGATGACCTCCTCCTCGTCGCCTCGGTGAATCGCTGAGGCCAGGCGATGGGTGGGGGCGGTCTGCAGGACGCGGTCCGGGTGCAGGCCGATCTGCGACCAGCTGAACAGCAGCCACCAGGTCCAGAGGCGGTAGTCGTTCTCCACCCCGTTCATCCTGGCCGCCGCCTCCTCGACCGTCTCGCTCGGCAGGTCGATGAAGTAGCCATAGCCGATGTCTACGGGTTGGATCTGATCGGCGTAGTGGTAGCGGGTGGCGATCTGCCGGGCCAACGTGTAGATCCGATCTCGAAGCTCCGCCACGGTTGGCGCCGCTGCGGGCGTGGGCGCGGGCTCAGTCGGTGCCGCGGCCGGTGGGCTGGAAGGAGGTGGGTCACCCGCACCGGCCCCATCACCGATCACTGGATCCGTTGCGGCCCCGGAACGTCCGGGGAACGCTCCGGGTGTCCCGTCAGGTGGGGCATCCTGGACGGGCGGTGTCGGTTGGGCCATTGCGCCGGGATCGGCGTCCGAGGGCATGTCGGCTGGGTCCGTCGTCCCCTCGGGGTCCTGCGTCGGCGGCGTATCGAGTTCCATGCGCACGGTGCGCAGATCGAGGGACAGCTCCTCGGCCAGACGCCGCTCCAGTTCCTGCCGCGCGGCACCGGGGTCCCAATCGGGGGCATCGGTGGCGGCGAGGGACTCCTCAAACACCATGTCCACCGCATCCTGGGTGCGCCCATGGGACTCGCCTACGGCATGGGCCGACCGATGGAGCTTGCGGAGTTTCTCCACGGCGTCGTTGCCGAGTCCCCCGTGGAGCGCTTGAGGGATACAAGAAAGCAGAGTTTTTGCGGCGTACTCAAATCGAATGAGCAGTTTCCGAGAGGCGGTGTAACCGATCTCCTGTAGCCGCCGCTGGAGTTCGCTGCGGCTCAGACTCTCGCCGGCCTCCGCCTCGAACATCTCGCGCAGCCGATCGACCGCGAGGGCGCGATCGATCAGCGTCATCGTGCCGCGCATTTCGTTTTCGATCAGGTGCGCGCCCAGCACATCCTGGTCCGAGGTCCAGGGGTGAAAGAGGACATGCACCTGGCGATAGGCCTCGTCGCCGGTCTCCTCATAGAGTTCCTTGAGGATCTGCAGCCGCGTGTTCCCGCCGGCGCGCACCATATAGAGGTCGTCGTCCGGTCGCCGCGTGACTTCGATCGCATTGTTCAGGCGCTTCTGCGCCCGGATGGAGGCCTTGATTTCGTCGTACTGCGGATTGCGCTGCCGCCGGGGGTTTCCGTCATACGGCCGGATCCGGTCGATCTCAAGCACCATCTGCGTGACGGTCAGGGGGTCGCCTGGCGGCAGCTCCTGCGCCGCCGCATCGCCGAAATGCCCGACGGTCAGGCGGCTGCGCAACTCCTCGGAACTCAGCTGTTTCTTAGCCATGTTGTGCCCCTCCCCGGATCAGGTGAGGCAGCAGCTCCTCCGTGAGGCGGCGCATGGTCTCGGCACCGGACAGGGTAGGGCCTTGCCGGTGGGGCTCCCACCGATGGACGGGCACCTGCTGGGTGGCCGCCTCGCGGTAGGCCACGGCGGAGGGGATGAACGTATCGAGGATGGTGATCTGGCCGCGACTTTCACCGGTGGCCTCGCGCCGGAGTTCGTCCGCGATCGCGCGGCCGTCTCCGGTTCGGTCTACCCGATAGAGGAGGCCGCGAAGTGGACCGACCGGTGCGCCCATGGCCGCCATCGGTCGCAGCCGATCAAGCATCGACACGGTCCCGCGCGCGAACTCGCGGGCGGAGAGGATTTCCGGGGGAATAGGCGAGAGCAGGAAGTCTGCCGCCAGGACGGCGGCATCCTGCAGGGGGCCGACAGCCCCCTGGGTATCCAGCAGGACGACGTCATAGAGGTCGTCGTAATCCGCGAGGATGTGCTTGAGCCGCACGCGGCCGTCCGGCGTGTGCAGGATCCATTGCTGCAGCCGACCCTGGGGGTCGTTGGACAGCACAATGTCGAGGGCCCCGTCGTGCTCGCCGTCGAGCGGGATGTCGATCGGAGTGACGGTGCCGTCGGTGTCGCCGTTGGTAATGAGTTCCGTGAGCCCCCCGGCGGCGATCAGGGCCGGGTCCACCGGGAAGTAGCTGGACAAGGTGGGCTGGATGTCGGCGTCGATCAGCAGGACCTTGTAGCCGAGGTCTGCGAGGTAGGCACCGAGGTTGGCCGTGACGGTGGTCTTGCCGACACCGCCCTTGGTTGATGTGGTCGTGATTCGGACTGTCATAATGGTTCCCCTTGGTACTGGTGTGTTTACCAGTCCTCACGGGTCACCTGACGTAACGCCCTCTACATTGTTTGG
>NZ_KB822974.1:0-74076 GCF_000364985.1 Thioalkalivibrio sp. HL-Eb18
ACCTTCACGGTTACCGGCGTGGATGATGCATCGGTGGAAGTGCCGGTGCCGAATCCGGAGCTGACGGTGGATCTTGCCCTGGCGGATGGTGCCACCGATGGTTGGCCGCAGTCGGCGGGCGAGGGTGAAGTGGTGTTCGAAGTCACTGCGGATCTGGACCTGGACGGCATCGACGGCGACCTGGCGGGCGAGATCGAGCTGAGTCTGACCGAGGACAGCAACGGTTATCTGGCGCTGGACGGTACCAATGTGGTGCTGACCGAGGACGGTGCGGCGGCCATCCGTAATGGCCAGGTCTCGGGCAACGAGCTCGCGGCGACTGTTGAAGGCTCGGTGACCATCGCCGAGGACGGGGTAAATCCGTTCGAGCTGAGTGACCAGGCGTCGGCAGTCACTGGGGTTCCGGTCCCTGGGCCGGAAATCACGGGCTTGGGCGAGAAGGATTTCTTCTTCGACGAGAAGCATCTGGAGAACGGCACAAGTCCAGATCCCGCCCAGTTGGTGAAGTCAGGCAGCTTCGCACTCAATGCGCCGGCGGGTATCGCCAGCTTGGCAATCGCAGGAACCTTGAGCGGGAGCAACGCTGCCGGGGCCACAGATGAAAATGGCTCTGTGCTCCTGACACTCGATCAACTCGAAGCGCTTGATGACTCCAACACGGTCGATATCGAAACCGACAATGGCAATTTGCTGATCCTTAATGGTTTTGACAGCGACACCGGGGAGGTCAGTTTCGATCTGGAGTTCCGTGAACCGATCGAGCATCCCGATGGCCAGGGGCGCAACCTGGACTGGAAGGACTCGATTGCGGTCACGCTGACCGACGATAACGGCCAGGTTGCTGATGACACCATCGACGTGTTGATCCGCGACGATGCGCCGGTATTCAAGGACGGTGAAGGAATCACCCTTACCGGTGAAATAACCGAAAGCCCAATAGAAGGCAACAACGGCCTCAACATCGGTGCGGACGAGGATGGAGCATTCATTCAGGACATCGAACTATCCGTTGATGACGACGGGTATCTCGTGGCGCTGCTCGATGGGGATGAAGTCCTTCTGACCTCCCGAGGCGATAAGCTAACGTTCAGTTTCGATGCCGATACGGCGACACTGACCGCTAACAATTCAAATGGAGACCCGGTCTTCACGATTCAGGCGGATATTGATGGTAGCTACATCGTCAATGTGCTGGAACCGCTCGACCCGGTGGCGCGGGGCAGCTTCGACGAGGAAAGCCTGACCTCTGGTGGCGGGATCGATGATGACCTGTTTGTGTTCGATAACGGTCTGGAGGTCCAGTTCTCATCAGAAAATGGTGCAGTCAATTGGTCTGGAAGTGGTATTGGCGTCGCAAATAACCTGATCAATGGCGGGCAAACCCTGTCTGCGAGCTTTAATCAGTACGTCACGGATCTGGATTTCACGATGGGGAACCAGGGTTCGCCGAGCTGGGAAATCTACCGCGATGGTGACCTTGTAGGGTCCGGTGACAGTCTGTCGATCAGTGAACCAGGTGGATTTGACGAGATCCGTTTCCTGGGTTCCTCGGGGCAGGGGAGCCATTACAACATCAAGGGTATGTCCGGGACTTACATGGATGCGTCGGAAAGCTTCGAGCTTCCGGTGACCTTCCATGCGGAAGATGGTGATGGTGATGCCGCCAGCTATGAGATTCCGATCATCTTTGATCCTGCGCTGGTCGATTTGCCTGAGGTCGAGACCCTGTTGATTCCGACGGTTTCGGTTTCGGTCGATTCCGAGGAGGGCCAAGAGACTGTCCTCAAGGATGGTTTCGCGGACCTGGGTGTCGGCGGTTCCGGTGATGGGAATATTAACGATCCCAATCCGCCGGCGGATACCGAGACACTGATGTTCGACTTTGGGCAGGCCAATGCCGGGCAAACCTTCAACCTCAGCTGGACGCAGCAAGCGAAAGGTGGCTGGGAAGATGGAAACCCGGATGGGCTTCCGTCTTGGGCGAATCGTGGCGGTACGCGGGACACCTTTAAGGTCTTTGTGAACGGCGAGGAGCTCTACGAGACCTCGTGGTACGACCCGGCCAATTCGGATAGCACCGTGTTCCCTGCCGAGGACGAGTCGCTGACGGTGACGCTGGATGAAAACGGTCAAGCGGAGGTTGTGTTCGAGGTGCGTTCTACGCATCCGGACGAAGTCGTCGATGTCAGCAACATCCAGGGGCAGCTGGATGTCACGTCCACTATCTACACGGTTTCGCTCGACGGCAGCATCGATGACCCGGGCGAGATCGACTACTACCAGCTGGAGGTACAGGGCGGCGAACTCCTGGTGAACGGCAACGTACAGTCAGCGGTCGATGGCCTTTATACGGTGAACCCGGCCGATATCGATGGATTGACGGTACGTCCCGATGCTGGATCCGATGAGATCGAGGTGTCGGCCCAAGCAGTTTCCACGGATGGTGTGTGGAGCGATGTCGACGTCGACAGCACCGAGGTTGTGTACGCCAGCGCAGTGAGCGCGGTCGACAATCTGAATACGGCCTTTGTAGGTGAGTCCTTTGAGGAGCAGCTCGATGGCCGTGAAAAGGGCACGGATTGGACGGAGAGCCGCGAATTCACGATTGAAGAGGGTTATTCGGGCTCCGTTTCAATGACGGCCGAGCTTTCGGCGTTTTCTAGCGGGATCGCTCAAAGCGGGGAAGCCGAACTCACGTGGGCACTGTACTTTGACGGCCCGGATGAAGGTGAACAGCTGCTTGAGAGTGGCGAAATAACCCGAAGCTCGTCATCATCGCAGGGGGCAGAGTTTAATGTGCCAGTAGATTTCCCGGACGGCCTGGAGCCCGGTGACTACCGGCTCGAACTGACCGGAGAAACGAATGATTTCAGCTGGTTCGGGGGATCTCGGGGCGGAGAAGCCGGATTCTCGGAGATCGTAGTAGACCAGCAGGCGTCTAACACGGTTACAGGGAATGTCATTACGGATGAGAACGCCGATGGCAGTACCGATGAGCCAGGCAGCGATGACACCACCCTGAGCATCTTTGACGGGAACGAGTACGTCGAAGTCGAGGGTGAGCATTGGGTGGCTGGAGAGTTTGGTGATCTGACCATCACGGATGACGGGACATACACCTATACAGCATCCAATGATGTCGCCAATGCCGGGGGCATCGACACCTTCGATTACAAGCTGACGCATCCGAACGGTGACGAAGCGGTTGCGACCCTTTCGATCCGAATCGACAGCCCGGATCTAAACGTGATCTGGGGCACGGACCTTGAAGAGGGTTCGCCAATTGCGGGTACCGAGGCGGACGAGATCCTGGTGGGCACCTCGGGTGCGGATCAGATCAAGGCGGGCGCCGGCAATGATGTGCTGATCGGTGATGATGGAGCCGATACGTTCATCTGGCCCGGTGACGTGGCCGGAGATGTCCCGTCGACCGGTGATCTCAATAGCGGGGCCTATGATCCAGACGCAATGCCTCGGGATGTGGTGCGTGATTTCACGGTCGATTCGCAACAAGGCTTCACCGGTGAAGGTGACGCCGACCAACTCGATCTTTCGGACCTTTTGGTGGGGGCCGACGCCGACAATGTGGACGAATACATCCTCGCGCAAGAGGATGGCGAAGGAAACACGGTTCTGGAAATACGAACGGAAGGTGACACTTCGCCAGGCAATAACAATAATGGCAACCCGAATAACAACAATGATGACTGGGCGCACAATCAGTCCATTGTGTTGGAAGGGGTAAGCATGGATGGCCAGAGTTCGGCTGAGTTTGTCAAGCAATTGATGGATAACGAACAGCTGAAGATTGACCAGTAGCTGGTCGCTGAGAGGGAGCAGACAGGGCCCCACCGGGTGTAGTATCCGGTGGGGCTTTTTGTGGTTGGCACGGGATGAAGGAGCGGGCATGTACGTGAAGCGAGATGCCAGTGGCGGGATCGAGATGGTCAGCCGGGAGGCGCGCGCGGACTGCAGCGAGTGGCTGGATGCGGACTCGCCGGAGCTGGTTGCCTTTCTGGGTGGCGAGGCGGCCGAGCCCGCGGCGTTGCAGGCCTCGGACCTTGAGCTTGTCCGGGTGCTGGAGGATCTGGTCGAGGTGTTGACGGACAAGGGCGTGATCCGGTTTACGGATCTGCCGGACGCGGCACAGAAGAAGCTGCTGGGGCGCAAGGACCTGCGTGCCTCCGCGCAGCGCCTGAGCCTGGTGGAAGACGACGAAGGCTTGCTTTGAATGGTCGTTCGAGGTGCAACTCGGTACGGGGTTTGCGCCTCGCGGTGGTGCTGACGGGCCCGCCGTTTCAACACTGTACGGGTATTTCCCGATGCCTTGGCGCTTTCTTGCTGGCGTGAGCCGCCCGGCTTTCCGCCATTGTCTTGACAGGGTATGGCGAAACCCATTCCCTGTACTTCAGTACAGCTAACGGGTTTTTGACGGTGGGCGTATCTAGAAGGTCATGAGCACCCCATGTTGGGGTACCTGACCGGGATACGACCATGTCCACCCAAACCACTGTTGCAACGGTTCAAACGCTGATCGGTACCGCGATGGCGCGGGACGCCGAGGGCAATACCCGGGTTCTTCAGACGGGTGATGTCATCCAGGCGGGTGAGACGGTCGAGGTCGACGCCGGTGGTCTGGTCGAGCTGGCTTTTGCCGATGGCTCGACGGTGACCCTTGCGGAGGGCGAGGCCGCGGTGATCACCGAAGACCTGGCGCAGACCACGGGTGCGGATCCGACGGAGTCGCAGATCGGGGATGCCACGGTGGAGGCGATCATCGCCGCGCTGGAACGGGGCGAGAGCCTGGACGACCTTTTGGAAGCACCGGCGGCCGGTCTTGAAGGGGGTGGCGAGGGAGGTGTGAGCTTCGTCCGAATTGCGCGAAATGTAGAGGAAGTGCCCTCTGTCGGTTACGAATTTCCAAGCAATGTGTTCGCGGAGCCGGAGTTTTTGCTGGATGGCGCAGGCCTGGCCGAGACGACCGAGGTGTCGAACGGACAGCCGAGTGTAGCCCTTTCCATCGCGCCGGAGTTCTCCGGTCAGATACTGGGCACATCGGACGCCCTGGTGGAAGGGGGCACTCGCTTCGGGGTCGAGGAAGGGGGGCTGAATATCGCCAGGATCGCCCTGGCGGAGATCTTTCAAGCCGATGTGGACTTCGGGCCGGACGGACCCGGGACGATCCAATGGACCTATGCACTGAGTGTGGTTGGCGGTGGCCCGGTGGTCGCCACGACCGGCGCGGGTGGGGATCCATTGACCAGCGGCGGTGAGACCGTTTATCTCCATGCCCTGGCGGATGGCTCGATCGCGGGCAGCACCGCCGCGCAGACGGGCGAGGTGAACGCGGCCAATACCGTGTTCCGCTTCTGGCTGGAAGACGGACAACTGGTGCTGGAACAGTACGGGGCGCTGGATCACTCTGTCAGCCATCACGAGAACTACGGTGGCGACACACTCGCGCTTAGTGGCGGATTGATTACGCTGACGGCGACGGTAACCCTCACCGACGCCGATGGCGATGTGGCGAGCGGCAGCTTGAGCGTGGATGTCGGGTCGATCAGCCAGTTCGCGGATGACGGGCCCATCGCGGTGGCCGAAGTGGTGGCCCTCGATGCCGTCGATCTGCTCGTGCTCGAGGCCGCGTTGCCGAATGGTAACGCGCCGGACCCCGAAGGGCGTGAGGCCCGACTGTCGCTGGACGGGTTGTTCCAGCTGGGGGTCGGGCATACCTATGGCGCCGATGGCCCCGCCGCGACCGCGGCGGAATCCTGGAGCCATGCCCTGGCGCTTGTGGCCGGGGTGGAAGGGAGTATCGCCCGGACCGGAGCGGGTGACGAATCCGCTCCACTGACCAGCGCCGGAATGGCGGTGTATCTGTACGCCGATGGCGGTGCCGTCGTGGGCAGTACCGCATCCAGTCTCGATGGCATCACGCAGGCGAATACCGTCTTCCGCATCACGTTGGAGGATGGCGATCTGGTACTGATGCAATATCAGCCGGTGGACCATCCGAACGCGGACAGTGAGAACCACGCGCTGGACGTGTTGACCCTCGCACCCGGGCAGATCCAGCTCACGGGAACGGTCACGCTCACCGACGGCGATGGCGACACGGCGTCCGCTTACGCCGTGCTCGATGTGGGCGCCCTGGCCCGGTTCGCGGACGACGGGCCGGTGGCCGAGGCGGAGGTGGCCGATCTGGGCGGTCTGGCGTTGCAGACATCGGATGCCGCGCTTGAGGGCGGTACTCAGACGGATCCGGAGGGCCGCGAGGACCGCGTGCTGCTGCAGGATCTGTTCACGCTGGGCGCTGGCAGTACCTTTGGTGCCGATGGGCCCGCGGACGATGCCGCCGAAAGCTGGGTGTACATCCTAGGCCTGAAGGAGGGTGTCGCCGGGCAACAAGCGCAGACCGGAGAGGGCGATGACAAGCGCGGGTTGACCAGCGGCGGTGTCGCGGTGGCCCTGGTTGTGGTGGGCGGCGTCATCATCGGGACGACGGCCAGTGGTGCGGAACCGATCACCGAGGCCAATACCGTCTTCCGCGTCTGGATTGACGCCGACACCGGCGAACTGGTGCTCAGTCAGTATCAGCCGCTGGATCATCATTCGGACGATGGCGCGGACTATGGGGACGACGTGCTGGCGTTGTCGTCCGGCCAGATCGAACTGCGTGGCGAAGTGACGCTGACCGACGGCGATGGCGACACGGCGACGGACTATGTCTACGCCGATCTGGGGTCGCTGCTGCGGTTTGCGGATGACGGCCCGGTGTTCGACGTCGCGGGTATCACATATGCCCTCGACGATCTGGGCCTGACCGTGCGTGATGGCGAGACGCTGGGCGACGGCACCAGTGTCGATTCCATTGTCCTCGACGGCCTGTTCCAGGTGGACGTGCACTACGGTGCCGACGGCGAAGGCAGCCTGGCCTGGAGCTATGCGCTGGGCCTGGCCGGTTCGGCGGTGGACGACGGCTCGTCCGGCCTGTTCAGTCAGGGACAGGCCATCATGCTCGCGCTCTCGGAGGACGGACAGACCGTTACCGGCACAGCGGGTGGCGAGGTCGTCTTTCGGCTTGAGATCACAACCAACGACCTGGGGCAGGCCATTCTTCAGCTGACCCTGTTTCGTCCGATCGACCATGCCGACAGTACCTCGCCCGATGCCATCGAGACACTGGGTGGCCTGGTCACGCTGAGCGCAACGGCCACGGCAACCGACGGTGACGGTGACTACGCCGTGCTCGCGACGGACCCGATCGCCCTGGGTGGCGCCCTGTCCTTTGTGGACGACGGGCCGAGCCCGATCATCCCCGAGTTCGGTTTCCTGGTGAACGATCCGGGGCACGCGCTGGGCAAGATCGAGGGGGTGCGTCTGGATCTCGATGGCGAGGTGCATGACAACTTCGGCGCCGATTTCGCTGGCACGGTGAAGTTCGCCTACGAAAATGGCCAGGCCTCCGGCCTGTCGTCCGGCGGGCAGGCGGTGTACTACTACGTCAGCGCGGACGGGCAGACCCTGATCGCCTCCACACATGCCGGTGGCAGCGGTGTCGACGACCCCGATGTGGTGGCGGCCAAGGTGTTCACCGCCAGCCTCAATCTTGATCCGAACGGCCCGGACAGCTACGACTTCGAGCTGCATCAGCCGCTCGATCAGCAACAGCGGTTCTCGGTGGACGAGGATGGCTACTCGCTGGCCGGATCCGCCGGTAACCGCCACTACAACTATTTCACCGGCGCGGAAGACCTGCCGGACATCCTGTTGACGCCGGTGGGCGCCAGCTCGGTGAACACGAACGCCAGCGAGGGCGGTGTGGGCAACGTGTTCGTCGGTAGCGGCCAGGCCATGCGCGTGGACTATGTCGAGAATGCCTCGGGCAATCCGCCCAACGGCACCGGCTACAACCCGGCGAATCCGGGCCATGCCTTCGATGGCCATGTGCGGGTCGATGGTGCCTCGGCGCAGATCACGACGGCCGGCAATACCACCATCCGCGTCGAGGCCTATGATGACCCGGACGGCAACAACCTGGTGGGTGATGGTGACCCCGTGCGGATCACCGGGGCCTTCGTCGAGTATGGCGGGCAGACATACACCGTCGACATGACCGGCTGGAGCGATAACCAGTCGGAGACTTTCGAGCTTGCCGGCAATACGTTCACCGTGCGCCTGTCCGGTGACCACGCCATCTTCCAGGGCGTGCAGTCGGGCACCAGCATCGGTGTGTTCGCCGAGGACGGCCTGAACAGCGTCGAATACCATTACGTCAGCGGCAGCAACTTCCAGATCGGGGGCTTTGGCGGGGTCACGACGACTGTCCTCGGGACGCCCCTGGGGTTCGGGCTGGATCTGTCCGTCGTGGACGGCGACGGCGACAGCATCACCCTGAACGACGCGATCAAGCTGCAGGTCGCGCCGGAACATTACGTGGTGCAGGAAGCCGCAAACGACGACGGTGCGGAACTGACCGTCGCCGCCGGGACGCAAGGTCTGCTGCTTGGAGGCGCCGGGAACGACACCCTGATCGGGCATGACGGGGACGACATCCTGTTCGGAGGTGACGGCGACGATACCCTGGTCGGCGGCAATGGCAGCAACCTCCTGTACGGCGGAGCCGGGGATGACATGATCATTGGCGGGATGGGCAATGACGTCATTATCGGAGGCGCGGGCAACGACACGCTTACGGGTGGCGGTGGCAGCAACACCTTTGTCTGGCACTTCGGCGACCAGACCCTGGATGGCGGCCCGGCCGCCCACGATGTCATCACCGACTTCAACGTGGCAGGGAGCGACGGCGGCGACGTGCTGGACCTGTCGGACCTGTTGCAGGGCGAAGAGGCGACCGATGACCTGGGGCAGTACCTGTACGCCGAACAACAGGGCCAGGACACCGTGCTGTTCGTGCATTCCAGTGGCCAGCTAGGGACCGACGGCGAGAATGCCGATCAGATCATCACCCTGCAGGGGGTGAACCTGGGCAGCAGCTCGGAGGCCATCATCCAGACCCTGCTGGACAACGATCAGCTGAAGATCGACCAGTAGAAGAACCCGGACCCGCCCTCACCGCAGCCGGCAGGGCGCTTGTGCAGGATCGCAGGATGCGGCGTTGAGCACAGCGAAACGCATCACCGTCCCACCGGCGTGAAAAAAAGGTGCGTTCCGCTTCCCTCCACGCACCCTTCGGCGGCGGGGGCAAAGTGGGCCCCTGCCCAAATGGTTCGCGTGGGTGGTGGGGCTTCGTGTCCGACCAGGAGGTGGTCGTCAGTGCCCCGCCACAGCCGGCGGGGCGCTTGTGTGGAGGGCTCAGGCGTTCTGGGTTTGCACCGCGCGTCCGGTTACTCCGTCAATGCCCAGTTCCATGAGCGGTTCGATATCGTCGGCACTGTCGCAGCCCTCGGCGACGACGAGGATGCCAATGGAGTGGGCCAGGGTGCAAAGGCCCCGGACCAGCGCCTGGGTCTCGGTGGAACGGTGAACACCCTGGATCAGCGAGGCCTGAAGCTTTACGTAATGCAACCCGTACGCGGTCAGGTCATGGGAGCGGAAGGCCTCGGGACCGGCGTGTTCCAGACCGACCACAAATCCCGTGACACGCGCGATACGGCACAGGTCGCGCAGTTCGGCGGGATGGGCCAGGGCGCCTCGGGCCGGGAATTCCAGCCACAGGCGACCGGCCACTTCCGGGTCGGAGGCCAGGCGGGATTCCAGACGCTGGCGAAAGTCGGTGTCCTGCAGGCTGTCGACCGACAGGTTGATCGCGAGCCGCTCGCTGGAGCTTCGAAGTTGTTCCAGTGCCGTTTCCAGCACGGCATCGTCGAGTTGTCGTATCAGGTCCAGACGTACGGCCCAGGGCATGAAATATCCCGCCGGCCGGGATTCCCCATCGAGCAGCAGACGCATCGGGGCCTCGTGGTGCATCAGTTCGTGGTCGGCGTCGATCACGGGGAAACGCGCAAGCTGCACGCCATGGGTAGCCAGGGCCACGGTAATCGCGGTCCGCCACTCGTTCTGGTTGGCGTGCGGCAGGACCGCGTGTGGCTCCTCGGCAATGGAATCGCCCGGTTCCAGCTCCGCACGAGCCAGCGCCTGATCGACGCGACTGAGGACCTCGCCGGTGCTGTCGTCGGGGTGGTAGGGCGTGCCCGCCAGATGCAGGGCCATCATGTCCGGGGCGGCGGGTCCCAGTTCGGCACGAATCGCGGTCAGCAAGGATTCGGCAAAGCGACGACTGTCGCCAATGCCGTCGCCGAAGACCGCGACATCCGACCCTTTCAGGCGTCCGGCCGCACCGTAGTCCGTTACGCTGACCTGCTGCTCGGCGACACCTGCAATCCGCGCCAGAAGCGCATCGAGTTTGTCGTGTCCGATGGCCTGATTGAGTTCGGGAAGGCTCGAGACACGCAGCACGACAAAGCTCCCGGCGGATCCGGAATGGCGGTTCTCGAGGGTGGCCTGAAACCGTGCAAGAAAAGATTCTCGATTCAACAGTCCAGTAACATCATCATGTTGCAGGCGGTTCTTGAGGCGTTCCAGCCGAGAGGATTCTTCCTGCAACATCATCCGGACATGTTCGGTCAGCCGGTTCATGGCTCGTACCAGCGCGCGAAACTCCCAGGTGCGCGGTTCCGGTGTCGTCACGAACCGCCGTTCGCCCACTGCCTCGGCCTGATCCACGACCTGACGGAGCGGACGGATAAGACGTCCGAGCAGGAAGGATCCAAGCAGGCCGATGAGCAGAAGGCCTCCGGCAAAAATAGCGGTGAGGCGCAGGGTGCCTTCCCACAGGGACTCGTAGGCGTAGTTGGTCTGGCTCTCGACGATCAGTGTGCCGAACGACGACCAGCCGTCCGAGACATGGGCGATGCCGGGGCGCACATTGAACGCCAGAAGCTCGACGAACCAGTCGGGGACGCCTTGCGGTGGTTCGGGGTTGCGCCGTTCGATCATCAGCTCGCCGCCAGGATCCACCAGGCGGATATGACGGTAATGCCCGGTGTCAAACTGCGAGGCGATCTGCAGCTCCACAGTCGTGCCGTCCTTGGGCAGCTGCGAGAGGGACAGGGCCAGCGAAGCGGCGTTGTCGATGTTCTTGGTCAGCAGTTGCTGCGCCAGATAGTCGCGCGCCGACAGGGTGCTGACCACAATGCTTACCAGCAAGGCCAGCAGCATGATGATGGCCACCGCAATCCAGAGTTGTTTTCTCAGCGTCATGGCTGCGCCCTCATTCAGGGGTCCGGTTGATGGGTCGATCGAGATCAAGGCCGTAGTCGTCCAGTTGTTCGAGGACGCGACGCCAGCGTGACAGGCGAGCCGTCGGGTCGGCCGCGGATTGGGCTGCGCCGTCGGGCCAGAGGCCTTCGCTGTTGAACGAGAAGATTGGGGTCAGGTCGTCGCGCAGCGAGGCGCGTTCAATCCGGGTAATCAGGTTATCCAGGACCAGTGGTTCCTCTCGGGGGTCGGTGAAATAACCCAGGACCATATGCGCCTGGCTCAGATTGCTACCGGGGCCGCCCATGCGGGCCCGTACGTAGAACAGCCTGAGGCGTTCATCGGGGATCCCCAGCTTGCGCAGACTGACGTACTTGGCAATGGAGAAGTCCTCGCAATCCCCCGCGCCCTCGTTCAGGGCCTCCAGAGGCGTCGCCCAGAAATCCTCCTGTCCCCAGGTGATCTGGTCGTCCTGGTAGCGCAACTGTCGATTGAAAAACTCGTTCACCCGCGTGATCTGGGTCTGCTCGTCTTCATCGGCGAGATCCTCCAGCAGCTCGCGCCAGCGCCGCACGCGCTCGGCCGTTTCCGGCCCATAGCGGTCGGCCGCAACCCGTTCGAGCTGGGCAAAGCTGTCGAGGCCTGCATGGCTGGAGCCCAGCAGCCACGCCCCGACGACCAGCACGAGCAAGAGGCTTGCGCGCCGTATCAGTCGGGACGGGTTGCGGGGCCAGATGCCAGGCACGTCGGCGCGCTCTCCGGTGGGTGAAAAAAGCACTACTTCCCGAATGATGAGCTACGCCTTTGTGGAAAGCCAGAAACATAAATCCCAAGCGTAGTGCTGTGCGCTGTTTCTCGCCTTATCAGGCGTTTGTTTTCCGTTATGTGAACCACTTCAAAAATGATTGCGCGGGTATGGGCTTAGGCCTATCGTTCAAAGGTGTGAGGCGCACATAAGCGTTTCGTCGGGTTAACGGAATCCGCCCGCCCGCTGACCAGAGGGTCGGGGGCAGGTGCTATGGGAGGACAACAATGATGAACGGAACGAGGCGTGTGACTGGCAAAGGTGGCTTGCTGGCGCTGACAGCGGCTGTGGCGATGGTCGTGGGCGGTTCGGCGCAGGCCGAGGCGCCGGAGCCACTGCGCGACGCCGCGATGGAAGCGGTACTCTCCAACCCCGATGTGCAGGCGCGCTGGCATGCCTTTCGCGCCTCGGGGGAAGAACAAACCGGCGCACGTGGGCGTTTCTTGCCGGAGATCGATCTGAACGCCCGTGCCGGTTACCAGCGCCAGCGCTCCAGCGACGACAATTTTGATTCGTTCTCGCGTAACCCGCGGGGCGTCGACATCACGCTGACGCAGATGCTCTACGACGGCTTCGAGACCGCGAGCGAAGTGAGCCGCCTGGGTGAGATTCAGCGGGTGCGTTTCTTCGAGCTGCGCGAGACGACCGAAGAGATCGCACTGGAAGCCGTACGCGCCTTCGCCGATGTCCAGCGCCAGCGCGCCCTGGTGGACTTGGCGCAGGAGAACTACGACGCGCACAAGGAGGTTTACGACCAGATCGTGGACCAGACCGACCGTGGCGTGGGCCGCGGGGTCGATCTCGAGCAAGCCTCGGGGCGTCTGGCGCTGGCCGAGTCGAACCTGCTGACCGAGCGCCAGAACTTGCACGACGTGAACGCGCGGTACTACCGCATCGTGGGGCAGATGCCCGCCGACGGCCGGGTAGACCTGATTGGCACCTTCTCGGACGAGCCGATTCCCGGCACGGTTCAGGAAGCCCTGACCGAGGCCATCACCAAGAACCCGGCCATGTTCGCCTCGCTGCGCAACATGGAAGCGGCGCAGGAACAGCGCAACGTGGCCCGTTCGGCCTTCCATCCGCGTCTGGACCTGCAACTGCGTCATGCCTACGAGAACGACATTCTCGAACGCGAGGACATCCGTATCCATGACACCTCGGCGCTGGTGGTGATGACCTGGAACCTGTTCCGCGGCGGCACCGACCAGGCGCGGGTACGTCAGTTCACCGAAGAGTTCAACCAGGCGCGCGATCAGCAGGAGTCGGTCTGCCGCAATGTGCGTCAGACCGTCTCGGTGGCGTACAACGACATGCGTTCGCTAGACAGTCAGCTGCGCTTCCTGCGCCAGCACCGTGATTCGTCCGACCGTGTGCGTACTGCGTATCGCCAGCAGTTCGGGATCGGCCAGCGCAGCCTGCTGGACCTGCTCGACACCGAGAACGAGCACTTCGAGGCAAGCCGCGCTTACATCAACGCCCAGCACGATATGGAGATTGCCAAGGCGCGGGCGCTGAATGGCATGGGCCGACTGCTCGAATATCTCGATATCTCGCGTGGCGACATGCCAACCGCCGCCGAGCTGGGGCTGGTGGATGATGCCGCCCGGATCGATCCGGAGTCGGTATGCCCGGCGGATGCCCCGCAGATGAGCGAAGCGCGCCACGAAAGCATCTTCCGCTAAGACCAGCCAGCGGAGTGTGGAAAAGCAAAGGGCCAGCCGTTTCGGCTGGCCCTTTTGCTGTGTGCGAAATGGAGCCGGCGACAGGAGTCGAACCTGCGACCCTCTGATTACAAATCAGATGCTCTACCAGCTGAGCTACACCGGCCAGGTGCGCGGTTTCGGGCTTGGCGGCAGGCCCAGAAAAGATGTGGTGCCGGGAGCGAGAATCGAACTCGCACTCTGTTGCCAGAACCGGATTTTGAATCCGGCGCGTCTACCAGTTCCGCCATCCCGGCTTTCGAGGCGCTAGTGTAGCGCACGAGCCGGGTGTGGCAAGGGAGATTGTGTCTTCGCTCGATCCGCATTCGTGGCGGCAGTGCGTGGTAGGATCGCGCGCCATGCGTGTTTCCGATTTCGACTATGAGCTCCCGCAGGAGCTGATCGCCCAGTATCCGCTGCCCGAGCGAGGCAGCTCGCGCCTGCTCGTGCTGGAAGACAAGCAGGCGGAAGATGCCACGTTCGGCGCGATCGAGTCTCTGCTGCGCCCGGGCGATCTCCTGGTGCTGAATGACACGCGCGTGATCCCGGCGCGGGTCTTCGGGCAGAAGGCGAGCGGTGGGCAGGTCGAGGTCCTGGTCGAACGGATCGAGTCACCCACCCAGGTGCTGGCGATGGTGCGGGCCAGTCGGGCGCCGAAGCCCGGCACGCGTCTCCACCTGGCGGATGCCTTTACGGTGGAGGTGACGGACCGTCAGGGGCCGTTTTTCCGGCTGCGTCTGGTGGATGGTGCCGATATGCTCGCGCTGCTGAAGCAGCATGGTCATATCCCGCTGCCGCCGTACATCGAGCGGGCGGACGAGGGCAGCGATGCCGAACGCTACCAGACCGTATTCGCGCGCAAGGAGGGTGCGGTAGCGGCGCCGACGGCCGGGCTCCATTTTGACGATGCACTGCTGGGCCGGCTGCGCGCGCAGGGGGTCGAGACGGCCACGGTGACGCTGCACGTCGGGGCAGGGACCTTTCAGCCGGTGAAGGTCGACGACACCTCGCGCCACGAGATGCACGCCGAGTGGCTGGAGGTGGGCCCGGAGGCCTGTGCCGCCGTGGCGGCCTGCAAGGTGCGTGGTGGGCGTGTGGTGGCCGTGGGCACGACCTGTGTGCGCTCCCTCGAGACGGCCGGGGCGGAGGGCGAGCTGACGCCGTTTCAGGGTGAAACACGACTGTTTATCCAGCCTGGATATCGCTTTCGCGTAGTGGACCGGATGGTAACGAATTTCCACCTGCCGCAGAGCACGCTGCTGATGCTGGTGGCGGCCTTTGCAGGATATCGGCGGATCCTGGACGCCTATGCCCATGCAGTGGCGAATCGCTATCGCTTTTTCAGCTACGGCGATGCCATGTGGCTCGCACCGGGTGATCCCGCGGATCTGCCGCCGAGTGTCCGGGAGGAACACGATGGAGTTTGAACACCTGGGGCAGGATGGCGCGGCACGCCGAGGCCGACTGCGGTTCCCGCGTGGTGAAGTCGACACGCCGGCCTTTATGCCGGTGGGGACCTACGGCACCGTAAAGGCCATGACGCCGGAGGAGCTGCGCGAGCTCGGTGCGCAGATCATCCTGGGCAATACCTTCCACCTGATGCTGCGCCCGGGGACCGAAGTGATCCGGGCGCATGGCGATCTGCATGACTTCATGCACTGGGAAGGCCCGATTCTGACCGACTCCGGCGGGTTTCAGGTCTTCTCGCTGGCCGAGATGCGTAAAATCAGCGAGGAGGGCGTGCGGTTCCAGTCGCCCGTGGACGGGTCGAAGGTGCTGATGACGCCGGAGTCGTCGATGCGGGTGCAGCGTGAGCTGGGAGCGGACATCGTGATGATTTTCGACGAGTGCACGCCCTATCCGGCCACCGAGGACGAGGCGCGCCAGTCGATGGAGCTGTCGCTGCGCTGGGCCGCGCGATCGCGCGAGGCGCATGGTGACAATCCGGCGGCATTGTTCGGCATCGTCCAGGGCGGTATGTACCCGGCGCTGCGCCGGGAATCGGCCGCGGGACTGCGCGAGATCGGCTTTGACGGCTATGCAATCGGCGGGCTGTCAGTCGGGGAACCCGAGGACGAACGACTCGCTACGCTGGATGTGACCGTGCCGCTGCTGCCGGAGGACCGCCCGCGCTACCTGATGGGGGTGGGGCGGCCCGAGGACATCGTGGAAGCCGTACGCCGTGGCGTGGACATGTTCGACTGCGTGATGCCTACCCGCAACGCACGCAATGGATTCCTGTATACCCGGGAAGGGGTCCTGCGTATCCGCAATGCACGCTTCCGTGACGATACGGGCCCAATTGATCCGGAGTGTGGCTGTTACACATGCCGCAATTATTCAAGAGCTTATCTCAAACACCTCGATAAATGTAACGAGATTCTCGGGTCGCGCCTGGCGACGACCCACAACCTGCATTACTACCAAGACCTGATGCGCGGTCTGCGCGAGTCGATTGCAGCGGGCACCCTTCAGGCGTTTGTCGCCGATTTCTATGGTCGGCGCGGCATGGAAGTGCCGCCTGTGCCATAATCCGCGCGGCAATTTTCGCGAGCCCGGTCACGGGTCTCGCGGGCGCCGGGCGCGTGGTTCGGCGCCCTGAACCGATTGGCTAGACGGGAGTGTTTCGATGGATTTTCTGATTTCTGCAGCGCATGCCCAGGACGGCGGGGCCGCCGGTGGTGGCATGATCGAGTTCCTGATCATGATCCTGATCTTCTTCGCGATCATGTACTTCCTGATCATTCGCCCGCAGAGCAAGCGCGCGAAGGAGCACCGGTCGATGGTGGAGTCGCTCTCCAAGGGCGACGAGATTGTGACCAATGGTGGTGTGGCTGGCACGATCACCGAGGTGGGCGACAACTTCATCAAGGTCGACATCGCCAATGGCGTGAACATCGCCGTGCAGAAACAGTCGGTTCAGCAGGTCATGCCCAAGGGCACCCTCAAGGATCTCTAAAAACAGCCCTTCAGCGTTCCCCCAGGGTCTTCGAATATGCGCAATTCCTATCCGGCGTGGCTGTACGCCCTGATTGTCGTCGTCATCCTGGGTGCGGGGCTGTATGCCGCGCCCAACCTGTTCCCGGAGGACCCGTCGGTCCAGATCGGGAATCCGACCACCGGCGAGATTGATCAGAACATCCGTGAGCTGATGGGCACCATCCTGGGTGCCCAGGGCGTCACGCCGCATACGGTCGAAGAGCAGGACGACGGCCAGATCCTGCTGCGCTTCGAGACCACGGACGAGCAGTCCACCGCGGCGGAGATATTGCGCAACGCGCTGGATGACAATCACACCGTAGCCCTGAACATGGCCCCGGCCACCCCGCGGTGGTTGCGAGCCATCAATGGCCAGCCCATGGCCCTCGGCCTCGACCTGCGTGGGGGGGTTCACTTTCTGATGGAAGTGGACCTGGACGCCGTGATTGGCACCGCGATGGAACGCTACTCGAATGAGTTGCGCGGGCGCCTGCGTGAAGAACGTATTTCGTTCGACACCGTGGAACGCGGCTCCCGCGATCTGACCGTGATGTTCGAGAACGAGGCGGATCGCGAAGCGGCCGAGGGCTGGCTGCAGCGCCAGTATCGCGAGGAACTGGTCTGGGAATCGCGTGGGTCCGGTGACACCAGCCGACTGGTAGCCACACTGGATGACGACCATCTGACTGAACTGCGCCGTCAGGCGCTGCAGCAAAACATCTCCACGCTGCGCTCTCGGGTCGACGAGCTGGGCGTGGCGGAGCCGATCATCGCCCAGCAGGGCGAGAACCGGATCGTAGTGCAGCTCCCGGGCGTGCAGGACACGGCACGGGCGAAGGAGGTCCTGGGCGCGACCGCGACGCTGGAATTCCGCCTCGTGTCCGAGAGTGGCGATGCTCAGGAGGCCGACGAAACCGGGCGTGCACCCTCGGGTACACGGCTTTATTACGAACGCGACGGGACACCGGTGCTGCTGCAGCGCCAGGTCATGCTGACGGGGGACTACATCACGGATGCCTCCTCGGGCATTGCCCAGGATACGGGCGGTCCGGCGGTGTTCATCAATCTGGACGGCCAGGGCGCGCGGATCTTCTCGCGCGTGACGTCGGACAACGTCGGCCGGCTGATGGCGACCGTGTTCATCGAGACCTCGACCGAGACGGTAGAGGAAGACGGCGAGCAGGTGATGCGTACCTCCCGTAGCGAAGAGGTCATCAACGTCGCGCGCATCAACGAGCCCCTGGGGCGTCGCTTCCAGATCTCCGGCCTCGACAGCAGCCGCGAGGCTCGCAATCTGGCGCTGCTGCTGCGCGCCGGCGCGCTCGCCGCACCGATGTCGATCGTGGAAGAACGTACGGTGGGCCCGAGCCTGGGTCAGGAAAACATCGATCGCGGTATGCAGTCGGTGGTCATCGGCTTCATCGCCGTGATGATCTTCATGGTGTTGTACTACCGGGTGTTCGGAGTCATCGCGAACGTTGCGCTTGCGTTGAATCTGATCTTCATTGTCTCGGTGTTGTCGATGCTGCAGGCGACACTCACCTTGCCGGGCATCGCGGGTATCGTGCTGACCGTGGGTATGGCGGTGGACGCCAACGTTCTGATTTTCGAGCGAATACGCGAGGAGTTGCGGAACGGACTGTCACCACAGGCCGCGATCGCCTCGGGCTATGACCGCGCGTTCACTACGATTGCGGATGCCAACGTGACCACGCTGATCGCGGCGCTCGTACTGTTCCTGTTCGGCACCGGCCCGATCAAGGGATTCGCGATCACGCTGTCGATCGGGATCATCGCCTCGATGTTCACGGCGATCATCGTGACCCGCGCCATCGTCAACCTCACCTACGGGCGGCAGCGTCGGCTGAACCGTCTGGCTATCTGAGGCGGAGAACGACATGCTTCCGCATTTGAATTTCGCCGAATCGAATCTCGATTTTCTCGGGAAACGCAAGATCACGATCACGGTCTCCCTGATCCTGATCCTGATTTCCGTGGCGCTTCTGGCCACGCGCGGGCTGAACTTCGGCATCGACTTTACCGGTGGCACGCTGGTCGAGGTCGGCTATCCCGAGGCGGTCGAGCTCGATCCGATCCGCGAGACGCTGGCCGAAGGCGGCTTCGCCGGGGCCCAGGTGCAGACCTTTGGTACCTCGCGCGATGTCCTGATCCGTCTGCCCCCGAGCGAGGACGACGACGACCCGGCCACGCTTTCGAACCGGGTGCTCAACGCCTTGCAGGATGGTGGTCCGGATGACCCGGATCTGCGGCGTGTGGAATTCGTGGGGCCCGCCGTGGGCGAGGAACTGCGCGAGCAGGGGGGGCTGGCGATGATCTATGCCCTGGCCGGGATCCTGATTTACGTCGCGGTGCGCTTCGAGTGGCGGTTCTCGATTGGATCGGTGCTCGCGTTGATCCACGATGTGGTAATCACGCTCGGTATCTTCTCGCTGCTGCAGCTCGAGTTTGACTTGGGGGTCCTGGCGGCGGTGCTTGCGGTGATCGGGTACTCATTGAATGACACGATCGTGGTGTACGACCGAATACGCGAGAATTTCCGGATATTGCGCAAGAAGGGCACCGAAGAGGTCATGAACATCGCGGTGAACAAGACCCTGGCGCGCACCATCATCACCAGTACGACAACCCTGCTGGTGTTGTTCGCGCTGGCGTTCCTGGGCGGGGCTGCGCTGCAGAACTTCTCGATCGCCCTGATCATCGGGGTGATTGTGGGTACCTATTCGTCGATCTTTATTGCCGCTACCGCGGCATTGCTGCTGGGCGTGGACCGGCAGGTACTGCTCCCTGTGAAGAAGGAAGGCGCCGAGGAAGATCAGACACCTTAGCGGGTATGGGCTGAAAATAGGGGCACAAAAAAGCCCGGCTGGCCTCGCAGGCTGCCGGGCTTTTTTGGTTCAGGGCGTGGTCAGAACGACAGCGCTTCCTTGATGATGCGCTCCACCAGTTCATTGACGTCTCGAAGGCTCTTCTTGGAGTCTTTTTCTCCAACCTCGGGGACAGGGGTATAGCCCATGTACACCACGCCCGGTTCATCGGTTAGCTCGTACACCGTGATGATGTAAGGGCAGAACACCATGTTGTGCGGGTCGGCCTCCATCGTGGCGCGCGAATAGCTGGCGCTACAGAAGTCCACGGACTTGCCATTGAGATAGATGCCCTCTCCACTCTCCTGGCCAGCAGTGCGGTCCAGCATGTCGGCGATGTAGCCGACGTTGTTGATCACCAGGCCTTCGGAGGCAATGGCCTCCTCGACCATTTCAAAGTAGTGATCGAACTCGCCTTCGATCTTGAAGATCACGCGTTCGTCGGTTTCCATGACGGTTTCGTACGCGCTGGCAGTGGCACCCAGTGCCAGGCCGGCGCCCAGGGTCAGGGCGAGCGCCGAACGACGCAGCAGTTGGGACAAATGAGGGAATGCCTTCATGGTTCCTTCCTCGTAGTAGGTTCCAGGGGCCCGAGGCCCATTAGTCGAAAAAATGGCCCGCGAATCGGGTGCGCGGGGCCCAGTAGGGATTGTCGAGTTCCTCGATGCGGACCTGCCCGCGGGAGCTTGGCGCGTGGACAAATCGGCCTTCACCGACATAGACCCCGACGTGGTCAATTTGATTCCCGTTGATGGCGAAGAACACGACGTCTCCGGGGCTTGGGTCACCATCGCGCTGGACCGCGGCGGCGGCCTGTTCGCCCGTGGTCCGCGGGACATCTTGACCGGCCTCGCGGTAGGCGCGCTGGACCAGGGCGGAGCAGTCGAGCCCATTGGCGTCGGTGCCGCCATAGCGATATGGCGTGTCGAGGTGTCCGAGCGCCGCCAGTACGACTTCGGAGCGCTTCAGCTCAGCTTCGGGGGCATAGCTCATCGGGCCTTCGACCACCTGGGGTTCCGGGTCGACCTTGAGAGGTTCCGGTGCAGGCCCGCGCGGCTCGGGACTGCCCGCACACCCGGCCAGTATGAGCGCAGCCCCTAGTAAGGGGAGAGCCCTGTGGGAGTATGGCATGCCGGATTGGGACCCGTAGGCCGGGGAGGGCGCGGGCCCCGGAGTGCTGGGGAAACACGGATGAATGGACACCCTCGCGTTGGCACCCCAGGTTTTCCGAGACAAGGCGCGGCGCGCAGCCGGTAGTGGTTCTACCAATGCAGGATCGGGGAACCTGGGGTGCCAACCCCGAAGGGGCTCGGCCGCTTTTGCGCGGGAACGGCGTTGCGGCTCCCTTGTGCAGAATGACTGCACGGCAGTCACCGCGCCTTGTTCGCACGCAAAAGTGACTCGAGCGCGAGGGTGTCCATTCATCCATGTTTCCCTAGAACATCTCGGTTTCTTCATAGCTTTCCGGTACCTGGAACAAGGCCTCGCTCAGGGGGTCCGTCGACAGCCCTGCCAGTCGGGTCGTGACGCCATCGTGTTCGCGCACTTCCAGGGGAATGCCTTCCACGCGGGGGAGGAGCGAGGCCCCCATCTGGGAGGCCATGGGACCTCCGGCCTCAAGGGCTCGCAGTGACAACTCGTACAGGCGATCCATCAAGGCCCCGAGGGTCTGAAAATCGGATGTCTCCAGGCCCAGAGACTGGGCGTCGGCGACGCAGACCGTGCTTTGCGGACGATCGTCGATCAGCACTTCGATTTCGCTGCAGACAAATTCCCCGATCTCGCGTTGCTCATCGGTCTCGCGGGTGCTGATCTCGGCCTCGAACCCCTCGGGGCCGATCCCCAACTGCTGTTTGAGCTGGTCGCGAACGTCGGGTGGGAGCTGTTCCATCTGGCGGCGGAGGTCGCTGACCATGTCGGTCATTGCCTGGATCTGTTCGTCCATCACCTCGCGCGTCAGTGGCAGATAGGTCTGCTCCTCGTCATCCACGACGGTGAGCTGGTCGTTGCGCGCATCGAACAGCATGTACCCGGAGGTCCCGCTGATGGCCTCGTTCAGTTCCATGCGGATCATGTGATCGCGCACGAGAATCTGGCTCTCGAGCCCTTCGTCGTCGATGTAATGCAGCAGCGCATCGGCCTGCGCTGGCACGGCGGTCGCCAGAGCAAGCAGGCAGGTGGTCGAGATCAGGGTGAGAGAACGGTGCATAGGCATTCGCAGGGGTTGAGTCAGGCTATATTGTGGCACGTACGCGTCGACCTAGGCGGAAACCGGTTGCAGAAGCTGGCGTGCCAGGGCATCGGTATCCAGCGGCTGTTCCGGGGCAACCTCCACGACACCCTCCGCTCCGGTTGGCCATTCCTGTTGCGGGCGCTGTTGCTGCATCACTTGGTAATCGGCATCGGAGGCATCGTTGCCGGCCGCCGAACGTTGCTCGAGGCGTTCCTGCAGGACTTGGTCGCTGGCGTGGCAGGCCACGACCGCAAACCCCGCCTGGTGGCGGGTGGCGAGCTTCTGGAAGGGTGCCCGCTGGGCGCGGGTCAGGAAAGTCGCGTCAACGATCACGGTGTGCCCCAGCGCCAGCAGGGTGTCCGCGCGGGTGCGCAGGTGGTCGTAGATTTGCCCGCGGGACTCTTCGCTGTAGGAGACTGCGTCGCCCATGCGCTTGCGCTCGATATCGGAGCGCAGCCGCAGCGCCCCGAGGGCCTCGACGATCTGCGTGCTGATCACGGTCTTGCCGCTGCCCGATACGCCGTGCATCAGCACCAGGCGTGGCGCAGACGGCTCGGTCAGGCGTTCCGCGAGCGCGAGGTAGCGCCCCATTTCGGCGCGGTGCGCTGCCTGTTCGTCCGAGGGGAGGTGCGACTCCTGCGCGTGGATGCCCTGCACCTTGGCGCGGATCAAGGCACGATAGACCTGGTAGAGGGGCAGCAGACGGAGCCCCGCGATGTCGTCGCGACCGTCGAGATAGGCGTTCAGCAGGCGCCAGGCGTGTGCGCGGGCCTTGCGCGACAGCAGGTCCATGGTGGTGAACGCGATCTCGGAGATCACGTCGATCCAGCGCAGCTCGGGGTCGAACTCGATCGCATCAAACGCCGCCAGGGTCTCGCCGTTTTCCGGATCGTCGACGTACACAATGTTGCCCAGGTGCAGGTCGCCATGCCCATGGCGGATGAAGCCCTCGCGGTGGCGCAATTCGAGAAGCGGGCCAAGGCGTTCGATTTCGTTCCGGGTCCAGCGCTCCAGGGCGGTCAGCCGCGCCCGGTCGGCCTCGCCATGGATCGCCTCGCCCAGGGCCGGGAAGTTGTCCAGCATGGGCTGGGTCGCCGCTTCCGGGGTGCCGTGGGGCGAGTCGGCGCCGGCCCGCTCCGTGTATTCGTGAAAGGCGGCAATATAGTGGCCAAGGGCCTCCATGGCCTCGGTCGGCAACCGGCCCTGTTCCAGCAGGTTGTCCAGTTGCTTGCGGCGATCGAATCGACGCATGCACACCGCGTAGTCCAGGATCGGGCCTTCGCCATTGATGTGTGGAGCCGTGGCGTCTCCGTTCAGGGTCACCACATCGAGATAGATCTGCGGGGCGAGGCGACGGTTCACCTCGAGCTCGGTCTCGCAGAAGTGCTGGCGTGCCTCCAGCGTGGAGAAGTCCAGGAACCCCAGTGCCAGCGGCTTCTTGAACTTGTAGGCATAGTCGCCGGCGAGAATGACGGTCGAGATGTGGGTCTCGATGCGCTGCACCTGGTCGTGCCGGGGAGTTGGCTCCGGGAATCCCAGCGTCGTAATCAGGGCCTGCAGTTGTTGTTGGTGTTGTTCCAGCGCGCTCATCACGCCTCCGTGGGATTGGCAGATCGCGATCGGGTGGACGGGTTTTGTGCCGATTCGTTCCCGGAAACGCGGCATTCGCGGCATGTCCGATACTCCGGCTCAGGTTAACATTGGGGCCAATCCCGTTCCTTGTGCCGTTTCCAGAAGCCCTCATGCCCCGAAAACGTATGACCCGTTCCCGCCGAGGTGCCCGATCCGGAGGCCTGCGCCATTTCTTTGGTGCCGGGGTGTGGCTGTTCGCCGGTCTGGCGCTGGCCGGTATCGGGGTTGGGGCGATCTATGTCGTCTCGCTCGATCAGGAGATTCGCGAGCGCTTCGAGGGCCAGCGCTGGGCCTTGCCGGCGCGCGTCTACGCGCGACCGCTGGAGCTGTACGAGGGCCGGGCACTTACGCCCCAGGCGCTGGAAACCGAACTGGAGACACTGAACTACCGCAGTAGTGCACAGGGAAGCGGCCCGGGCGAGTATCGCGTGGACGGCAACCGGGTGTCGTTTACCACGCGCCCGTTCACCTTTGGCGACGGTCCGGAGCCGGCCCATTCGGTGCGAGTGGATTTTTCGGATGGAAGGGTGCAGTCCGTCCAGAAGCAAGGGAACGGTGAGCGCGTCGATCTGATGCGGGTCGAGCCCTTGCTGATCGGGAGCATCTACCCGACCCATGGCCAGGATCGCATCCTCGTGGCCATAGACGAGGTGCCGCGGGAGCTGATCGGCGCGCTGCTTGCGATCGAGGATCGTCGCTTCATGTCGCACCGCGGGGTAGACCCGGCGGGTATTGCCCGGGCGGCCATGGCGAACCTGCGCGCGGGGCGGACGGTGCAGGGTGGCAGTACGCTGACGCAGCAGCTGGTCAAAAACTTCTACCTGACACGGGACCAGACGCTGGCGCGCAAGGCGAACGAGGCGGTCATGGCCTTGTTGCTGGAGCGGCGCTACTCCAAGCGGGAAATCCTCGAGGCCTATATCAACGAGGTCTACCTGGGTCAGTCGGGCGAGCGCGCGATCCACGGATTCGGCCAGGCCTCTCAGTTCTACTACCAGCGGCCCCTGAACGAGCTGCGCCTGGACCAGCTGGCGCTGCTGGTGGGACTCGCCCGCGGTGCGAGCTACTACGATCCGCGTCGTCACCCCCAGCGTGCCAAGGCGCGCCGTGATCAGGTGTTGCGCGCGATGCTGGAGACCGGGTTGGCCGATGCCGACCAGATAGAGGCCGCACTGGATACCGAACTCGATGTGTCTCCCGTGGTGCCGCAGGGCCGCAGCCGATTCCCGGCGTTCCTCGACATGGTGCGTCGCGAGTTGCGCGCCGACTACGCGGACGAGGACCTGCGCAGCGAGGGTCTGCGCATATTCACCACCATGGACCCGGTCGTGCAGCTCACGCTGGAGGAGCGCCTGAAGGCGGGGGTGGATCGGGTGATTGAGCAGCGCGGGTCCAACCTGGAGCGGCTACAGGCGGCGGCCGTCGTGACCGACCCGCAGGCGGGAGAGGTCCTTGCGGTGGTGGGGGATCGCAATCCGCAGTATCCCGGCTATAACCGGGCGGTCGAGGCGCAGCGGCAGGTCGGGTCGGTGCTCAAGCCCTTCGTCTACCTGGCGGCGCTCACGCAACCTGGGCGCTATACGCTGGCGAGCCTGCTCGATGACAGCCCAATGACCATCCAGCTGCCGCATGGCGAGCCCTGGACGCCGCGCAATTTCGACCGCGAACACCGCGGCGACGTAACGGCCTGGGAGGCGCTGGTCCAGTCGTACAACGTCGCCACGGTCCAGCTGGCACAAGAGATCGGTATTTCGCAGCTGATCGACGTATTGCAGACGCTCGGTTTGCAGCGCACCCCGGCCCCGTTGCCCTCGCTGGCCCTTGGGGCGATCGAGTTGTCGCCACTGGAGGTGGCCGGGCTTTACCAGGCGCTCGCCAATGGCGGCTATGCGACCGGCACCCGTGCCATTCGCGATGTCCTCGACCTGGAGGACGAGGTTCTGTCCCACTACGGGCTGGAACTGCGCGGTGCCGTACCCGATGGCGCGGTCAGCCTGCTGACTCACGCCCTGCATGATGTGACCACCGAGGGGACCGGGCGGCAGATCAGCCAGCGCCTCCCGGGGCGTGTCGTGGCCGGCAAGACCGGCACCACGAACAACTTCCGCGATAGCTGGTTCGCCGGGTTCGATGATCGCCACGTCACGGTCGTCTGGCTGGGGATGGACGACAACGAGGCGACCGGCCTGACCGGAGGTGTGGCTGCGGCTCCCATCTGGGCCGATGTGATGGCCGGTCTTGGCGCACAGTCGCTGCAGCTAGGCCGTCATCCCGAGATTGCCTATCAGGAGATTGACCTGAAGTCCGGCCTCCGCGTCGAGCAGGACGATCATGCCTGCGAGGCGGTGAAAACGCTCCCGTTCTGGCAGAATTCCATCCCCGAGAGCCGTGCCGACTGCGACACGGGCCGTACCCCGGATGAGCGGGGCTTTTTTGAGAGATTGTTCCGCTAATGATCCCAAACAACTCCATACGCTTGCGCCTGCTGCTTCGACCTCGCCCGGTCACCGCGCTGCTGGTCGTCCTGTTTCTGGCTGCCTGTGCGGTGCCGGAGACACGGGGCCCGGCGCCCGAGCAGCCGCCAGGGGCCGAGATCCCAGAGCCGGAGGCGATTCCGCACGAGGAGTCGCGCGAGCCTGAACCGGCTGCGGAGCCGGAAGCTACGCCTTCGGCCGCGTTAGCCCTGGCCGAGCAGGCAGAAGGCTCGCGCAGCGAAGGGAACCTCGAGCGCGCTGCTCAGCAGCTGGAACGTGCGCTGCGGATTGCGCCGCGCGATGCCTCGTTGTGGCATCAGATGGCCCGCATCCGGCTGGAGCAGGGCAATTACCCGCAGGCGGACCGTCTCGCGGGGCGCTCGCTGCAACTGGGCGGCGAACGGGATCGCTCGCTTGCTTTGGGAAACTGGCGAGTGATCAAGGCCGCGCGCGAGGCGATGGGTGACGAAGAAGGCGCCCGGGAGGCCCAGGAGGCCATTCAGAGGCTGGAAACCGGCGTTGTCTGAGTCCGCCGAATCACCCGCGCCGACCCCAACCGGTTCGGCGGCGGTGCGCGCGCTGAGCCCCGGGGGCGATCTGGCTGAGGCCCTGCATGGGTTTCGTCCACGCGAGCCGCAGCAACGCATGGCAGTGGCCGTGGAGTCGGCCCTGGGGCAGGCCCCCACCGCCTTGCTGGTCGAGGCCGCCACGGGGGTGGGCAAGACCTTTGCGTATCTGGTGCCGGCCCTGCAGGCACGCCGCAAGGCCCTGATCTCGACGGGGACCAAGACGTTGCAGGATCAGCTCTTCGAGCGGGATCTGCCGACCGTATGCGAGGCGCTGGGCTATCGCCCGCGCACCGCACTGCTTAAGGGCCGCGCCAACTACCTGTGCCATTACCGCCTGGAACTCGCGGCCGCCGAGGCCGGAGGGCAGACGCAACGGAGCGCCCAGCGCGAGCGCATGCCCGTGATCGAGGCACTGCGGCAGTTCGCGCGCACCCATCCCACCGGCGATCTGGGCCAGGCCGGCATTCTGGCCGAAGACTCGCCCCTCTGGCCACAGGTAACGTCCACGGTCGACAACTGCCTGGGCGGCGAGTGTCCGCAGTACAACGACTGCTTCGTGGTGCAGGCGCGCAAACGCGCGCAGGATGCCGATATCGTAGTCGTGAACCACCATCTCCTGCTGGCCGATATGGCGCTGAAGGAAGAGGGCTTCGGCGAGCTTCTGCCGGAGGTGGATGCCGTGATCGTCGACGAGGCCCATCAGCTGCCGGAGATTGCCGGGGCGTTCTTTGGCGTTTCCGTCGGGAGCCGTGCGTTACGCGACCTGGCGCGCGATGTGCGCCGGGAGCAGGAGCAGGCCGCCCCGGAGATGGTCATGATCCGCGAGGCTGCGGTCGAACTTGAGACCGTAGTGAAGAAGCTGCTCGAGGCGACACAGGGCATGGAACCGCGCGCCGCCTGGGACGTGGTGAACGAGAAGGGCCAGGTGGATCCATCGCTTGAGGAACTGGACGAGGCCCTGCGCGCGTTGAGCGATGCGCTGGCGCCGGCCACCGAACGCGGGCCCGGGCTCGAGCAGGTGCAGGGGCGTGTACTCCTGATGCGGGAACGCCTGCAGGGCTGGCGGGAGGACACGCCGGATACCGTGGCCTGGGTTGAGCGCTTCGCGCAGAGCCTGATCCTGCACAGGACGCCGCTGGATGCCGCGCGCCCGCTGGCGCAACGGCGGGCCGCGCGCCCCGCCGCATGGGTCTTTACCTCGGCCACACTGGCGGTTGGAGAGGATTTCACCCACGCCTCGCGCCGTCTGGGCCTGCCCGTGGACGTCGCCCAGCAACGCCTCGAGAGTCCCTTCGACTTCGCCCGGCAGGCTTGTCTGGTGCATCCGCAGCCACCGCTGCCCAACCCGAACAGCCCCGACTACACGCGCGCCTGTGTCGCCTGGGCCTGGCCCCTGCTGCGCGACAACCCGGGCGGCGGGTTTTTTCTGTTTACCAGCCATCGTGCCCTGCAGGAGGCAGCGGCACTGCTACGGGCCGAGCTGCCGGACCGCGAGCTGCTGGTACAGGGCGAGCAGCCCCGCAACGACCTGCTGGCACGGTTTCGCGAGAGCGGGAACGCCTGGTTGCTGGGGGCCCACAGTTTCTGGGAGGGCGTGGACATCCGCGGCGAGGCGCTGTCGGTGGTGATTATCGATCGGCTGCCGTTTGCGGCGCCGAATGACCCCGTGCTGCAGGCCCGCGCGCAGGCCCTGGAGGCCGAAGGACGCTCGCCGTTTATGGAGTTCAGCCTGCCGCAGGCGGTGCTGGCCCTGAAGCAGGGGGCTGGACGCCTGATTCGTGATGCGGATGATGCCGGCATCCTCGCGATCTGTGATCCCCGCTTGACCGGAAAGCCTTATGGACGCCGGTTCCTGGCCAGCCTTCCGCCGTTTTATCGGACGCGGGACCCGATCGCGGCCCTGCAGTTTCTTGCGACGGCCCGGGAGCGTGTCGGATGCGACTGATCGCGATCGAGACCTGCACCGAGATGTGTTCCACCGCGTTGTGGGTGGATGGGGCGCTGGACAGTATCGAGGTCCGCGCCCCACGCCAGCATGGCGAACTGATTCTCCGGCAGGTGGAAGAGCTACTGGCCCGGGCGGAGATCGCCCGCTCGTCCCTGGATGCCGTTGCCGTCGGCCGTGGCCCCGGAGCGTTCACGGGGGTCCGGCTGGGGCTGGGTGTGGCACAGGGGATGGCCTTTGCCCTGAATTGCCCGGTGGTCCCGATATCGACCCTGCAGGCGCTGGCGCAGCAACTGGTCAGCGAGCAACCCGACACTCCACCGGTTGAGATCCTCGCGGCTCTCGACGCCCGTATGGGCGAGGTGTACTGGAGTCTGAATCCGGTCGTCGAAGGGCGTGCGCAGGCAGCGCCGGAGCAGGTTTCGGTACCCGGTCAGGTGTTGCCCGCCTGGCGCGGAGCACCGGATCGGGGCATCGGTTCCGGATTCGCTGCCTATCCTGAATTGGTCGAACGCAGCGGCCTGAGCGAGGAGCGGCTCTATTCGGATGCACTGCCGCGGGCGCGCGAGGTCGCCGTGCTGGCCGTGGATGCCTGGGAGCGAGGCGGGGCGATTCCGCCCGAACAGGCGCAGCCGGTTTACCTGCGGGATAACGTTGCCGCGCCGCCCAAGCCGCGAGAGGCGGGTCCATGACGCCGGCATATCCGTGGTCGCCACCGATTACCGGGCGCATGAAAGAGGACCCGGAGGATTTCTGCGTGTTCGAGCTTCCTGCGACCGAGCCCGAAGGCAACGGCGAGCACCTGTGGCTGGAGATCGAAAAGCGGTTGCTCAACACCGAGGATGTCGCTGTCGCGCTGGCGCGGGCTTGCGGGGTACCGCGCGGCCAGGTGAGCTATGCCGGGCGCAAGGACCGGCAGGCCGTTACGCGGCAGTGGTTCAGCGTGCAGTGCACGGCCACTGCCGAACCGGATTGGCAAACTCCAGCGACCTTGATGGAACGCCTGGGCAAGGACGCCGAGGGCGAGGCCCGAGTGCTGCGGGCCGAGCGGCATTCGCGCAAGCTGCGCACCGGACACCTCGCGGGGAACCGTTTTGTCGTCTGGCTGAGGGGCGTTGCAGGCGATCGCGATATGGCGGAGCAGATCCTTCGGCGTATCGGGGAGCAGGGGGTCCCGAATTACTTCGGTCAGCAACGGTTCGGCCGCCGCAACCTGGAACAGGCCGAGCAATGGCTAAGCGGGGGGAGGGCGCCACGGGGTCGTAATCAGCGCAGCCTGCTGCTCTCTGCGGCGCGCTCCGGAATCTTCAATGTCGCGCTGGCAGAACGGGTAGCCGACGATACCTGGGCACGGTTTCTGCCCGGCGACGTGGCGACGTTTCAGGGGTCGGGCAGCGTCTTTCCGGTTCCCGAGGTGACGGTCGATATCGAGCAGCGTCTGTCCGAGGGTGTCATCCACCCGACAGGCCCCCTATGGGGCCGCGGCGACCCGTTGACGACGGGCGAGGTGCGCCGTCGGGAGGCGGAGTGCGCTCGCCAATTCGAGACCCTGGCATCGGGCTTGGAGGCTCAGGGTATGAAACCGGCCCGCCGGGCGCTGCGGCTACTTCCCGCGTCACTTGATTGGGAATGGCTGGGGGGTGACCTGCGTCTGGAGATCGCCCTCGGCCCCGGGGAGTACGCGACCAGCATTCTCGATGCCGTCATGGACAGCGTACCGAACAAGGATACGGCTTACGGAAACACTGACTAGTGTTTGGTCCGTCGCTCAGGGCTGCGCACTCAGGCGGAACGAGCCTTGGTGTCCTGTAGTTTCTGCTCGGCTTTCTCGGCCCGCTGCTCGGCCTCGATGCGCGCGGTAATGTCTTTCTGGATGCCGATATAGTAGGTCAGATGGTCTTCGTCATTGAACACGGGCGTGAGCGAAAGCTCGTTCCAGAACAGGGAGCCGTCCTTGCGGTAGTTGCGCAGCGTGACCCGGCAAGGCCGGTTTTCCTGAATCGCGGCGCGAATCTCGGTACGTGCTTCCTGGTCGGTATCGTCGCCCTGGAGGAACCGGCAATCCCGATAGAGGATCTCTTCCGAGCGATAGCCGGTTAGCTCTTCAAAGGCGCGATTGACGTAGATCAGGATGTTGTCGTCGCCTTCGCGCTCAGCGATCACGACGCCGTCGTTGGAGGCGTCTACCGCGAGGGCCAGGAGTTCGGCATCAATCGTTCGCGTCATAGTTCGGTCTGATTCGTGTTCTGGTGAGCGGACGAGGTCGTCGGAGGGTGATGCCCGCTTTGGGTTGAGGCTGCGTCTCGAAAATAGCACGAATGGCCGCACACGCGGGCGATTGTCGGACGTTACGCATAAAAAAGGCCGCCCGAAGGCGGCCTCACGGTGACCCTTTGGCGCTTACATCTCTTGTGTAATCGAGAATGCGCCACGCACGTCACCCTCGCTGAAGCCAGTGGCCTGGTCGTCGGGGTACAGGCGCTCCAGGGCGTGCTTGACGTCGCTGCTGATGTCCGAGCCGTGGCAGGCCAGGCAGGCGCCGCCGGTCGGAATCGCCGCCATGAAGCGGAACCGGGCGCCATCGTCGCCCTCGACCACCTCGTGGCGCGGCGCAAGCTCGTTGGCGGGGGTGCCGTCGGCATGCTGGGACTGGAAATGCTCCAGCTGGATGCGTTCCCATTCATCCGGACTGTTGTCCGGGTTGCGGATCTTCAGGCTCGTACGACCCACTTCCCAGCCGGTGTCCGCCGCAATCTCGTCCGCGATTTCGGGTGCCCGCTGGTTGCAGACCTCAATGGCCTGGGTCGGTCCGCCTTCTTCCATGGCGGCGACCAGTTCCCCCTGGAGGGTACTTGCGAACTGTTCGATCGCCGCACGTGTTTCAGCGATGCGTTCTTGCAGTTCTGCGTCGGTCATTTCTTTTGCGTGATCGTCGCCAAGGGCGTGCCCGCTAGTGCTAACGAACGCGGCCAAGCCAAGGGCGATCGGAGCTAGCTTCCAATTCTTCATGAACAGGACCTCCCAATGCAGTGTCCGTTGCGTCCCGTAGAACTGTACAAGACTTGTACAGAGCATGGTACGGATTACTGAAGATTGCAAGGATTGGTATAGGAAAAACGTGAACCAGTCCCACGCTGAATCCCCAGCCTGGAATCAGTCTAAGCCCAATAATCAGCGAATGGGAATATGTGACTTAAGTATAGTTGGTGCGCGTGGTGGCGCGCGTCTCAGCGCTGCGCGTTCGGGCGCTTCAGAAGGACATATACGGCTCCGGTGCCGCCGTCTGCGGGAGGCGCGGAGCAAAACGCCAGTACGTCGTGACGCTGGCGCAGCCAGTGATCGGTGAGCCCCTTGAGTACCGGCCCTTTTTGCCGCGAGCGCATGCCCTTGCCATGCACCACACGGACGCAAAGACGCCCATGCGCGCGGGCCTGATCGAGGAACTGCCCGATCGCCTGTCGTGCCTCGTCCGCGAACATCCCGTGCATGTCGAGTTCGTCTTCCACGCGGTAATGGCCATGACGCAGTTTGCGAAAGATGCGGTGGCTGATCCCGTCGCGGGCATAACGCAGTTCGTCACCCGGCTGGAGGTCGGAGGCGCCGATGGGATCGCTGAGCCAGTCGGAATGCGCAGCGGCCTCGTCGCGGTCGCGCTGGTGCGCGCGGGCAGGGGGGCGCGGCTTGCCGGTGTCGGCCTGGTCATGGTGCAGGCGTCGCACATCGCCAATCGCACGCAGGAATTCGTCCGCGTCATTGGGCATATCGTTGGGATCATCACCAGAGTTCATGGCAGGATACTCGCGTTTTCCGTGGCGTGGACGGAGAAGAACCTCAGGCAAACGGTGAGGTTCGTGACCGCGCTCGGTGTTCGGAATCCAGTATATTAGGCCACTCCCCAGCGACCCCAATCCGCATGCGCATTCTGGTAAGCAACGACGATGGTATCCATGCGCCCGGCATCCAGTGTCTGGCCAAATGTCTGCGTGAAGTCGCGGAGGTGCGCGTTGTGGCGCCGGATCGTGACCGCAGTGGTGCGTCCAACAGCCTGACGCTGGTGCGTCCGGTGCGGGCACGGGAAGTGGGGCATGACGGGATTCAGGTGGACGGGACGCCAACGGACTGTGTGCATCTCGCATTGACCGGCCTGCTGGGTGAGTGGGAGCCGGATGTGGTGATCTCCGGAATCAACTCCGGCGCCAATATGGGCGACGATGTGCTGTATTCGGGTACCGTCGCGGCTGCGATGGAAGGGCGGTTCCTGGGCCTGCCGGCTATTGCGGTCTCGCTGGTAGGTACGGACCTCACGCACTATGACGCGGCCGGCCGTATCGTGCTGGATCTGCTGGACCGGATTCATCGCGTACCGTTGCCGGCGGCCACGATCCTGAACGTCAATGTCCCCGATCTGCCGCGCGAACAGATTCGCGGCGTGCAGGCGACACGGTTGGGCAATCGGCACCGAGCCGAGCCGATGATCGCGGACGCCGATCCGCGTGGACGGCCGATCTACTGGGTGGGGCCGGCGGGTTCGGAACAGGACGCCGGGCCGGGTACGGATTTTCATGCGGTGCGAGAGGGCTATGTCTCGGTGACTCCTATTCAGGTGGACTTAACGCGTTACGACGCCATCGATACGGTGGGCCGCTGGCTGGAGGATGCAACGCCCGGGAGCCACCATGGTTCCTGATGCGCGCGGGGCCGGTTTGACGTCGGGCCGAGCAAGAGAACGACTGATCCGCTTGCTGGAAGGTCAGGGCATCCGTGATCGCCGGGTGCTCGAGGCTGTTCGCGATGTCCCCCGCCACTTGTTTGTCGAGGAGGCGCTGAGCCATCGGGCTTACGAGAATATCGCGCTGCCGATCGGGCATCGTCAGACCATCTCGCAGCCGTTTATTGTTGCGCGCATGACCGAGGCCTTGCTGGAGGGCGGTCCTGTGAGCACGGTGCTGGAGATTGGCACCGGGTCCGGCTACCAGGCGGCCGTTCTCGCCAAGCTTGTGGACCGCGTCTACTCCGTCGAACGCATCCAGGCGCTCAGCCGGAATGCGCGGGAGCTGTTAAGCCGCCTGGGGATCAACAACGTGAACCTGCGGCATGGCGACGGGGCGGAAGGCTGGCCCGAGCGCGCGCCGTTCGATGGCATTATCCTGACCGCCGCACCGCACAACGTTCCGGAGACCCTACTGACACAGTTGGCCCTCAATGGCCGCCTCGTAGCACCGGTGGAGGGGCCGGACGGGCGCCAGCAACTGGTGCGCTATACGCGTACCGAAGAGGCCTATGTGCGCGATATCCTCGATGCGGTCATGTTCGTTCCCATGTTGCCCGGGGCCGAGCAGTGAGGTGCACGGGTGCTCAGCCGTGATGTCTTCAGCCTCCGGGGATCGGCATGAAGCTGTTTGAACCGTTGTATGATCGGGTCATGCAGTGGTCTCGCCACCGCCATGCCCCGCGCTACCTGGCGACGCTGTCGTTTGCCGAATCCTCCTTTTTTCCGGTGCCGCCGGATGTCATGCTGGCGCCGATGGCGGCCGCGCGGCCACGGGCGGCCTGGCGCCTCGCCGCCCTGACGACGATCTTCTCCGTACTGGGCGGCTTGCTGGGTTATCTGATCGGGTGGGCCGCGTTCGAATGGATTGGACCATGGCTGGAACGCTGGGGAGACGGGGCCGAGCTCGCGCAGGCCGAGGCCTGGTTTGCGGTGTGGGGCGTGTGGGTGGTGCTGATCGCCGGATTCTCGCCGATCCCGTACAAGCTGTTCACGGTGACCGCCGGGGCCCTGTCGATGGCCCTGATCCCATTCGTGATTGCATCGCTGATCGGGAGGGGGTTGCGGTTCTTCCTGGTGGCACTCGTGATGGCCTGGGCGGGGCCTCGAGCCGAGCAGCACCTGCGGCCCTATATGGAGCGTATTGGCTGGGCGGGTGTGGTCGTACTGCTGGGTGCGATGGTGATCGTGTTGCTGATGGAATGACGGCTTGAGTCGGCGATTCCTGCAAACGCTCATGCTGGCGGCCCTCGCCGGACTGGTCGTGGCGTTGATCAGCGGTTGTGCCACGCGGGCCCCCAGCGGTACCAGCGAGGCATCGCGCGCCAGTGGTCCGGTGCCTGCGACCCACACGGTTCAACGCGAAGAAACCCTATACCGCATTGCCCAGCGCTACGGTCTGGACTGGCGCGAAGTGGCCCAGCGCAACGCGATCAGCGCCCCCTACATCATCTACCCCGGGCAGGAACTGCGCCTGCGCGGGGCGGCGCGCTCGTCACCGCCACAGGCCCCGCGTCAGCAACGCCAGGAGCCCACGACCGCAAGCCGCAGTGACAATGATAGCGGTGGCTCCCGGGAAGCCGCGCGCTCGGATCCCCCGCCAGACGATCCGGGTGGATGGCGGTGGCCGGCGGATGGTGACGTCCTGCGCGGTTTCTCCAGCAGCGGAACGCGACGCGGGCTCGCGATTGGTGGGGAGCGTGGCGACGAGGTGCGAGCCACGCGGTCCGGCGAGGTGGTCTATGCAGGTGGCGGCCTCGTGGGGTATGGTCGACTGATCATCCTGAAACACGACGCGCGCTTTCTGAGCGCCTATGGCCATAACGACGAGCTCCTGGTCTCCGAAGGGGATCAGGTCGAGGCTGGCGAGACGATCGCGCGTCTGGGTTCATCGGGCGCGGAGCGCCCAATGCTGCACTTCGAGATACGGGTAGACGGAACACCCGTGGATCCGACCCGATACCTGCCGGATCGCTAGACAGAAAAGGGAGTACAGGGCATCCATGGCTAAATCCCGGAAGCCGGTCGATTCGGAACTGGACGACGAACACCTGATGGATGAGGGAACCGGCCTGTCGGGTGAGGAGCATCCTGCCGAACACCTCGGCGCGACCGGCGACCCTCTGGCGACTGAAGAGAGTCCCGAGGAAGTCGATGCCCCGGCCCCGGAAGACGAGAAGGAGCTGTCCCCGGAACAGGATGTCCCGGTACGTCCCCGAACACTGCGTGATGCCCGCCCGGCCGAGCTCGACGCCATCCAGATCTACCTGCGTGACATTGAATACCGGCCGCTGCTGACCCCCGAAGAAGAGCGCAAGTATGCGCGCCTGGCCCGCGATGGCGATGAATCCGGGCGCCGACGCATGATCGAGTGCAACCTTCGGCTGGTGGTGAAGATCGCGCGGCGTTACCTGAATCGCGGTCTACCGCTGCTGGATCTGATCGAGGAAGGCAATCTGGGCCTGATGCACGCCGTGGAGAAATTCGACCCCGAACGCGGCTTTCGTTTCTCCACCTACGCGACCTGGTGGATCCGCCAGACGATCGAGCGGGCCCTGATGAACCAGGGGCGCACGATTCGCATCCCGGTGCATGTCAGCAAGGAGTTGCGCATGCATGCGCGGATCGCCCGCAACCTGACCCAGGAGCTGGGTCGCGATCCCACCGAGGAAGAGCTGGCCCAGCGTTTGGGCAAGCCCGTGGCCGAGATCCAGAAGCTGCGGGCAATGTCCGAGCCCTCAACCTCCATGGACCTGCCGCCCGGCCCGGACGGCGAGCGTTCCCTCACGGATATCCTGGCGGACGTGAATGCACAGGAGCCCTCGTCGCTGCTGGAGGATCAGGACATTCAGCACCTGGTGGACGAGTGGCTGGGTGAACTGGATTACAAGCAGCGCGAGGTGCTGGTGCGACGGTTCGGATTGCATGGATTCGAGCGCTCGACCCTGGAGCAGGTGGGGGCCGAGATCGGCGTGACACGGGAGCGGGTGCGCCAGATTCAGATGGATGCCCTGAAGCGCTTGCGGCGTTTGCTTGAATCGCGCGGGATGAAGGGCGACGAAGTGCTGCCCAATTCCTGATGGCGATGCGCCCTGAGGCCGGATTCAGTCGCCGCCGTCGATGATCAAGGCGGCCGCCACCTCGCGACCCTCGGCCATGATCAGGTTGTAGGTCCGGCAGGCAGCCGCGGTATCCATGATCTCCACGCCGAATCCTTCGCTGCGCAAATGGCGCCATACGGCCCGGTCCGGAAAGCGTTGTACCTCGCCGGTACCAATCAGCAGGACCTCCGGGGGATGATCGATCACGGATTGCAGGTGTTCGACCGCCAGCGCATCGATGGTATCGACCGGCCAGTCCTGCTGCAGCGCATTCGGCCGTACGATCAGGCTGCGGGTGTACCCGACCTGATTGATTCCCACGGCGCCCGACTCGTATCCGGTCACAATGTAGGACTCTTCGCTGGTGACTTCTGAAAACAGCATGCGCTACACGCTACTCCGGGCGCGAGGCAGGCTCAAGATCAGGCAGTTGCAGGGTGGCCAGTTTGGTGCCCGATTCGTTGACAGAGGCGGGCCCGGGTTATACTTTGGCGCGCTTTCCGGTGCGGTATTCAAGGGGATTCCGCGGCGTCTCCCCCGACCTGCTGCCGGCTCGCTTGGCCCAACCAGGACCTGACCTGTGACCGACGTCTTTCCCCGTATCGAGCGCCTCCCGCCCTACGTCTTCAACATCGTGAATCAGTTGAAGGCCGAGGCGCGTGCCCGCGGCGAGGACATTATCGACTTCGGCATGGGCAATCCGGATCAGCCGACCCCGCGCCACATCGTCGACAAGCTCTGCGAGGCCGCCCAGCGCGGCGATACGCATCGCTATTCGGTGTCCAAGGGCATTCCGCGGCTGCGCAGGGCGATCACGCGCTGGTACAAGAGCGAGTTCGATGTGGACCTGGACCCGGAGACCGAGGCGATCGTGACCATCGGTTCCAAGGAAGGTCTCGCGCATCTGGCGCTTGCCACCCTGGGGCCCGGGGACGCGGTGCTGGTTCCGAATCCCGCCTATCCGATCCATCCCTATGGTTGCGTGATCGCCGGGGCGGACGTCCGTCATGTGCCGCTGACGCCGGACGTCGATTTCTTCGCCGAGCTGGAGCGGGCGATTCAGGATTCCTGGCCCAGGCCGAAGATGCTGATCCTGAACTTCCCGGCCAACCCGACCACGCAATGTGTGGACCGGGACTTCTTCGAGCGGGTCGTCGCGATCTGCAAGGAGCATGGCATCTGGATCGTGCACGATCTCGCCTATGCCGAGATCAGCTTCGATGGCTACAAGGCTCCGTCGATACTGGAAGTGCCGGGTGCGAAGGATATCGCGGTCGAGTTCTATACCCTGTCCAAGACCTACAACATGCCGGGCTGGCGCGTCGGTTTCATGTGCGGCAACCCGACGCTGGTGGCCGCCCTGGCGCGTATCAAGTCCTATCTGGATTACGGCACCTTCACGCCGATCCAGGTCGCTGCGATCGCCGCGCTGGAGGGCCCCCAGGACTGCGTCGACGAGATTCGCGAGCTTTATCGTTCTCGCCGCGACGTGCTGTGCGAGGGACTCGGCAAGCTCGGCTGGCATGTGGAGAAGCCGAAGGCGACCATGTTCGTCTGGGCGCCGATCCCGGAGCCCTATCGCGAGATGGGGTCGCTCGAGTTCGCCAAGAAGCTGTTGCGTGATGCCAAGGTCGCGGTCTCGCCGGGCGTTGGCTTCGGCAACTACGGCGACGACTTCGTGCGCTTCAGCCTGATCGAGAACGAGCAGCGCACGCGGCAGGCCCTGCGCGGCATCAAGGCCATGTTCCGCGCCGACTCGATCCTGGCGGATGCGACCACCGAGTCGGCCGAGCCGGCTCGAGGCGAATAGCAATCAGGCATTCATTCGGGCGGTAGCGCCCGCACGCAGACAAGACAAGGCTTTTATGACGCCGGTAAAGATTGGAATCCTGGGGCTGGGCACGGTTGGCTGTGGCACCGTCAATGTGCTGGACCGTAATGGAATCGAGATCGCGCGCCGGGCAGGCCGTGGAATCCAGGTGGTCGCGGCTGCCGCGCGCGATATCGAACGTGAGCGTGATTGCGACTGTTCGCAGATCCGCCTGACCACGGACCCCGCGGCGGTCGTGAACGACCCGGAGGTCGAGGTCGTCGTCGAACTGATGGGGGGCACCGATCCGGCGCTGAACCTGGTGCTGGCCGCGATCGACGCCGGCAAGCACGTGGTCACCGCGAACAAGGCCCTGATCGCCCTGCACGGCAACACCATCTTCCAGCGCGCCCAGGAAAAGGGCGTGATGGTCGCGTTCGAGGCCGCGGTGGCTGGGGGCATCCCGATTATCAAGGCCATCCGCGAGGGCCTGGCCGGCAACCAGATCGAGTGGCTCGCCGGGATCATCAACGGGACTGGCAACTTCATCCTGACGGAGATGCGTGACAAGGGCCGCGACTTCGACGATGTGCTCGCCGAGGCGCAGGCGCTGGGCTATGCCGAGGCCGATCCGACCTTCGACGTGGAGGGCATCGATGCTGCCCACAAGCTGGCGATCCTGGCGTCCATCGCCTTCGGTATCCCGCTGCAGTTCGACCGGGTGGCGGTCGAGGGGATCAGCAATATCACCCGCGAGGATGTCGGTTTCGCCGCCGAATTGGGCTACCGCATCAAGCATCTGGGCATTGCGCGGCGCACCGACAAGGGCTACGAACTGCGCGTGCACCCGACGCTGATCCCGGAACGTCGGCTGATCGCCAACGTCGACGGCGTGATGAACGCGGTGCTGGTCAATGCCGACGCGGTGGGCCCGACGCTGTACTACGGAGCCGGTGCCGGTGCCGAGGCCACCGCCTCCGCGGTGGTGGCCGATCTGGTCGACGTCGTGCGTGCCCTGACCACGGACCCCGAGAACCGGGTCCCGCATCTGGCCTTCCAGCCGGATGCCCTGTCGGACAAGCCAGTGCTGGATCTGTCCGAGGTGGAGACGTCGTTCTACCTGCGCCTGCGTACCCAGGACCGTCCGGGGGTGCTCGCCGATATCACCCGCATCCTGGGCGAGCATGGCATCAGTATCGAAGCGATTCTGCAGCGCGAGCCGGATCCGGAGCGCGGCGAGGCCACGATCATCATGCTGACGCACAAGGTCCGAGAGGGTGCGATGAACGAGGCGATCGCCGCGCTCGAGGCACTGGACCACCTGCTGACCCCAATTACCCGCATCCGCATGGAAGGGTTGGGGCGCTAAAGCCTCTCCTTTCGCAACGACAAAGAGAACACCCATGGCCTTTGGACACCGCTATACCGGACTGATCGAGCGCTACCGCGACCGCCTGCCGGTGCACGACGACACGCGCATCATCTCGCTGGGCGAGGGCAACACGCCGCTGATCCGCCTGAACAACATCCCGCGCGATCTGGCGCGAGAGGTCGAGATCTACGTGAAGTTCGAGGGCCTGAACCCGACCGGTTCGTTCAAGGATCGCGGCATGACCATGGCGGTCACCAAGGCTGTGGAAGAGGGCTCGCGCGCGATTGTCTGCGCCTCCACCGGCAACACCTCCGCCGCGGCCGCCGCCTATGCGGCCCGGGCCGGGATCACCGCGTTCGTCGTCATCCCCGATGGCAAGATCGCGATGGGCAAGCTGGCGCAGGCGATGATGCACGGTGCCACCGTGATTCAGATTGAAGGCAACTTTGACGATGGCATGCGCCTGGTGAAAGAGGTCGCCTCCAACACGCCGGTGACCTTGGTGAACTCGGTCAATCCGTATCGTCTGCAGGGCCAGAAGACCGCGGCCTTCGAGATCGTCGAGGAACTGGGCCGCGCCCCGGACTATCACTGCCTGCCGGTGGGCAACGCGGGCAACATCACCGCGCACTGGATCGGCTACAGCGAAATGGCCGCCAAGAGCAGCGACGATGTGACCGATGCCTGCTCCTACTGCAAGGGCCACTGCAAGTATGCGGGTGGTGGCATGGTGGGCAATCGCCCGCACATGGTCGGCTACCAGGCGGCGGGCTCCGCGCCGTTCATGCGCGGGGCGATGGTCGACGACCCGGACACCGTGGCCACGGCGATCCGCATCGGACACCCGCAGTCCTGGGACATGGCCTGGAAAGTGCGCGAGGAATCCAGCGGCTGGTTCGACGAGTGTCAGGACGACGAGATCCTGGCTGCTCAGAAGCTCCTGGCCGAAAAAGAGGGCGTGTTCTGCGAGCCCGCCTCGGCGGCCTCGCTGGCCGGTGCCCTGCGCGATATCCGCGAGGGCAAGATTCGAGAGGGTTCCACCGTGGTGTGCACCCTCACGGGTAACGGTCTGAAGGATCCCGACACGGCCATCGCACAGAGTGTGGTCCAGCCGACCAAGGTCCCGGCGGAGCTGGACGCGGTCTCCCGCGCGATCCGTGACAACCTCGCCTAGCCCGGCGCCAGGCTACCCGGGGCGCTTTGAGCGCTGCGGTGAGCGGCCCTGAAACGTTCAGGGCTTGCTGCGCAGGTCCAGGTCGTAAAGGGTGTCGCCACCCAGTCGGAAGATGCGGCAGGGTGGGCGCAGGGCCTGATCGAGGGTGTCGATCTCGGGCAGAGTGATGCCGTGGCGCCCGGAGCCGATCAGCATCGGTGCGATCGTCAGATGCAGGCGATCCAGGGTGTCACTGGCGAGGAAGCGCGACACCGTCCGGCCTCCGCCCTCGACCAGCAGTCGATGCAGGCCATGCTCGGCCGCCAGGCGGTCGCGGAGCGTGGGCGGCGCAAAGCGGCCATCGGCATCGACGGGCATCACCATGCATTCGACGTTGTCGGGCATATCGCAGGGGCCATGGCCCTCGGCGTGAACGACCAGCGTTTTCACCTCGCCGTCCTGGAAGACGCGGGCGTTGGGCTGTATGCGACCGTCCGGGTCGAGGATGACACGTACCGGATGGACGCCCTCGGCCTTGCGCACGGTGAGACGCGGGTCGTCGGCGACCACGGTGCCCGCGCCCACCACGACGCCGTCCACCAACGCACGCAAGCGGTGCAGGTGCTCGATGTCCTCGGGCCCGGTCACGTACTGGGAGTGCCCGCTCTGCGTCGCGATACGGCCGTCGAGGCTCTGGCCCAGTTGCGCTACGGTAATACTCTCCGCCTCGATGATCGGGCCGTACAGCTCGAGCAGGTCGTGCGCCGCCGGGGCAAGGGGGCCGGGCAGGGGACAGCAGCCCGGATCGGCACGCTGGGCCAGAAGCCAGCGCCAGGCCTCTTCCTCGGTCACCGGATAGGCAGTCATGCCTGAAAAACCCGGGTTTCGCGACCCTCCAGGGGCACATGCGATAGGCTTGGGGGAAACAGGGGCGACGGGTCGCGGCTGGACAAGGTGGAATTCGCGTCCTGCGGGCTGGTCATAAGAAACACTCCATTGGGAAGGACCTGATGCACAACGCCGATCGTGGGATTTTCGACCTTCGCCGGGGCCATCCGGTTTTGCTAAGCGGCGAGCAATCCAGTGTACTGGTAGCCGCCGTTGAAGGTCTGACCCCGGTGTTGCTGGATCGCCTGACGCATATGACCGGCGGTCGCCCACGTCTGATTCTAACGCCCCACCGCGCGTCCGCAATGGGCTGGCCGCAACCGCTGGCCGAGGGCTGGGAAGGCGTCGCGCTGGAATTTGCGTCCGGAACTGACCCGGAGGCCCTGTTTACCCTGGCCAGTGCCCCGGAGGCCTCGAACGAGGGGGAGCACCCGGCCCATGCCCTGGATCAGGCGGAGGTTCGTCCCGCCGAGCCCGCGGAAGTCGCGGCGCTGGAGCTGGCCCGCGCCGGTCGTCTGCTGCCGGCCGTCGTATCGGCGCGCGTGCCCGAACCGGTACCCGAGGCCATCCACTCGGCGCTCGCCGACGGGATGTTTCTGGATGTGGGCGAGCGCGAGGCACGCGCGGTTGCGCATCACCCACGCCTGGAACTGGCTTACGTGAGCGAGGCGCCGGTACCCCTCGCGGATGCCCCCGTGACCCGGTTCATGCTGTTCCGGGAGGGAAACGGGATCCTGGAACATGTGGCGGTGGTTATCGGCGAGCCAAACGAATGGCCGGATGCCGTTCCGGTACGGCTGCATTCGGCCTGCCTGACGGGCGACCTGTTCGGCAGCCTGCGCTGTGATTGCGGCGATCAGCTGCGCCTCGGCGTGAAGACGATCAACGAGAGTGGTGGCGGGGTGCTGCTGTATCTGGCCCAGGAGGGGCGGGGTATCGGCCTGGCGAACAAGCTGCGCGCCTACACGATGCAAACGGCGGGTCTGGACACGATCGATTCCGACTGCCAACTGGGCTTCGAGGCTGATGGACGCCGTTACGATGCGGCCGTGGAGATGCTGGAGTTTCTCGGCATCGACACGGTGCGCGTACTGACCAACAACCCCGCGAAGATCGAGGCCCTGCGCGCCGGGGGCATCCGGGTAGTGGGCCGCGAGCCCGTCCACGGCACGCTGAATCCGCACAACCTGCGCTATCTCAGTACCAAGGCGGACCGCGGCGGCCATTGGTTGCAGGAACTGCTGGCCTCGGAGGCGGAGCGGGGCTGACCGGGCCGACGGCGCCCGGACGTCCGTCAAATCAGCTTCAGGTCACTGCGGGCCCGCACGATCTTGCGCAGGGCAATCAGATAGGCCGCTGTGCGGTAATCCAGTACCTCCCCATTGCTCTCCACCTCGCGGGTCTCGTACATCTCTCTGAAGGCCTCACGCATGGTGTCGTCGAGGCCGGAACGCACGAGGTCGATCTCCTCTGCGCCGCGCACGATGGACTCGCGTATCCAGTCCGGCAGCTTGTGGTCCGCGGACATCTCGATCGCAGTGACCAGATGCTGACCCTGGGACTGGTCGTAGCGCCGCTCGAGCCGTCCAAAGCGCATATGGGCGAGGTTACGCACCCACTCGAAGTACGAGACCACGACCCCGCCGGCATTGACGAACACATCGGGGAGGATGGTGATACCGCGGTCCTGCAGGATGCGGTCGGCCTCGAAGGTCACCGGTCCGTTCGCAGCCTCCGCGATCAGGCGGGCCTGGATGCTGGGTGCATTCTCGCGATGGATCGCGCCCTCAAGCGCCGCCGGAATCAGGATGTCGCATTCGCGCTCCATGATCCGATTGCCATTGCGCTCGAATTCCACCCCGGCGAAGCCTTCCATGGTCCCGGAGCGGCGGACGTAATCGTTCAGGGCATCGACATCGATACCGTCCTCGCAGTAGACCCCACCATCACTCTTGATCACACCGACGATCTTCGCGTGGTCATCGTTCTGCAGGAAATGCGCGGCGTGATAGCCCACATTGCCGAAGCCCTGCACGATGATGCGCTGGTCGCCCAGGCCGCCTTCCAGGCCGGCTTCGCGGGCGGCATTGCCCTCGCGGAAAAAGGCCTGCAGGGCGTACTGCACGCCGCGCCCGGTCGCTTCCAGGCGCCCGCGCATACCACCCAGGTCGACGGGCTTGCCGGTCACGGCGGCGCTGTGGTTCACGTCCTCCGGGTGGCGTTCGCGATAGGTCTCCATGATCCAGGCCATCTCGCGCTGCGAGGTCCCGACGTCCGGCGCCGGCACGTTCTGCGCGGGGCTGATGTAGTCGCGCTGGATCAGTTCGTGGGCGAAACGGCGGGTGATCCGCTCCATCTCCCACTCGTCATACTGGCGTGGATCGATACGCAGCCCGCCCTTGGAACCCCCGAACGGGATATCCACGATCGCGCACTTGTACGTCATCAGGGCGGCGAGGGCCTCTGCATGTTCCTGGTCCATGGTGGGGGAGAACCGCAGCCCTCCCTTGACCGGGAGACGGTGGGAGGAGTGAACGGCACGCCAGCCGGTAAAGACCTCGATGCGGTCGCGAAAGCGGATCGGAAAGCTCACCTGGATGACCGAGTCGCAGGCCTTGATCGCATCCATCGCACCTTCGGGCAACTCGAGGAAATGCATGGCGCGATCGACCATGTGTGAGACACTGTCCAGAAAGGTTTCCGGCGTTTCGTTTTCCGACATGCGTATTCATTCCTTGGCATTCCGGGCACCACCCGCAGGGCGGGGGCGCCGTGACTGAATCGTTGCGTTTTCCCGATCCGCGTTTTTCGGTGGCCCCGATGATGGACTGGACCGACTCCTGGTGCCGGCGTTTCCATCGGCTGCTGACCCGGCGCGCGCTGTTGTACACCGAAATGGTACACGCCAACGCGGTGATCCACGGCGATCGCGACCGGCTGCTGGGCCATGTATCGGCCGAACACCCGCTGGCGCTGCAGCTCGGTGGATCGGATCACGATACCCTCGCTCGGGCTGCACGAATCGCGGCCGAGCGAGGCTTCGACGAGATCAATCTGAACGTGGGCTGCCCCTCCGACCGCGTGCAGTCGGGCACGTTCGGCGCCTGCCTGATGGCGCAGCCGGAGCAGGTGGCCCGGATGGTGCGCGCGATGCAGGATGCCGTCGATGTTCCGGTGACCGTCAAGCATCGTATCGGGATTGACGAACAGGATTCCGAGGCCGATCTGCGCCACTTTGTCGAAACCGTGGCGCGAGGCGGCTGCCGGCATTTCATCGTGCATGCCCGCAAGGCGTGGCTGCAAGGCCTGAGCCCCAAGGACAACCGCGATATTCCGCCGCTCGACTACGAGCGCGTGTTCCGCCTTAAGGCGGAATTCCCGGAACTGACCATCGTACTGAATGGCGGCCTGGACGATGTTCGTGTGGCACACGGCTATCTCGAGCGGGTAGACGGGGTGATGTTCGGGCGGCTGGCCTACCACCAGCCCTGGGTGCTGGCCGAGGTCGACCGTCTGTTTTTCGACGAGACCGGTGGGGTGACGCGCGAGGCCGTGCTGCAGGGTCTGATCGACATGGCCCGCGAGATGCGCGCCACGGGCGTACCGCTGGCGCGGCTCACACGGCATGTGCTGGGGTTGTTTCACGGCGAGCCGGGGGCGCGCCAGTGGCGGCGTATCCTGACCGAGGGCGCGCACCGGGCGGATGCCGGACCGGAGCTGATCGAGCGTGCGGCGGAGCCATGCCTGCGCGTCTGTGCCTGATTGATTGCTAGTTCGGGCCGTCAGCGGGCTCGAGCCAGCCTTCCTGCAGCCCGTCGCGAAGCATGTCGTGAACCGCCGGCCAATGGTGTTCCCACTGCTCGGGATTGACGATCTCCGTCGCACACAGCTGTTCCAGATCCCCTGGAGCCAGGCCGGATGCCGGATAGCTGTGGCCGGCGGCGCAGAGGATCGGCCCGGCCGGTGTCTGCAGCCAGTGGCGCCGAATACCCGGGTGAACACGGCATTCCCTCGCTTCGGCGGGGGGATCACCTGTATGCAGTTCGACGTTCCCCACCGGGCGGGTCAGGAAGCGCCCGAGGAAGGCATCCAGTTCCGTGTCGTCGGCCGCGAGCATCTCGCGCAGGATGTCACGCAGTCGGGTGCGGTCGTGTGACGGCAATTCGCTCGTGTAGGCGGACACCGGGCGCTGGGGATCGCTGTATCGGGGCGCTTCGCCAACCCGGTTGGCCCGTTCCTCCAGGAACCCGGTCAGCAGGTCGAGGTAGGTCGGGGCCCGAAAACCGATCGACCAGGTCATGCACTGGTCATCCAGTGAAAGACCGTAGTGGGGCAGGTTGGGGGGCAGGTAGAGCAGGTCGCCGGGCTCAAGGTCCCAGCTCTCGGTTGGTTCAAACTCGCGCAGGATCGCCAGCGGCAGGTCGTCGTGGCAGTCCAGCGGTCCCGGTGGTGACTGGATCTGCCAGCGCCGCCGCCCGGCCGCCTGGAACAGAAAGACATCGTAGGCATCGACATGGGGCCCGACCGAGCCGTCGGGTGATGCGTAGGAGATCATCAGGTCGTCGCGGCGCCAGCGCGGGACAAAGTCGAACCGGGCCAGGAAGTCGTGCCCTTCGGGCCAGAAGCGCTCGACATCGCTGATCAGCAGCGTCCAGGCGCGATCGGGCAGGGAGGCGAAGCGATCTTCCTCGAACGGGCCGTATTCGACTGCCCAGTCGCCGTGGTCGGTGTCGCCGAGTACGAGTCGGGCGCTGGCATCCGGATCACAGGCGAGCCCGGCCAGATCGTCGGGCTCGATGGGGTTGGCGAAGCCCGATACTGCGCCGCGTACGAGCAACGGCTTTTGTTGCCAGTAGTCGCGCAGAAACTCCGCCGGCGAGAGCCCGCCCAGTAGCTCCAGGCCCTGATTCGGGTCTTGGGCGGGCACGCCTTACTCGTCGCGAGCCAGCTGGCTGGCGATCCCGGTGTAGCGTCCCGGGGTCAGCGCGCGCAGGCGCTGCTTGGCCTCGTCCGGGATCTCCAGGCCGTCGATGAACTCGGCCAGCGCCTGCGGCGTGATGCGCTGGCCACGGGTCAGGGCCTTCAGTTTTTCGTACGGAGAATCGATCCCGTAGCGGCGCATCACCGTCTGCACCGCCTCGCCCAGCACCTCCCAGTTCTGGTCGAGATCCTCGTCCAGCCGGCCGGGTTCGATCTCCAGCTTGCCCAGACCGCGCTGGAAGGCCTTGTAGGCGATCAGCGACCAGGCGAAACCCATGCCGATGTTGCGCAGCACGGTCGAATCGGTCAGGTCACGCTGAAAGCGCGAGACCGGGAGCTTGTTCGCCAGGTGATCGAACACGGCATTGGCGAGCCCGAGGTTGCCCTCGGCGTTCTCGAAGTCGATCGGATTGACCTTGTGCGGCATGGTCGAGGACCCGACCTCGCCGGCCACGACCTTCTGCTTGAAATAGCCCAGCGAGATATAGCCCCAGATGTCGCGCGAGGCATCCAGCAGGATCGTGTTCAGGCGCATGAAGGCATGAAACAGCTCGGCCAGGAAGTCGTGCGGCTCGATCTGGGTGGTGTGGGTATTGGGGACCAGCCCCAGGCTTTCCACCATGCGCCGCGAGAGCGACGGCCAGTCCACCTCCGGGTAGGCCGCGTAGTGGGCATTGAAGTTGCCCACCGCACCGTTGATCTTGCCCAGGCACTCGTTGGCGGCGATCGCGGCGCGCTGCCGCTCCAGACGGTGGACCACGTTGGCCAGTTCCTTGCCCATGGTCGTGGGCGAGGCCGGCTGACCGTGAGTCCGGGCCAGCAGGGGCTGATCGGCGAAGCGCTGAGCGAGCTCGCGCAGCGGCGCCAGCACCGCATCGAGCGCCGGCAGCATCACGTGATTGCGCGCTTCGCGGACCATCACCCCGTAGGCGAGGTTGTTGATGTCCTCGGAGGTGCAGGCGAAGTGCACGAACTCGATTTGGCTTTGCAGATCGGAACGGCCGCGCATTTGCTCCTTGATGTAGTACTCGATGGCCTTGACGTCGTGATTAGTCGTGGCCTCGATCTCCTTCACCCGGGCACCCGCGACTTCGTCGAATTCCAGGGCGATCTCGTCCAGAAAGGCCTCCGCCTCTGCGGTTAGCGGCGGGACCTCGGGGATGGCGGGCTCGGTGGCCAGGGCCTTGAGCCAGGCAATTTCCACCCTTACCCGGGCCTGCATCAGACCCTGTTCGGAGAAATAGGGGGCCAGGTCGCGGGTGTGGCGGGCGTAGCGGCCATCGACGGGACTGATCGCGGACAGGGGGCTCAGGGACATGGTGCACTCGAGTCGGATTGCATGGGTCCGTCAGGGGCATGGGAATGCACCCATCGGACGGTCGATTGACGCGGCGCAGTATAATACAAAGCTACGCCCGATCATTTGGAGGAGTGCATGTCGAACCCCCCGACCCGCCAGGAGCAGGACAGCCTCGGACCGGTGGAAGTCCCCAGAGATGCCCTCTGGGGCGCCCAGACCCAGCGTGCCATCGACAACTTTCAGATCGCCGGCCGGCCCATGCCGCAGGTGTTCATTCGGGCCCTCGCGCTGACCAAGGCGGCCTGTGCCGAGGCCAACGAGGAACTGGGGCAGCTCCCGGACGGTGTGTCCAGCGCGATTGTGGCGGCGGCCGAGGCGATCGCCGCGGGCGAGCATTCAGATGCCTTCCCCGTCGACGTCTATCAGACGGGCTCGGGCACCAGCACCAACATGAACATGAACGAGGTGCTCGCGCGGATCGCGTCGGGTAGTGGGGAAGAGGTCCATCCGAACGATCACGTCAATCGCTCGCAGAGCTCCAACGACGTGATCCCGACCGCGCTTCATGTCTCGGCGGCGCTGGCGCTGGAACAGGAACTGGTGCCTGCACTGCGCCACCTGATTGCCACGATCGCCCGGCGCGAGCGCGAGGTGGGGGCCCTGGTCAAGACCGGGCGCACACACCTGATGGATGCAATGCCCGTGACCCTGGGGCAGGAACTCTCCGGCTGGCGCCGCCAACTGGAACTGGACGTGGATCGTCTGGAACATACCCGCGTGCGTATTCAGCGTCTGGCGATCGGCGCGACGGCGGTGGGCACCGGTATCAATGCACCCCCGGCGTTCGGCGAGCGTGTAACAAGTCGCCTCGCCGAGCGAACCGGCCTTTCGTTTGTGCATGAGGGCAATGGCTTTGCGGCGCTGGCCAGTCAGGACACCGCGGTGGAGCTTTCGGGCCAGTTGCGGACCGTTGCCGTGGGGCTGACCAAGATCGCGAACGACCTGCGCTGGATGAACTCCGGTCCCCTGGCGGGGCTGGGGGAGATCGCCCTGCCGGCCCTGCAACCCGGCAGCTCGATCATGCCGGGCAAGGTGAACCCGGTGATCCCGGAGGCCGTGATCATGGCCTCGCAACAGGTGACCGGTCTGGATGCGGCGATCGCGGCCGCCGGCGCCGGGGGCAATTTCCAGCTGAACGTCGGCCTCCCGCTGATTGCTGACAACCTGTTGACTCAGATGGGCCTGCTGGCACGGGCCTCCAACCATCTGGCGGATCGAGCAATCGCGGGCTTCACCGTGAACGAGGACAACCTGCGGGCCGCGCTGGACCGTAATCCGATCCTGGTGACGGCCCTGAATGCCGAGATCGGATACGAGGCCGGCGCGCGTATCGCCAAGGAGGCCTATGCCACCGGGCGGCCAATCCTGGACGTTGCGGCGGAACGGACGGATATCCCGCGCGAGCGGCTGCAAGTGCTGCTCGATCCGGCGCAACTGACGGGCCCGGAGAGTGCAGGCGGGTAAGGCTTACCCAGTGCGCGGGAGGCGGGCCTGGTCCTGGAGCAGGGCATGGAAGTCATTAAAGGCCATGGGGCGCGCAAAGAAGTAGCCTTGTGCCTCGTTGCAGCCGAATTCTCGCAGGATTTCGGCCTGGCGCTCGGTTTCGACGCCTTCGGCGATGATGTTCAGCCCCAGGGTATGCGCCATCTGGACGATGGCCTGGACAATCCGCGCGTCGCTGTTGCTGCGCTCGAGGTCCTGGACGAAGGAACGGTCGATCTTGAGGGTGTCCGCCGGGAGCTTCTTCAGCTGAATCAGCGAGGCATGGCCGGTACCGAAATCGTCCACAGCCAACCGCATGCCGATCTCGCGCAGACGACCGAACATACGGGCAGCGCCTTTCGGGTCATCCATGATGGTGGTTTCGGTCAGCTCCAGTTCAATGCACTCGGGCGCGACGTTCGCGGCCTGCAGGATGGCGTGAAAGTCTCCGGCGAGGTCAGGCTGGCGAAGCTGCCGAGCGGAGACGTTGATGGCGACACGGAAGCCGTGATCCCGGCCCTGCGAGGGCAGCCGCTTGAGGTCCCGGCAGACCTGGCGCAGCACCCACTCCCCAATGGCCTCGATCAGGGTCATATCCTCCGCCAGCTCGATGAAGTGGCTGGGGGGTAACAGCCCAAGTTTCGGGTGTTGCCAGCGGATGAGCGCCTCTGCGCCCAGGATATCGCCCGTATGCAGGTCGACCTTTGGCTGGTAGTGCAGGACCAGTTGATCTTGCTCAATGGCAGTCCCCAGTTCCTTTTCCAGCTCGAAATGGTGGAAGGTCCGGGAATTCAGGTCCTGGGTGTAGAAGCGGAAGCCGTTGCGGCCACGTTGCTTCGCCTCGTACATGGCCGCATCGGCATTGCTGAGCAGGACATCGGAGTCTTCTCCGTCGTAGGGGAACACGGCGATCCCGCAGGACGCGCTGGTCACCACCGGCCGATCGAAGATCGTGCGTTCCACCGCGGTTGTGCGCACGACGTCGGTGACCAGTCGTACACAGCCCTCGAGACCCTGTAGATCCTCCACCAGGATGCCGAACTCGTCGCCCCCCAGGCGCGACAGGGTCGCGCGCAAGGGACGACCCGACCGGTCGCGACTGCGATCCAGCAGTTTTCCGAGATCCTGCGCCACCTTGCGGATCAGCTCGTCGCCGGCGCGATGGCCTAGCGAGTCGTTCAGGCGCTTGAAGTTGTCCAGATCCAGCAGAATCAAGGCGATGTGATGATCGGTTCCCTGGTGGCGGTGAATGGCTTGCGACAGGCGGTCACTGAACAGCATCCGGTTGGGGAGGTTGGTCAGCGAGTCGTGCGACTGGTGATGAAGCAGTTCGCGTGACTGGTGCTCGGTAATCCGCTGCAAGGCCTTCTGTCGACGGTCCATCATCTGGAAGAGGTCGGCACTCTCCAGAGCATAGCCGGTGTTGAACAGCACCATGGTCAGGGTCGAGAGGGTCATCTCGTGGCGCTGGAGGTCGTTCTGGCGAAAGCGGGCGGCAAACATGCCGCGAATGCGGGTTCGGGTCGAGATGACATGGAGCAACACGTTCTCGCCCTCGAAGCGCGAAGGCAGACAGACGGGATGATTCTGGTGCAGCGCCCAGGAGAAGGTACCTTCCTGAATCAGAACCTCGACGGCATCCGCGAGGTCGTATTCATCCTCTTGAGGATGCAGTTGATAGGCGAGATCAAACGATGACTCGCTGTCGAGTATGTAGACGGCCATGTCGCGGGCCGGCAGCAGACGCCGTATGGATTCCAGACTGCTCTGGATGATCAGGTCGGGGCTGCGATTGCGGTCGGTGTCGCCAAAGATTGCGGTGGTCGAGGCGAGCACGTCCATCGCGTAGGCATTCGCCTCCAGCGCTTCCTCGAGGAAACGGATGCGCTCGTGCAGCGCATTGACCTCTTCAGGCGTTTTGTACGAAGGGCTCATGCCGGGTCGTCCTTTACCTGCATCCGTGCGCTCATCCGTCCCTCGTCAGTCCAGCAGGATGGCCTGCATCTGTCCGAGTTGTTTCCGGGCATCGCCGATCACGGCCTCGTAGGTCTCCATCTCCAGGCCAATGCGGTCGAAGGTTTCCGCCTCCACGGGCGGAACGAAGCGTTCGCCCGACGAGCCCAGCCGCAAGGCATTGGCGATGCTGTCGGCCACGTGGACGATCGCGGTTTCGACCGGAAAGGCCTGTGCGTCACGCGGCGCATGATGGAAACGGGTGGCCTCCACCTGTGCCGGGGACATGTTCCAGTGCTCCATCAACTCCGCGCCAATGGTCGCATGGTCGAAACCAAGGAACTCCGTCTCGGCTTCGAACAGCAGCATCCGTTCCCGCTCGCGGATATTGATCAGCTCCTCGGTGCGACTGGACAGATGCAGAAACATCAGCAGGCGCCCCAGGTCATGCATGATCCCGTAGAGATAGAGTCGCTCGATATTGGCCTCGCGCCGGAAGCGTGCGATCGAGCGGCTCAGCACGCCGACGGCCAAGCTGTGACGCCAGAAGGACTCCATGTCCACGCCGATGACCGGCACACCACGAAAATGCTCGATCACAACGGTCGACATCACGATCTGGCGCATCTGTTGCAGGCCGATGATGGAGACAGCCCGGTGCAGCGTGTCGATCGGTTCCGGGAAGCCATACAGCGAGGAATTCGCGACCTTGAGCGTCTTGGCCGCGATGGTGGGGTCGAGCTCGACGGCCTCGGTGATGGCCGCGACATTGGCCGTTGGGTCGCTCAGGCGAATGAAGATGGTGTTGTAGCTTCCGGAGAAGCTGCACAGGGCATCATCCGTAGCGAGGAATTCGTCGACGGTCATGCCTGTTCGCTCTGCCTTTTCGGAGCGTAGCGGCACAGGTCATCGAGCAGGGCTTGCCGAGCCAGACGGTAGATGCCGGACATGGGGTGATCCTCTACCGCGCAGTGTTGAAATCGCTCGGAGAGAATCTCGTCGGCACGAGCCTCCATCTGGGGGGTGGGTTCGGCGGCAGGGGGCCCTCCTGCATCTTGGGGGGCGGATATCGGGACGTCGTCCGCACCCTCCTCGAGCACCTCCACCGCCGTGATCCCCCAGGACAGCAGTACGCGAATCTGCTTGTCCTGGAGGACCATGCCAGCGGGAATCAGAAGCCGCCCGGAACGATCATGGACCGCCGTCGCCAGTGTATGGCCGGACCTCACGTCCTCTATGGGTACCCGCCGCGTCATGCTATGACCTTAGTCTCATTGAGCGAGTTGGCGCAACACATAGGGCAGGATGCCGCCGTGGCGGTAGTAGTCGACTTCCTGCGGCGTATCCAGGCGAACCCGGACGTTGAAGGTCGTACGCTCGCCGTCATCGGCAACGGCGGTGACGGTTGCTTCGCGGGCCTCGCCGTTGTTCACGCCGGTAATCGAGAAGGTCTCGCGCCCCGTGAGGCCCAGGCTGGCCGCATTGTCACCCGGCAGGAACTGTAGCGGCAGAACGCCCATTCCGACCAGATTGGAGCGATGGATGCGCTCGTAGCTCTCCACGATGACCGCCTTTACGCCCAGCAACAGCGTGCCCTTGGCGGCCCAGTCGCGCGAGGAGCCGGTACCGTACTCCTGCCCGGCGATGACGATCAGCGGCGTGTCTTCCTTCTTGTACTGCATCGCGGCGTCATAGATGGACATCGGCTCGCCGTCCGGCAGATGCACCGTGACGCCACCCTGGGTACCGGGCGCCAGCAGGTTGCGCAGGCGGACATTGGCGAAGGTTCCGCGCATCATCACCTCGTGGTTGCCGCGCCGCGAGCCGTAGGAGTTGAAGTCGGCGGGCTTCACGCCCTGTTCCTCGAGGTAGCGTCCGGCCGGGCTGTCCTTGGCAATGGAGCCCGCCGGCGAGATGTGGTCGGTGGTCACCGAGTCGCCCAGCAGGGCCAGAACACGGGCACCCTGGATGTCCGTCAGCGGCTCGGGCGTCATGCCCATGCCTTCGAAGTAGGGCGGGTTGCGCACGTAGGTGGAGTCGTCCTGCCACTCGAAGCGGTCGCCGGTAGGCGCCTCGAGGTTGCGCCAGCGGTCCTCGCCCGTATACAGGTCGCCATAGGCGGTGGTGAAGCTCCGGGCGCCGACATGCGCCTGGACCGCCTGATGGACCTCTTCGGTCGTCGGCCACACGTCCTTCAGGAATACCGGATTGCCTTGCGCGTCTTCGCCCAGCGGGTCGTTGTACAAATCCAGCGTGCTGCGCCCGGCCAGCGCATAGGCCACCACCAGGGGCGGCGACGCCAGGAAATTCATCTGCACCTCCGAATGGATACGCCCCTCGAAGTTGCGGTTGCCAGAGAGGACGGCGCTGACGATCAGGTCATCCTTGATGATGGCCTCGCTGATTGGCTCGGGCAGGGGCCCGGAGTTGCCGATACAGGTGGTACAGCCATAACCGACCACGTGGAAGCCCAATGCCTCCAGGTCCTCCAGCAGCCCGGACTTTTGCAGATAGTCCGTGACCACACGGGAGCCGGGGGCCAGGGAGGTCTTGACCCAGGGCTTGACCTGCAGGCCCAGTTCCCGGGCCTTGCGGGCGACCAGGCCGGCCCCCAGCATGACCGACGGGTTCGAGGTGTTGGTGCAGGAGGTAATCGCCGCGATCACGATATCGCCGTGGTCGAGGGTGAAGGTCTCGCCGTTCATCTCGATGGCCGTGTGATGAGGCTCTTCGGCCTGGTGCTCCACGCCCACCGCGGTGTGGCCGCCTTCGGCCGCGAAGCGCTCGGCATCCTCGGGTTCGTCGGCGCCGCTGTCACGTTCCTTGAGCATGGTATCCAGGTGGCGGCTGATCTCGGCTCCGGCCTGGCTCAACGCAATGCGGTCCTGCGGGCGTTTGGGGCCGGCCAGGCTTGGTTCGACCGTGGCGAGGTCCAGCTCGAGCATGTCGGTGTAGCGGGCGATCGGGGCGTTATCGTTGCGCCACAGGCCCTGGGCCCTGGCGTAGGCTTCGATGAACTCGATGTGCCCCGCCTCGCGCCCCGTCAGGCGCAGGTACTCCAGGGTCTCGTCGTCGATCGGGAAGATGCCGCAGGTCGCGCCATACTCCGGCGCCATGTTGGCGATGGTGGCACGGTCGGCCAGCGGCAGATCCGCCAGGCCGTCACCGAAGAACTCGACGAATTTTCCCACCACCCCCTTCTTGCGCAGCATCTCGACGATCACCAGCACGAGATCGGTCGCCGTGGCCCCCTCGGCCAGTCGGCCGGTCATGCGGAAGCCCACCACCTGCGGGATCAACATGGAGATCGGCTGGCCGAGCATCGCGGCCTCGGCCTCGATACCGCCCACACCCCAGCCCAGCACGCCAAGACCGTTGATCATCGTAGTGTGCGAGTCGGTCCCCACCAGCGTGTCGGGATAGGCGAGGCAGCTGCCATCGTCGCGGTCCTCGACGAACACGGTGCGCGCCAGGTGTTCAAGATTGACCTGGTGGACGATGCCGGTGTCCGGCGGGACAACCTTGAAGGTGTCGAACGCCTGTTGGCCCCACTTGAGGAAGCTGTAGCGCTCGCGGTTGCGCGAATATTCGAGCTCTGCATTGAGGTTCATCGCGTTTGCGCTGCCGTATTCGTCGACCTGTACCGAGTGGTCGATCACGAGCTCAGCAGGTTGCAGCGGCGTGATCTTTTTCGGGTCGCCGCCGAGGGCTTCCATCGCATCGCGCATGGCCGCGAGATCGACCACTGCGGGCACGCCGGTGAAGTCCTGCAGCAGAACGCGGGCGGGCCGGAAGGCGATTTCCTGGGTGGGCTCGGCCTTCGGGTCCCAGTCGAGCAGCGCCTCGATATCGGCGCGCCGGACCGTGCGCTCGTCCTCGAAGCGCATCAGGTTCTCGAGCAGGATCTTCAGCGCGTAGGGCAGGTCCCGGGCGCGCGGGTCATCGGTAATCGGCACGTAACGGCACTCGCGGCCGCCGGCAGAGAGGTTTTCGGTCTTTTTCGGTTCTGCGTGGCTCATGATGCGTTATCCGCTGTCAGGTGTTCAGTCGTTGAAGGATATGGTCCGCTTGGCGAATCAGTCGCTTGCGGCCCAGAAGAAGTTTCCACCGAGATCCACCCGCCTGGCGCCAGAGCACGGCGGCACGGATGCCTGCCAGCAGCAGGGCGCGCACGCGCGCGGCGATCTCGGGATTGGAAAGATGATTCTGCTCGCCCTGGACGACGATACGGGGGCCCAGCTCGGAGATGGTCTCTTTGTAAATCTCGGCCAGGCGGGCGATCACGCTCTCGTGCGTGATGGTGAAATAGTCTACCTGCCGCTGGGCACCTTGCAGCCCGTCGCCCAGCTTTTGCAGCATGTCCGGGCGTTTTTGCAGCTTGCGCTCCAGAAAAATCAGGCCCACCGCGTAGCGGGTGATCTCCATATCCGGTGGCTTGCCGCCATTTTGCAGCTGGCTCTGCACCCGCTCCAGGCCCGGGCGCAAGCTAATAGCGCCGCGGTAGACATCCTCGGGCTTCTCCGCGTCGAACGCGAACAGGCTGCCAATCAGGATCTCGAATTCGTACTCGTCGCAGCTGCCGCGCCAGGCCAGGTCCTTGACCAGACTCGCGCATTGGAAGAGGGCGGCCAGCGCCAGGGTGCGGTTGTGGTCGTTACGGTCCAAGCGGGAGGGCTCCCGGAGCAGGCGTGAGTGGGTGGATACGGAAAACGCGCCTACTATACCGGAACCGGGGCTTCTGACTCACCGGCCAGTGTGCGGCGGATGGCAATCACGGCACCTCCCAGACACATGTCGCCGTCATAAAAAACCGCCGACTGACCGGGCGTGGCCGCACGCTGAGGGGTCTCGAAGCGAACGCGCAGACGGCCCCCATCGACGGGTTCCAGCCGGCAGGGCTGCAAGGGCTGGCGATGACGCAGACGCGCCATGACCGGCCGCCCCGGCTCGGGCGCGCGATGAATCCAGTGGACCGCCTCCGTCTCGATATCGGGGCTCATCAGTAGCGGATGCCGCGGGTCCTGCGCGACGATCAGCCGATTGCTCCCCAGATCCTTGTCCACCACATACCAGGGGGCCTCGGGAAACCCGTCGATTCCGCCGATGCCGAGTCCCTGGCGCTGCCCCAGGGTGTAGAACATCAGGCCCTGGTGGTGCCCCACGACCTGACCTTCGGGCGTGCACATCTCGCCCTCCGGCGCACGCAGGTATTGCGCCAGGAAATCGCGGAAGCGGCGCTCGCCGATGAAGCAGATGCCGGTGGAATCCTTGCGGGCGTGGTTGGGCAGCCCCAGCTCGCGAGCACGCGCCCGGACCTGATCCTTGGGGATGTCCCCCAGCGGGAACAGCGCGGGGCGCAATTGCTCCTGCGTCAAGGTGTGCAGGAAATAGGTCTGATCCTTGTTGGCATCCGCCGCCATGCACAGCTCGCTGTGGCCGGGGAGGTGGCGCACACGGGCGTAGTGGCCGGTGGCGATCCTTTGCGCGCCCAGCTGCCGGGCGTGATCCAGGAACGAGCGAAACTTGATCTCCCGGTTGCACAGGATGTCCGGATTCGGCGTCCGGCCCGCCTCGTATTCGTGCAGGAAGTGGCGAAACACTCGCTGGCGATAGTCCTCGGCGAAGTTCGCCTTGTGCAGGGGGATCTCGAGACAGGCCGCGACCTCGCGGGCCATCTCAAAATCGGCCTCGGCGGCGCAGTACTCCGCGTCATCGTCATCTTCCCAGTTCTTCATGAACAGGCCTTCGACGCGATAGCCGGCCTCCAGCAGGCGGCTGGCCGCCACGGCCGAGTCCACCCCGCCCGACAGGCCCACGATGACCCGCTCGGGGCCGCTCACGGCCCCTCCGCATGAACCAGCGAGCCGGCCGCCGCCAGCGGCAGGCGCATGCCATCCTGATAGCGGCGGATGGTGCGCAGGACCAGCGGGCTGCGCAGCGGCCAGCCGCGACGCGCCTCGTCCGGGGTCAGCCAGTGGAGGGCATGGATGGCGGGATCGCGGGCCGGCGGATGGCTGGGGTCGCTTGCCGTGCCGCAGAACGCGACGCGCAGCGTTACCGCGCCATTGGCGAGCGCGAGCAGGTCGCAGCCGAGCAGGGCCTCCGGCTGGAAGTCCAGACAGGTCTCCTCGTGGACCTCACGGATCACCGCTTCGACCAGGTCCTCCTCGGCATCGAGATGGCCGGCAGGCTGGTTCAGTACATGGCGGCCGTCGTCGGTCTCCTCGACGAACAGGAAGCGCCCGTCCCGCTCGATGACGGCGGCGACGGTGATATGGCAGGGCAGGCGTTCAGTCATGCCGCGAATGATAACGCAGCGGCCCGTCGCGCTGGCGTTTTGCAGACCACGTTCCCCTCGGCGGAAGCGGATGGGTATGTATAATCCCGGAGAACGAAATTCAATTCTCACGCACAAGGAGTTTGCATGGCCTACCAGCACATTCAGGTCCCCGAAAAGGGCGAGCGCATCACCGTCGACGAGCAGGGCAAGCCGGTGGTGCCGGAGCGCCCGATCATCCCCTTTATCGAGGGGGACGGGATCGGTGTGGACATCACGCCAGTGATGCGCCGGGTGACCGATGCGGCGGTGGAAAAGGCCTACGGTGGCCAGAAGGCGATCGAATGGATGGAGGTCTATGCGGGCGAAAAGGCCACGCAGGTCTATGACGACAACTCCGGGCTGCCGGAAGAAACCCTGGAGGCGGTCAAGGACTATCGCGTGTCCATCAAGGGACCGCTGACGACCCCGGTGGGCGGCGGGTTCCGATCCCTGAACGTTGCGCTGCGCCAAAAGCTGGACTTGTTCGTCTGCCTGCGCCCGGTGCGCTACTACGACGGCACCCCGAGCCCGTTGAAAGAGCCGGAAAAGACCGACATGGTGATCTTCCGCGAGAACTCGGAGGACATCTACGCCGGCATCGAGTTCGAATCCGGCACGCCGGAGGTGAAGAAGGTCATCGACTTCCTGCAAAACGAGATGGGCGTGACCCAGATCCGTTTCCCGGATACCGCCGGCATCGGCGTGAAGCCGGTCTCCAGCGAGGGCACCAAGCGCCTGGTGCGCAAGGCCATCGAGTACGCGATCGACAACGACCGCCCCTCGGTGACGCTGGTGCACAAGGGTAACATCATGAAATTCACCGAGGGCTCCTTCAAGGCCTGGGGCTACGAGCTGGCGCGCGAGGAGTTCGGCGCGAAGGATCTGGACGGTGGCCCGTGGCAGACCTTCAAGAACCCGAAGACCGGCCGCGAGATCGTGATCAAGGACGTGATCGCGGATGCCTTCCTGCAGCAGATCCTGTTGCGGCCAGAAGACTATTCGGTGATCGCCACGCTGAACCTGAACGGCGACTACATCTCCGATGCACTGGCTGCGCAGGTCGGGGGTATCGGTATCGCACCCGGCGCCAACCTTTCCGATACCACGGCGATGTTCGAGGCGACCCACGGGACCGCCCCGAAGTATGCCGGTCAGGACAAGGTCAATCCGGGCTCGCTGATCCTGTCGGCCGAGATGATGCTGCGCCACCTGGGCTGGTCCGAGGCGGCCGATCGGGTCGTGAAGGGCATGGGCGGCGCAATCAGCGCGGGCGAGGTGACCTATGACTTCGCCCGGTTGATGGACAACGTCGAGCCGGTGAGCTGCTCGGCCTTTGGCGAGGCCCTGATCAAGCACATGTAATGACAGCGGGTGCGGGCACTTGGCCCGAGCCCGGAACCGAACGACCATGAACATGGCCTAAGGAGCCAGGGAGACATTGGATCAGTGTTTCCCTGGATGGCCGAACTGGCATGACCAAACCGCTGAAAGCGTGAGTTCGACCGATGAGTGAGAAAAAGCCCCAGATCCCCGATCACGACAGCAATACCGCGGTCGAAGAATCGAGGCCGGAGCTCAAGCCACCGCGGCAGTACAAGGTGGTGCTGCTCAACGACGACTTCACGCCTATGGAGTTCGTGGTCGAGGTGCTGGAGACCTTCTTCAGTATGGATCGCGAAAAGGCCACCCAGGTGATGCTGCACGTGCATACACGCGGCAAGGGAATATGCGGCATCTATACCCGGGACGTGGCCGAGACGAAGGTGGCACAGGTGAACGATTACGCCCGTAGCCACCAGCATCCACTGCTTTGCTCGATGGAGGAGGTCTGACTCCCATGCTCGACAAGGAACTCGAATTCAGCCTGAACATGGTCTTCAAGGAAGCCCGGGAGAAGCGCCACGAGTTCGTGACCGTGGAGCACCTCCTGATGGCGCTGGCGCAGAACCCCAGTGCCGCGACGGTGTTGCGCGCCTGTGGGGGCGATCTCGACCGCATCCGCGACGAGCTCGAGGTATACATCGACGAGAACACCCCGCGCATCCCGCCGAATGACTCACGCGAGACGCAGCCGACCCTGGGATTCCAGCGGGTCCTGCAACGGGCGGTCTTTCATGTGCAGTCCAGCGGCCGCAAGGAGGTCTCCGGGGCGAACGTGCTCGTCGCACTGTTCGGCGAACAGGACAGCCAGGCGCTTTACGTGCTCGGGCAGCAGAACATCAGCCGCCTGGACGTGGTGAATTTCATCTCTCACGGCATCTCCAAGGTTGGAGAAGACGAACTGGGGGGACAGCAGAATCCAAACGATCCGCAGCCGGAGCCGGTGGAGGGCGAGCGCGAGGAAAAGACCAACGCGCTGCATCTGTACGCGACCAATCTCAACGAGAAGGCGCGCAAGGACGAAATCGACCCGCTGATCGGACGCGACCACGAGATCGAGCGGACCATCCAGATCCTCTGCCGCCGGCGCAAGAACAACCCGCTGCTGGTGGGCGAGGCCGGTGTCGGCAAAACCGCAATCGCCGAGGGCCTGGCCCGCCGTATCGTCGACGAGCAGGTGCCCGAGGCCATCGAATCCGCGACCGTCTACGCACTCGATCTGGGCGCGCTGGTGGCCGGAACCAAGTATCGCGGTGATTTCGAAAAGCGTCTGAAGGGCGTGCTGGCGCAGCTTAAGAAGGAGCCCGGCGCGGTGCTGTTCATCGACGAGATCCACACCATCATCGGTGCGGGTGCTGCCTCCGGCGGGGTGATGGACGCCTCCAACCTGATCAAGCCGATGCTCGCCTCGGGCGAGCTGAAGTGCATCGGCTCGACCACCTACCAGGAATATCGCGGCATCTTCGAGAAGGACCGCGCCCTGGCCCGTCGTTTCCAGAAGATCGAGGTGCCGGAGCCGACCGTGGACGAGACCGAGCAGATCCTGCGGGGGCTGAAGTCGCGCTTCGAGGCGCACCACAATGTCCGCTTCACGCGCCCGGCGCTGCGTGCCGCCGCGGAACTGGCGGATCGCTACATCACCGACCGGTTCCTGCCGGACAAGGCGATCGACCTGATCGACGAGGCCGGTGCCAGCCGGCAGTTGCTGCCGATGAGTCAGCGCAAGAAGACCATTGGCGTGCAGGATATCGAGACGATCGTGGCCAAGATCGCGCGCATCCCGCCGAAATCGGTCTCCAGCTCTGACAAGGAGACACTGCGCAACCTCGAACGCAACCTGAAGATGACCGTCTTCGGCCAGGACGAGGCGATCGGGACGCTCGCGACCTCGATCAAGATGGCGCGTTCCGGTCTGGGCGATATGGACAAGCCGATCGGGTCGTTCCTGTTCGCCGGGCCGACCGGGGTCGGCAAGACCGAGGTCACGCGTCAACTGGCGCAACAGCTGGGGATTCATCTGGCGCGCTTCGACATGTCCGAGTACATGGAGCGCCACACGGTCTCGCGCTTGATCGGGGCGCCGCCCGGCTATGTCGGCTACGACGAAGGCGGGCTGCTGACCGATGCGATCCTCAAGCATCCGCACTCGGTGCTGCTGCTGGACGAGATCGAGAAGGCCCATCCGGATGTCTTCAACGTGCTGCTTCAGGTGATGGACCACGGCACGCTGACGGATGCCAATGGCCGCGAGGTGGACTTCCGCAACGTGATCCTGGTGATGACCACGAATGCCGGTGCGGAGCAGGCCAGCCGCCCGTCCGTGGGGTTTACCCAGCAGGATCACTCCAGCGATTCCACGGAGGCGATCAAGCGGACCTTCACGCCTGAGTTCCGCAATCGACTGGATGCCACCATCCAGTTCGGCCCGCTGGACGAGGCGACCATTCTCAATGTCGTGGACAAGTTCCTGACGCAGCTCCAGGCCCAGCTGGACGAGAAGAAAGTGCATCTGACGGTGGAACCGGATGCCCGCGCCTGGCTGGCCGAGCATGGCTACGACGTCAAGATGGGCGCACGTCCGATGGCGCGCACGCTGCAGGAGCACATCAAGAAGCCGCTGGCCGACGAGTTGCTGTTCGGGCGTCTGGCGCAGGGGGGCGAGGTCGTGGTCCGGGTGGGCGAATCCGGGCTGGAGCTCGATATCCGCGAGCCGGCGGTCTCCTGAACCGCATCCCGGCCTGCAGAAACCACGAAGCCCCGGTCCAGCCGGGGCTTCGTCATTCGGGGATGGGCCCTTTGGTTTTGGGAGTGGACCGGCCCCCGGGGGCGGAACTACTTGTTGCGGTAGACGATACGGCCCTTGGTCAGGTCGTAGGGGGTCATCTGCACGATCACCTTGTCGCCACGCAGGATGCGGATGTAGTGCTTGCGCATCTTGCCGGAGATATGGGCGGTGATGGTGTGCCCGTTTTCGAGCTCTACCCGGAACGTCGTATTCGGCAGGGTCTCCACCACCGTTCCTTCCAGCTCGATTTCGTCTTCCTTCGCCATGCAGTTCCTCGGGTATTGAATTCGGTGGCGACATTATCCGGATGCCACGCGCGAACACAAGTCAACACGGGGTTTTCCGCGTGACAGCTGCCGGGTACGGGTGGCCGGGTGCCCGCCATTCGCGGAGGATGGCGGGCGTGTACATTGATCAGTGTTTCCCTTGGGCCTACACTACGCCCGCTTTTTACGCGCGAGACGAATAGCGAATGACCACTACCTGGGCCGCAGTCTTTCCGGGGCAGGGCTCCCAGTCCACCGGCATGCTCACTGATCTGGGCGACGACCACGCGGTCGTACGCGATACCTTTCAGGAGGCTTCGGACTGCCTGGATGCCGATCTGTGGAGCCTGTGCCAGCACGGTCCGGTCGAGCAACTGAACCAGACCGAATGGACCCAGCCGGTGATGCTCGCGGCCGGCGTGGCCACCTGGCGGTTGCTGACGCAGCAGACGGACGCGCGTCCCGCCGCGGTGGCGGGCCACAGCCTGGGCGAGTACAGCGCGCTGGTCGCGGCGGGCGTGCTGCGGTTCCCCGATGCGGTGCGACTGGTGGCCGAACGGGCTCGCGCCATGCAGGCTGCCGTGCCCGAGGGCGAGGGCGCAATGGCTGCGATCCTCGGTCTCGACGATGCCGCGGTCGAACAACTCTGTGCGGAGAACGCGAGTGGCGAGGTCCTTGAGGCCGTCAACCTGAATGCCCCCGGGCAGGTGGTGATCGCAGGTGCGGCCGTGGCGGTCGACCGGGCGGTTGGTGCGGCGAAGGACGCCGGGGCCAAGCGGGCGCTCAAGCTGCCCGTGTCCGTGCCGTCGCATTGCGCGCTGATGCGGCCGGCCGCCGAACGCCTGCAGTCGGTTCTCGACACGACGAGCTTTGCGGCCCCGAAAATCCCCGTTTGGCAGAATGTGACTGCGGCGCCCGCCGAGACGGCCGAGGCGATCAAGGCCAATCTGGCCGCGCAGCTCTACCGGCCGGTGCGCTGGGTGGAGACCATCCAGGGGCTTCGCGGCCAGGGTGTTGCGGTACAGGTGGAATGCGGACCGGGACGCGTGCTCACCGGCCTGGCCAAGCGGATCGATCGCGGGCTGGAACTGTTCGATGTGGCCGATCGCGATACCCTGGACGCCACCGTGAACCGGCTGGCAGCCGGCTGACCCTCTACATTCGATTCCCAGTACGTCCAAACACAGAAGGCGAATGATGTCCGATAACAAACGAGTGGCCCTGGTGACCGGGGCCAGCCGCGGCATTGGCGCGGCCATTGCCCGCCGTCTTGCGGACCAGGGCCTGCAGGTCGTGGGCACCGCGACCAGCGAATCCGGCGCCCAGCGCATTACAGGGGCGCTGTCCGAGTGGAACGGGCGAGGTATTGCCATGGATGTCACCGACGCGGATTCGGTCGCGGCCGGGCTCTCCAGCATCCAGGAGCAGGAAGGACCGGTGGAGGTGCTGGTGAACAATGCCGGCATTACCCGCGACAACCTGTTCATGCGGATGAAGGACGAGGAGTGGGATGCGATCATTAACACGAACCTGTCCGCCGCTGCCCGCCTGACGCAGCGTCTGCTGAAGGGCATGATGAAGCTGCGTCGTGGCCGCATCATCCTGATCGGCTCCGTGGTCGGCTCCGCTGGCAATGCCGGTCAAACGAACTACGCGGCGGCCAAGGCCGGGCTCGCGGGTTTCGCGCGGTCTCTGGCACGCGAGGTGGGTAGCCGGAATATCACCGTCAATACCGTCGCCCCGGGTTTCATTGATACCGATATGACCCGCGAGCTCGGGGACGAAACCAAGGAACACCTGCTGGGCCAGATCCCGCTGGGGCGCCTGGGCGCGCCGGAAGAGATCGCGGCTGCCGTGGGCTTCCTGGCCTCCGAGGAGGCCGGCTACATCACCGGCGAAACACTGCATGTGAACGGCGGGATGTTCATGCACTGATCAACCCGCGGGGCCCGAGGTCCCGCGCAGGCCCGAGCGGTTCGCGTCTCCCTGGAACGCAGCCGGGCTTTTCTCTAGAATGGCGAACCTTCAAACGAAGCCGCCTCAATTGGAAGGGGATTTCTGAACCATGAGTAGCATTGAAGAACGCGTCAAGAAGATCGTTGTCGAGCAGCTGGGCGTCAAGGAAGAGGACGTCACCAACAGTGCCGCCTTTGTCGACGACCTGGGTGCCGACTCGCTGGACACCGTGGAACTGGTGATGGCGCTCGAAGAAGAGTTCGAGACGGAAATCCCGGACGAGCAGGCGGAAAAGATCACCACCGTGCAGCAGGCGATCGACTACATCAACGAGCACATGAAGGACTGATTGGGCGCCCCCTGGGCGCTCGAACAGGACGCGGACGGGCCTCTCTGCGAGCAGAGTGGCCCTTCGTCGTTTCGTTGAGCGCGTATTTCAGTCTTTCCGAGGAGAACATCATTGGCTAAGCGACGTGTCGTGATTACCGGACTGGGCATTGTGTCCCCGGTCGGCTCTACCATCGACAAGGCCTGGTCCAACATCAAGGCCGGCAAGAGCGGCATTTCCCCCATCGACGTGTTCGATGCATCGGAGATGCCGGTCAAGATTTCCGGTGCCGTGCGGGACTTCGACGCCAATGAGTATGTCCCGACGAAAGACCAGAAGAAAATGGACACGTTCGTCCTCTACGGTCTGGCCGCCGGGATTCAGGCACTGGACGACTCGGGTCTGGAAGTCACCGAGGAAAACGCGGACCGCATCGGGGTCGCGATTGGGTCCGGGATTGGCGGCCTGCCGTATATCGAACGGTCCTATGCCGCCTATCTCAAGGGCGGCGCACGCAAGATTTCGCCGTTCTTCGTGCCCAGTGCAATCATCAACATGGTGGCGGGTAATCTCTCCATCATGCGCAACCTGCAAGGTCCGAACATCTCGATCGTGTCGGCCTGCGCGACCGCGACGCACAACATTGGGGACGCGGCCCGCATGATCGCCTATGGCGATGCGGATGCGATGGTGGCCGGCGGTGCCGAGATGGCCACGACGCCACTGGGCATCGGGGGCTTTGCAGCCGCGCGTGCGCTGTCGACCCGTAATGACGATCCCGAACGGGCCTCGCGCCCCTGGGACCAGGATCGCGACGGCTTTGTACTCAGTGACGGTGCCGGCGTGATGATGCTCGAGGAATACGAGCACGCCAAGGCGCGCGGGGCCCATATCTACTGCGAAGTCGCCGGCTTTGCATGGAATGCCGATGCCTACCACATGACCCAGCCTTCTCAGGATGGAGCGGGTGCGGCCAAGTGCATGCTTCGTGCGCTGAACGATGCCGGAGTGAACCCGGAAGAGGTGGGCTACATCAATGCCCACGGCACCTCCACTCCCGCAGGCGATCTCGCGGAAACGCAGGGGCTGAAGAAGGCCTTTGGTGATCACGCCTACAAGCTGCTGGTGAATTCCACCAAGTCGATGACCGGGCACCTGCTGGGTGCGGCAGGTGGCATCGAGGGTGTGTTCACGGCGCTGGCCCTGCGCGATCAGGTCTCTCCGCCGACGATCAATCTCGACAACCCGAGCGAGGGTTGTGATCTGGATTACGTGGCCAATGAGGCACGCGAGATGAACACGAAGGTGGGCCTGTCGAACTCCTTCGGTTTTGGGGGCACGAACGGCACCCTGGTGTTTCGCACCCTCTAGTCCGCCAGCATATGGCAGTCGAACGGCTGGGGCGCGGGATCGATCTGGCGCCCCTGGCCCGGCGCTTCCCGAAGCGCTATCCCCACCTACTCGAGTCGGCCCTGATTGGTCAGGCGCCGGCTCGTTATTCGATCCTGTTTGCTTTTCCCGGTGTAACGGTCGATGCCCGAGCGGATGACGATCTGTTGTCCGTGCTCGATCAGGACCTGAGCGATTCAAGGGCCTCCACTGAAATCGAGCCGGGTTATGACCATCTGCCTTTTCTCGGCGGCTGGTTTCTCTATTTAGGGTATGAATGGGCATGGGACCTGGAACCCGCCCTGGGTCGCTGCCACGCGGATCCCTGGTTGCCCACCGCCCGTGCCATCCGCTTTCCCGCCGCCATCATTGTGGATCATCACGACGATCAGACCTTTCTGGTGAGCGAGGAGGGGGCAGACGCCCTCGTGGACATGCGGGCAGATGTCGAGCGGTGCCGGGGGGATGTACTGGGGCCAGGCGTACTGCCGGAGTTCGCGATCGACGAAGAGAAACCGGAGCGCTATCGCGAGGCGGTGAAGCAGGGACTCGAGTACATTCGCGCGGGCGATACCTTTCAGGTGAATCTGTCGCGCGAGTGGAAGGCCGCCAGCCTAGAGGCACTCGACGGGGCTTCGTTGTACGCGCGCCTGCGGCGCGCGAATGCCGCACCGTTCGCCGCCTGGCTACAGTTTCCCGAGGGCCAGGTGATTAGCTCATCGCCCGAGCGTCTGGTATCTGTGAACGGTGGCGAGGTTGAGACGCGGCCCATCGCCGGCACGCGTCGCCGGGACGACAATGCGGATAAAGATTCTCGTCTTTTTAGTGAACTACGCGGGAATATTAAGGAACGGTCTGAGCACGTGATGCTGGTTGATCTGGAGCGCAACGATATCGGGCGGGTGGCCTCGGCCGGGAGCGTGCGGGTGGCCGAACTGATGACCGTCGAGAGCTACCGGCGGGTTCATCATATCGTGTCGAGTATCGTGGGACGGTTAAAGCCCGGGACGCGCGCGGGCGATGTGCTGCGAGCCGTGTTTCCGGGCGGGACCATTACCGGGTGCCCCAAGATACGCAGCATGCAGATCATCCAGGAGCTCGAGGGTGGCGCGCCCCGAGGGGCGTACACCGGGTCCTGTGGCTATGTGAGCCGGCATGGGCGCATGGATACCAACATCCTGATCCGCACCCTGGTGCTGCGCGGCAACGAACTGCGCTTTCGCGCGGGCGCGGGCATCGTGGCGGACTCGGACCCCGATCGCGAACTCGCCGAGACCCGCCACAAGGCCCATGGTCTGCTGGATGCACTGGAGAAACGGGCATGATCCTCGTCAACGGCGTCGAGAGCTGCGTGCCGGGTGACGATCGGGGCCTGTTGCTGGGCGACGGACTGTTCGAGACGATCATGATGGAGGCTGGTCAGCCACGCCTGTGGCCTTATCATGTCGCGCGGCTGGAACGAGGGCTGAGACGACTCGGGTTCCCGTCCGTTGACGAATCGCGCCTGCGAGACGAACTGCAGCAGGTCGCGCCAGCGGGGCGTCGTATGGCCCGCATTACCGTGACCCGGGGGCAGGGGCCCCGGGGTTACGCGCCACCCGACAATGTGAAAATGACGCGGATCGTGTCCGCAGGTCCCGTACTGCCTCAGTCCGGCAGGGGTGAACCGAGGCTGTTGCGTATGGGGTGGTCGCAGGTGGCGATCGCGGTTCAGCCCGCGCTCGCGGGACTCAAGCACACAAGCCGCCTGGAGCAGGTGTTGATCCGGCAAGCCTGGGAAGACGACTGGGACGAGGCCGTTGTCTGTGATACCCAAGGACGGCTGGCGAGCGCCACACAGGGCAATCTCTGGTGGCGTCAGGGGATGCACCTGTTTACACCCCCGGTGGACCAGGCGGGAATCGCGGGTACGCGCAGGGCCTGGATATTCGACCATGCGGCGGCTCACGGCTTCACGGTACAGGAACGGTGCGCGGCCCCACAGGCCTTGCACCAGACAGACGGGATTTATGTCAGCAATGCGCGTCTGGGATTACACCCCGCCCGGCTGATCGAAACGGACATGCCGGACACGGCATGGCAGGATGACCCGGTTCGGGTTCTGAGTATGGCGCTCCATGAAGCGGATTAGTGGTCTGATAATCGGTAGTTTGCTGATCGGCCTGCTGGCTGGAGGCTGGTGGTTCGGCGATCGTTACCACAAGGATCTCAACCAGCCGCTGGCGCTGGATCAGACGGAACGGTTCCAGCTCGAACGTGGGCAGGGGCTGCGTCAGGTGAGCCGGGAGTTCGAGCGTCGCGGCTGGGTCGAGCATGCCTGGATGATCGAACTCTACGGACGGCGCCAGGGACTGGCACCACGACTGCAGGCAGGCGAGTACGCGGTGGATGCCGGCACCACCCCGCGCAGCCTGCTGCACGCCATGGCACGCGGCGAGGTCGTGCAGCATCGGCTGACCGTCCCGGAAGGCTGGACGGTCGCGCAGGCCCTGCGCGCCTTGCGCCAGCATCCGGAGATCGAGGGGCCATCGGAATCTGTCGGGGTGGACAACCTGCTGGAGGCGTTGGGTCTCGAAGACCTGGGGCATCCCGAAGGCTGGTTCTTGCCGGACACCTACTTCTTTGGCTCCGGAACCGATGCCCTGGATGTGCTGCGGCGTGCGCATCGCGCGATGGATGCCACACTGCACTCCGCCTGGGAGTCGCGTACCGAGGGCCACCCGGTCGAGTCACCGTACGAACTCCTGATCCTGGCCTCGATCATCGAACGCGAGACCGGGCGCGGCGAGGAGCGTGACCGGGTCGCGGGCGTGTTCGTGAACCGGCTTCGCCGCGGAATGCTGCTGCAGACGGACCCGACGCTGCTCTATGTGCAGGAACCAGGCGTGCAGCGGCTGACCCGCGCCGAGCTCCAGCGCGATCACCCCTACAACACCTACACACGTACCGGGCTACCGCCGACCCCCATCGCGTTGCCGGGACGGGCGGCCATCGAGGCGGCCGCGCAGCCGGCCGAGACGAACGACCTGTTCTTCGTCTCCAGGGGCGATGGCACGCACCACTTCTCCGAGACGTATCGTGAGCATCGCCAGGCGGTGATTCGCTATCAACTGGGCGGCGATGGTACCCGCTACGGCATCCGGAACCGCCAATGACAGCTGACGCATCCGCAACCGCATCCCGGGACGCCCGCTTCCTGGTGCTTGAAGGCATCGAGGGCTCGGGCAAATCCACCCAGTTAGCCACAGTGGTGGAGACCCTGCGTGCGATGGGCATCGAGCCCGAATGCACGCGTGAGCCGGGGGGTACGGCGCTGGGCGAGCGGTTGCGGGGATTACTGCTCGATCCCGACCTTCCCGGCATGTGTCCCGAGGCGGAACTGCTGTTGATGTTCGCCGCCCGTGCGCAGCACCTTGCCGCGGTGATCCGGCCCGCGCTCGCGGCGGGCCACTGGGTGGTCAGCGATCGCTTCACCGATGCCAGCTTCGCCTATCAGGGGGCGGGTCGAGGGCTGGGGATGGAACGCGTGGCCCGGCTGGAAGACTGGGTGCAAGGGGATCTGCGGCCTGATCTGGTGCTCTTGCTGGATATCGACCCAGCCACCGGGCTGGAACGCGCCGTGCAGCGGGGCCGACGAGACCGCATAGAGCGGGAGGCCCTGGAGTTCTTCGCACGGGTACGCGAGGCCTATCTGGAACGGGCGCGGGCCTATCCTGAACACTATCGGGTCATTGATGGCCACGGCACCCCTGAACAGGTGGCCGACTCGGTCCGTCGGGCGCTGGACGAGTGGCAAACCAAGACCATGCCCCGGGGCGTCTGATGCCGATCCAACCGCCCTGGCTGGAGCCCATCCGGAAGCGCCTCGTGCGGCGCGGGCGGGACGGGCGCTTGCCCAGCGGGATTCTGATCACCGGAAGCCCGGGGTTGGGCAAGGCGCTGTTGACGACCGGCGTTGTCCAGAGTCTGCTGTGCCAACGGGCATCCGGCAATGAACCCGCCTGCAGCGAGTGCAACGCCTGTCGCAGCCTGGAGGGCGGCGTGCACCCGGAGGTACGGTTGCTGGAGCCCGCCGAGCCCGGCAAGGACATCCTGGTCGATGCCGTACGCGACGCCACGGAATTCCTCACCCTGAGCGGCTCGGGCGGGGCACTGCGCGCGCTGATTATCCGTCCGGCCGACGCACTGAACGTGAACGCGGCCAACGCCCTGCTGAAGACACTGGAAGAACCGCCCGCCGGGGCTACGCTGTTTCTCGAGGCCGCGCGTCCCGCCAGTCTGCCCGCAACCATTCGCAGCCGTTGCCAGCAAGTCGATGTCGTCAGTCCTTCGATAGAACAGGTCCACGAGTGGCTTGCGGCTGAAACCGATCAGCATGAACGGGTGGCTGAAGCCTACGCTGCGAGCCTCAATCGTCCGCTGCTGGCGCGGGAGATCCTGACGGATTCCGCGGCGCTGGAGGCCTGGGAGACCGATCGTCAGATCCTGACTGGGCTCCTGAATGCGGCAGATCTGCATTCTAGTGCTGCCGCCCTGCAGCGCAGCGTTCCGGAACGCTTGCTCCCGCGCCTGCAGGCCTTGCTGTTATCGGCGCAGCGCCTGCTGCTTGCGGGGCAACTGGATGCCTTTGGCGAGCAATTTCCGCGCGACCGCCTGCTGGACTTCGCACGCGCGCGCGGCGCGCGTCGTCTCGCCTGGCTGGCGCAGCAGTCACTGGAGTGGCAACGCCAGAGTGGCGCAAACCTGAATCCGGCGCTTCGCAGCGAGACCATCGCGCTTGCGCTGGGGCGACGCTGACAGGATCCCCCAAGGGGGTGGCGCGCGCCACGCGGGATAGGGGATACTCGCTAGTCCAGACACCGTCACGGGAGGGAACATGGCCGGGCAGGGCATGCTGACCTTGGCAATCAAGGAAAAACCGGCGCTGTACGCCGCGTACATGCCCTTCGTGACCAACGGCGGGCTGTTTATCCCTACCGACAAGTCCTACAAGCTCGGAGACCAGGTCTTCCTGTTGTTGTCGTTGCTGGACGACTCTGACCGCCTGCCGACCCCGTGCACGGTGGTGTGGATCACACCGCCGAGGGCGCAGGGCAACCGACTGCGTGGCGTCGGCGTACAGTTCAACAAGTCCGACAAGGGTGTGACACACCGTCGAATCGAGGAACACCTGGGCGGCATGCTCAACTCGGACCGCAAGACCCACACGTTTTGAACTGTTGGATTGCTCCGGCCTGTCAGGCCGCGATCCCGAGAGCCTTCTGCACCTGATCCAGAGCACGCTCGATCTGCTGATCCGTCAGGTAGTAATGGGGCGAGAAGCGGATACCCCCACCCCGTACCGCGCACAGGACTCCGCCAGCCTGGAGCTGAGCGTAAACGGTGTCGAGATCTGCCGCAGGCGGGCGGAAGGTCAGAATCCCCGCACGACGGACACGCGGCGTAAGCACCTCGCACCCCATCGCCTCTAGTTCCTCGGCCAGGTGGTGCCAGTGGAAGCAGATGTCGTGGTCGATGTTCTCGATCCCCACCTCCAGCAGTAGCGAGAGGCTGGCATGCAGCGCATGGATGCCCAGCATGTTGTGGCTGCCCGGCTCGAATCGGCGCGCCGACGGGGCAGGGGTCAGGCTCGGGTTTGCGAAGTCACCGGCGTGGGCCAGCATGTTCCAGCCGTACTCTTGTAACCGCAGCTGTTCGCGAATCTCCGGGTTCACGTAGAAGATCCCGATTCCCTCGGGTGCCAGCATCCACTTGTGGCCATCCGCCATCACGAAGTCTGCGTGGCAACCCGGAGCGTCGAAGGGCAGCGCGCCCAGGTGCTGGATCGCGTCGACACAGAACAGGATCCCGCGGGCGCGCAGCTCCGCCCCGAGTGCCTGGATATCCACGCGTATGCCCGAGTCATAACGCACCGCACTGGTTGCGACCAGCCGCGTCTGACGGTCGCAGGCAGCCAGCAGGTCGCGTTCGGGTTCATCGCCGACCTCGACCTCGCGCACCTCGACGCCGAACCGTTCGCCCGCCGCGTGCCAGACGACCCGGTTGGATGGGAACTCCCCGGCCGGAAAGACGATATTGTCTCCCGCCGACCAGGGCAGACCGAACGCCACCATCGACAGCGCTTCCGAGGTGTTCTTGACGAAGGCGATATCCGCCGCATCGCGAGCGCCGATCAGGGCGCGTGCCAGCTCGCGCGTCGCATCCACCTGCTTGAGCCATCGGCCGTAGTCCTTCGATCCCTGACGGACGTTCTCGCGCGCGAACTCGCAAACCGCCTCTTCGGTGCGCCTTGGCCAGGCGCCCACCGCCGCGTGGTTGAGGTGAATGATGTCTTGCTGCGGAAATTCGGGGTGCATGGGATCCTCCTGGCCGGCAGCAAAGGGTACCCCAGAAGAGGGGGGTGGCTGAATCCCGGGGCACAGGCGGGATGCCTTGTCCGGCCACGGACCCCCTGCTACTTTCCGCGCATCGAAAAACTCGCCCCTCCGGCGCCTTCTTTCCAGCGCAGAGGAGCCACAGCGCCCGAGAATTCACTGCATGGACAACGAACAGCTCAAACGCCGGGACCTGCGTGCCCTCTGGCACCCCTGCACCCAGATGAAGGATTACGGAGAGGAGGGGACCTTGCCCCTGCTCCCGATCCAGCGCGGGGAGGGCGTCTGGCTGTACGACTTCGACGGCAATCGGTATCTCGATGCCATCAGCTCCTGGTGGGTCAACCTGTTCGGCCATGCGAATCCCCGGATCAATGCTGCGGTACGCGACCAGCTGGACGAGCTCGAACATGTGATTCTTGCGGGCTGCACGCATGAGCCGGTCGTGGAGCTGTGTGAACGGCTGATCGACCTCACCCCCGATGGGCTCGATCGGGTGTTTCTGGCGGACAACGGGAGTGCCGGGGTGGAGGTCGCACTCAAGATGAGCTTCCACTACTGGCTGAACAGTGGCCGGAGCGAAAAGACCCGATTCATACGGCTGTCCAACAGCTACCACGGGGAGACCCTCGGGGCGCTTTCCGTCAGCGATGTCCCGCTCTACAGCGCCACTTACAAGCCCCTGATGCTGGATGTGATCACCGTACCGGCACCGGACTGCTACGAACGCGAGCCAGGGGAGAGCTGTGCCGATGTAGCGCGCCGCCAGTTCACCCATATGGAGGCCGTGCTCGCCGAACACGCGGACGAGGTTTGTGCCGTCATCGTGGAGCCGCTGGTGCAGTGCGCAGGGCACATGCGCATGTACGACCCTGAGTACCTGCGTCTGCTCCGCGCCGCCTGTGATCGCCATGGCGTTCACCTGATCGCCGACGAGATTGCGGTGGGTTTTGGCCGAACGGGAACCATGTTCGCCTGCGAGCAGGGGCCCGTGGTCCCGGACTTTCTGTGTCTGTCCAAGGGGCTGACAGGCGGATATCTGCCCATGGCCGCTGTTCTGACGTCCGATGATATCTACAACGCCTTTTACGATGATTACGAGAAACTCAATATGTTTCTCCATTCACATTCGTATACGGGTAATCCTTTGGCCTGTCGTGCCGCGCTAGCGACGCTGGACATCTTTACTTCTGAACTCGTTCTTGAACGTAACAAAGTGCTGGCGTCTCACATCAAAAAGCGCCTTGCACCGCTCGCCGATCACCCCCATGTGGCGGACGTGCGGCAGCACGGCATGATTGCTGCGGTAGAACTCGTACAAGACAAGGCCTCCCGTACGCCTTATCCCTGGCAGGAACGTCGAGGCCTGGAAATCTACCGGCATGCCCTTACTCGGGGTGCGCTTTTGCGTCCATTGGGTAATGTCTCCTACCTCATGCCGCCCTACGTGATTACCGAGGACGAGATCGACTTCCTTGTCGAGGTGATGACCGAGGGTATCCACCGCGCCACACATCAACCTTAGACCGCCTAGTCATTCTGTGTATTCTCCGGGTGAGTTTCATCGCTCTGTGCTTGACGGGCCATCGGACCTGTGCCTATATACTTTTTAAAAGTACGGATACGTAGTTGGTATTAGGGAAACGCTGATCAATGGGCCTGCATCCGGCTCCGTGCCCCGCCGAAGCGTTTTTGGAAGGGCACTGGGGCCATTACGGCCGGCCTGGGCCCCTGTAACCGCCGTTTTTGGCGGTTACAGGGGCGATTTCCGGTCCTGCGGACACACTACCCCTGCGGCAGCAGCCCCCATTGTCGCGCACGGTACAGGTTCGCCAGGGCGAACAGGCTGTGCAGCTGCGCGGTGTTCTTCTTGAGGCCGCGGTAGCGCACCTTGCGATATCCGAACAGGTTCTTCACCACATGGAACGGATGCTCCACGATCGAACGCAACTGAGCCTTGTGCCGTTCAG
>NZ_KB822975.1:0-69153 GCF_000364985.1 Thioalkalivibrio sp. HL-Eb18
ACCGCAGTGCTCGCACCACACCCGGCGACGCGGCACCACCAGCACCACCCGGTACTCGAACAGGGGAAGATCCCGAACCCGCCGCAGCGTCGTCTCGTGCACCTGACGCGTCCGGTGGCCGCAGCGTTCGCAGTGCATCCACTGCCGCGTCGGCTTCAGGTGCAACTCCAGCGTGCCGCCCGCCTCGTCCGGCCATACCGCACGTTCCAGCCGATAGCCTTCCCAGCCGCCCAGCTTCTGCAGCGTCTTCTTGTCCAGCATCCCCCTCTCCCGTGTCCAACCCGGCTCCACGCGAGATTACGATGCCCTTCAGCGCACGAATACCTCCCCGGTATCCTTCGATGAACCATAAAAAAGGCGCCCCGCAGGGCGCCTGAAGATACTGCTCCTGACAGCGGAGCATCCGCTACGGCCTAGTCGCCGTAGCCGTGGTTCTCCACCAGGTAGTCCACGATCTGATCCCGCTGTTCATCGGTCAGCCAGGTCATGCCGTAGTCTTCCATGTCGTCCATGACCCAGTTCCAATCGTCGCGTGACAGGTTCTGGTTGGTCGCCTGACGGATGCCGTGGCAGGCCGCACAGGTCTGTTCAAACAATTCCTTGGTCGCCGAGACCTCGTCGGCCTTCTCTTCCTGGGCTTGTTGTTCTTCCTCGGAAATCGCCTCCTCGGCAACAACGGGCGAAGCCAGGGCCGCGAACGCCAACCCCAGTAGCGACAGCATTACAAAACGCTTCATGCGTACTCCATTCTGTTCAAAAGAAACCCGGGGCAAATAATGCCCCGGGTATGGAGGTTTGTCACGCAGCGACGGTGACCGGGATCTTGTGGACGATGTTGCCGTCGTAGCCACGCGGGTTCCATGGCTGGACGATGGGCTGGGTATTGCCCTTGTCGTCCACGGCGCGGGCCCAGATCTCGTAGTAGCCGCGATTCTCGAAGGACAGCTCCTTCTCGAAGTGCACCCAAGCGTACTTGTTGACCGGGTCGCCCTTGAGGTCGGCCTTCTCCCAGTTGAGACCAAAGTCGGTGGAGATCCAGACTTCCGCGACCTCGTCCTCGCCCGCCCAGGCATGACCGGTGACTTTGACGGTCTCGCCACGCTCCAGACCGGTATCCTTCTTCGGACCGGTAATCACGGACTTGATCAGCCACGGGCCGCCGACCTTCATGTCCTCTTCCGGCGGACGCTCGCCCGGGGCCACCGGGTACTTCGGCATACGGTAGGAGTAGCCGGTCATGCCGCGGCCATCGTGTTCCTGATCACGCAGGGTGATGTTGGTCAGCCACTTGTGCGAGCAGGAGCCGCACCAGCCCGGCACGACCAGGCGCACCGGGAAGCCATGGGCGGCCGGGATGTCTTCGCCGTTCATCTGATACGCCACGATGGTGTGCTCTTCCATGGCCTTGTCGATTGGCACGCCACGGGAAAACGGGCCGCGATCGCCCAGGATCGGCTCGTAGCCCTCGTGCGCGGTGTACACGGCGCTGTCTTTCACACCGGCCCGCTCGAGGATGTCCTTCAGCGGCACGCCGGTCCACTTGGCGTTGCCCACTGCACCGCGGTCCCAGGGGTTGCCACGCGGCTGCGGGTCGAAGTTGGCGCGACCGTTGCCACCGCACTCGATGTGCAGGACCAGGTCCTTGCTGTCCATGCTCTTCAGGTCGTCGAGACCGATCTCGAGCTCTTCGTGCACTTCGCCGTCGATCTTCAGCGACCAGCCATTCGGGTCGCGATCCAGCGCCTGCTGCGGGATCAGGTCGTTGTTACGCACAAAATGGCGGCTGGCCGGGGTGACCTCGTCCACCAGCAGGTGCGGCGGGGTCTCAACGTTCAGCGGGCGATCGTTGTGCACGATCAGGCCGTCTTCCTTGCCGGAGTCGGACATCGCAGCCTTGGCCTGCTCGTCCTCAAGGCCGTTCGCCTCGTCCGCCCAGGCAGCCGGGATCAGGCCACGCCCAAACAGGCCGCGCATCGCCGCGTCAGTGCCAGCACCAAAGCCGAACAGCGTCAGGGCAGCGCCGCCCACGCCCATGCGGCCCATGAAACGACGCCGGGAGACGGCTTCGTCAAAGATCTCGAGGGTCTGAGGGTCCGCCCCGGCGTCTTCCGTTACGCCACGCAGTCGGTCCCAGAACTGGTTTTCTTGTTTCTTGGTCATTATTGCTCCTCCGTCGCACGGATCCTTGCGGTTAAGATCCCTTCAACAAGGCCTTGTCGAACCGGGATCCATCACCCTTTTAGACCAAGTTCAAATACATTTCAAAGCGTTTTTTAGGGAATTTTGGAAGCAATTTTCTGGTCCTGTAAAAGCCCTCCTGTAAAACAAAAACTTGCACTTTATAAGGATAAAATGATGAAAGCGTGGTTTCTGTTCGCCCTGTTCCTGTTCCCAGCCTTCGCACTGGCCGACAGCCTCGAGATTCGCGACATCGAGGAGGGCGAGGGCCCCGAACTCGTACGGCACGACACCGCCCTGGTCCACTACGTTGGACGGCTCGAGGAAGACGGCTCCGAGTTCGACTCCAGCCGCGGCGGCCAGCCCTTGTCCGTGACCATCGGCTCCGGCCAGACGATCCCCGGCTTCGAGCAGGCGGTCAAAGGTATGCGCGAGGGCGGCAAACGCGAGGCGATCATCCCGCCGGAGCTGGCCTACGGCGAGCGCGGCGCCGGCAACATCATCCCGCCGAACGCCACGCTGCGTTTTGAATTGGAGGTCGTCGAGGTCCAGCGCGCCCCGTTCACCGGCCTGGACAACGAGGAACTGGCCGAGAAGCTCGACGAGGGGGTTACCATCGTCGATATCCGCCGCCCGGACGAGTGGGCCGAGACGGGCGTGGTGGAAGGCAGCCATCGCATCACCGCGTTCGAGGAAGACGGCAGCCTCAACCCGGAGTTCGGCCGCCAGTTCACCGCGCTGGTCGACTCCGACGACGAGGTGATCCTGATCTGCCGCGTCGGTAACCGCACGAGCGCGCTCGCCCAGGCCCTGTCGGAGGGGCTCGGCTACGACAAGATCTACAACGTGACCGACGGAATCATGGAATGGCTGGACGATGACCGTGTCGTACGCCATGACTGCCCCGATCACGAGGAGACCGCTCAATGCTGATAACGGCGCCGCAACGACGCCCGTTCAAACCCGCGCCTGCATCGCATACCGCCGCCAGCCCGCTCTACGGGCTGGCGTTCGGCCTGCTGATCGGCCCCGGGATGTCCGCCCCGCTGCTGGCGGACGAGACCGAACCAACGCCCCCCCTGCCCGATCCCGTGACCACCGAGCATTCGCTGGAGTTGCAGGACGGCAGCACGCTCGACTACCAGGCCACGGTCGGCTATGTCCCGCTGGGCGAGTCGATGGACGAACCCGACGCCCGGGTCTTCACCATCAGCTACACGGTGGACAGCGACGAAGATCGCCCGGTCACCTTCATGGTCAACGGCGGCCCCGGCGCGGCCTCGGCCTACCTGAACGTGGGCGGCCTGGGCCCACGGGTGCTGGAAACCGACGACCAGGGGCTCGCCGCCTCCACCCCGCCCCGGCTGGTCGACAATCCCAAAACCTGGCTGGCGTTTACCGATCTGGTCTTCATCGACCCGGTCGGGACCGGCTTCTCGCGCGTGATGGGTGGCGAAGCCGATCAGTACTACTCCCGTGACGGCGATCTGGCCGCGATGGAGGAAACACTGGAGCGCTGGCTGGACGAGCACGGCCGGCGTGGCGACCCGGTGTACCTGGCAGGCGAAAGCTACGGGGGCTACCGCGCCGCCGCGTTGCCGGCCCGCATCGCCAAGGGCTCCGGCATCAGCCTGAGCGGGACGGTGCTGATCTCGCCCGCGCTGGATTACGGCATGCTGGAACACGGTACTGCCCGCCCGATCGGCTGGGCCCTGAGCCTGCCGGCGATCACCGCCGCCGCGAAGGCACAAGGCCGCCTGGGCGACGATCCGCCCAGCCTGGACGAGGCCGAGGCCTTCGCCCTGGGCGACTACCTGCAGGGCCTGATCCACCCCGGGCAGATCGACGACGACTGGATCGACGAGGTGGCCCGCTTTACAGGACTGTCGCGCGACCGCCTGAAGGCCACGCGCGGGCGCATCACGCTGGACATGACCCAGCGCGGCCTGCTGATGGACGAAGGCCGACTGGTCAGCCTGTACGACGGCGGCATCGACAACCTCGACCCGGTACCCACGCACCTGCAGCCGCAAGCGGACGCCATCCTCGATGGCCTGACCGCCCCGCTTTCCACCGCGATGCTGGACCACCTGCGCAACACCCTGGACTGGGAACACGGGCACCAGTACCGCCTGCTTGCCCGCGACGTGTTCCGCGCCTGGGACTGGGAAGCCAGCGGCCGCGAGGGGCACTTCACCGCAATGGACGAACTGGCCACTGCCCTCTCACTCAACCGCGACTTCCGCATCTTCAGCGTGCACGGCGAGGCGGACCTGATCACGCCCTACTTCACCACCGAGTGGCTGCTGGGCCAGATCGCGTTCGCCGCCGGCGACGAGGCCGACTCGCGCATCATCCCGCGCGCCTACCCCGGCGGGCACATGCTGTACATGCGGGCGGACACCAACGAGGCCCTGTTCGACGATGCCGCGGCGTTCTATCAGGGCGAACTGCGCGCCGACGACTAAACCGAAACCGATCGCGTGGTGGACCCATGATCCGGGTCCGCCCGCCAACCAGGCCGACACCACATGACCACCCACCATGACATCCCCACCCACCTGGTGACTGGCTTTCTGGGGGTAGGCAAGACCACCACCATCCGCCAGTTGCTCGCGCTGCGCCCCGAGGGCGAGCACTGGGCCGTGCTGGTCAACGAGTTCGGCGAGATCGGGGTAGACGGCGGCCTGCTCGCGGATACCGGCGTCGCGCTGGAGGAGATCCCCGGCGGCTGTCTTTGCTGCGTCTCCGCGCAGATGTTCACCGTCGGCCTGAACCGGCTGATCCGCTCGCAGCACCCCGACCGCATCCTGATCGAGCCCACCGGGCTCGGGCACCCGGCCGAGATCATCCGCACCCTCACCCAGCCCCCCTACGATGGCGTGCTGGACCTGCGTGCCACGATCACGGTCATGGACGCCCGCCACCTGTCTTCGCCACGCCACCGCGAGCACCCGAACTGGAACGACCAGATCGCACTGGCCGATGTCCTGCTGGCCAACAAGGCCGACCTCTACAGCGAGGCGGATCGCGAGGCCCTGCAGGCGTTTGTGGCCGCTATGCCACCACCGCGACCGCTAGTGATCGAGACGACCCAGGGGCGCGTGGAATCGGCGTGGCTGGACCGCCCCCGGCTGGAACGCGGCGGGGCCCTGTTCCCGGAGGCCCGGGCCTTTCTGTCCACCGGTGACCAGCACGATCATGCCCACGATCACGACCATGGGCACGATCATGCGCCACACGAGCACGCGGACGAGCCGGTCACCATCGACACCCGTGGCGATGGTTATCTGGGTCGCAGCTGGCTGCTGCCCGAGGCACAGGCGCTCGATCACGCGGCGCTTGAGGCGCTGGTGAACGGCTTTACCGGAGAACGCCTCAAGGGCCTCGTGCGGACCGACCAGGGCTGGCAGCGCATCAACCGCGTGGACGACGATGGCGGTCTCGAAGCCATGGAAACGCCCGCCGCCGGGACCCGTCCCCGTATCGAGGCCATCCTTCCGGAGACCGATGCCCGGGCGCTGGATACCTTCGACCACGCCCTGCAACAGGCGCGCACCGGCCCTCAGCACACCACGCAATAAGCGTCCTCGGGGGTGGTCTGGTAAAACGATGCGATTCGCTATGCTCATTGCATCAACCCAACGCCAGAGAACTACCCCAGCCAGACCGGATCGACGAAGAAGAGCACCGTGGTACCGGCACCCACCAGCGTAACCAGGTGCCGATACCACGGTTCGGGCAGTACCCCCAGTAGCCCGATCCCGACCCGTGCACCGAGAATAGCCCCAGCCCCGACGGCCAATAGCCCGGTCGCAACCACCTGCCCGCCCGCCACAAACACCACGACGGCAATCAGCGTCAGCACCGTGGAGAGCAGGTTCTTCAGGGCATTGGCCTGCGCCAGATCGCTCATCCCCTGGCCCCGCAGGATCGCCAGCAGCAGGATGCCGACCCCGCCGTTGAAATAGCCACCGTAGACACAGCCGAGCCCCGCGCCCGCCACCCGGACCAGTGCCGGGTGGGCCACATGGGCCGCACGACGTTGCAGCCACGGACCCAGCGCGAACAGCAGTGTCGCCAGCAACAGCAGCCAGGGGACGAAGGCCCGAAAACGCGCGTCGCCCGTCAGCAGGAGCAGGGCCGCGCCCAGCGCCCCGCCTAGCGCACCCACGACCAGGAACAGCGCCAGCAGGCGCATGCCCAGATCCCGCCAGAGAATGCGCAGGCGCCGGTGATCGACGAGCAGGCTGGCCGCATACCCGGGCAGCAATGCGGCGGTCCCGGTGGCATTGGCCGCCACCGGCGGGACACCCACGGCCATCAGGGCCGGCAGCGTAAGAAAGCTGCCGCCCCCGGCCAGGGCATTCAAGGCACCGGCGAAAAACCCGGCCGCAAACAGTAGTGCAGCAACGCCGGAAAGGGCGAACTCCACGAAGCGTCAGACCACGCGACGGTCACTGAACTCGGCGCGATAGAACCACTCGTTACCCGGCAGAGAGCCGGGGTTGGGGAACACGATGAAGCCGTCGGCCGGCGCCTTCACCTCGGTCCCGTCCGCTCGAACACCGATCACATCACCCTCGTGCAGGGGATCGAAGCTCTTCCACTCGCGAACGAACCGGTCATCGGGGTGGTCGCGGTCGATCACCTCAACCAGGCGCAGGACCTCCGGATCGTCCTGCCCCGGCGTGGCCGGGGCCTCGATCATGCCGAGATGAGCCAGCGTATTGAGGATCGCGTTGTAGGCGATCACAGGGGCCTGCGGGTCGTCGTGCTGGCCGCATTCCAGCGTCACCCCGTAACCGCCCTGCGAACGCATGTACTCGGTGGTGCCGATGCCGTAGCTGGGATCGGTGGAGAGCATCTGTGCGCGGTGGCTGGCATTCGGGTTCTTCATGCGCCGGGCGACCCCGCGCGCGTAGGTATCCAGCCAGCCCTCGACCATGCGCCGCGGGCCCAGGCAGGCGGCCAGGGCTTCCTCCTCGCCGGCGCGGGTGAAACCCTCCAGCCCGCCCTCGTTGTTCCGCGGGCCGAGCATGATGAACGGCTGACCGCCGGTATGAAACGAGTGCAGATCCAGCAGGACGTCGTGGGCCGCCAGCAGCGGGCACAGTACATTGGCAATGCGGTCCTCGAAGTCCTGCGGGTCCTCGGTCACGCGCAGGTTGCGGTTCAGGTTGCGTTCACCCATGCGCTGCCCCAACTGGTAGGCCAGCGGGTTCGTGCGCGGCACCAGCGTCAGCGTCCCGCACTGCAGGCGGCGCGCGCCGCTCTCCAGCTCGTCATGCAGCCGCTCGGCCGCCTGCGTACCGCAAGTCTCGTTGCCATGCACCGCCCCCAGCACGATCAGCCGCGGCCCCGGGGTCAGGCCGTGAAAGGTCAGGGAACGCATGGCGGTGGGATGCGGCTGGGACGACATAACGACAGCTCCGGCGAACGGGGAATCAGCCCGCCATTGTACGCCCGCACCCCGCGAGCGCGAGTCTGACGTCGCCTCAGACGGGCGATGTCACCCGCCTCGCGACCCACTCCAGCAGTTGCTCGGGCGGCAGCGCGGGGCTGTACAGATAGCCCTGCCCGAACTCGCAGCCATGCTCGATCAGAAAGCGAGCCTGCGCCTCGTTCTCCACACCTTCGGCGATGACCTCCAGCTGCAGGTTGCGCGCCATCGCGATGATGGTGGATGCGATCAGCCGGTCAGTACTCTCTTCGTCCACCCGGTCCACACCGTCGACGAAACGACGATCGATCTTCAGCACATCCAGCGGGAAGGTCTGCAGCACGGCGAGCGACGAATACCCGGTACCAAAATCGTCGATGGCCACCCGTACGCCCAGCGACTTCAGGGCCTTGAGCCGCGTCACGGCCTGATCCCCCTGCTGCATCAGGCCGGTCTCGGTGATCTCGAACTCCAGCTGACGGGCAGGAAACCCCGTCTCCTCGAGTATCGCACGCACCTGTTCCACCAGGTTGCCACGCCGCAACTGCACCGGGGACAGATTGACCGACATCACCAGGTCCGGACTCACCTGGTCGAGCAGTTCGCAACCCTGGCGGCAGGCCTCGCGCAGCACCCATTCTCCAAGGGGGACCACCAGCCCGGTCTCCTCCGCGATCGGGATGAAGCGATCCGGGCGGATGCTCTCGCCCGACTCGGTACGCCAGCGCACCAGGGCCTCGACCCCGGTGACCTTGCCATCAGCGAGCCGCACCTGTGGCTGAAAATGCACCGCCAGCTCGTCATTCCCCTCGTTCAGGGCATGCCGCAGACGGTTCTCCAGATCCAGCCGCTCGCTGGCCGCCTGGGTCAGATCCTCGGTATAGAAACTCCAGGTCTCGCGACCCAGCGCCTTGGCGTGGTACATCGCCGCGTCGGCATGCTGTATGAGATCCACCACCGTATCGCCATCCGCCGGGAAGCGGCTGACGCCGATACTGGCGTTGACATAAACCACCTGCCCATCGTCCAGAACGAAGGGGCGCTGCAGCACCTCGAGCAGTGTCCGGGCCTGCGTCTCCGCCATCTCGTGCGTGTCGGCGGACTCGAGGACCGCAAGGAACTCGTCCCCTCCCAGCCGCCCGAGCAGGTCCGGGCTCTCCAGCACATCGGCCAGGCGTCGCGCGACCTCCAGCAACACCCGGTCACCAATCGAATGTCCAAGACTGTCATTCAGGGTCTTGAACCGGTCCAGGTCCAGGCAGAGAACGGCCAGGCCGCGGCGCTCCGCGCGCGCCCGTTCGAGCGCACGTCCAAGCAATGTCTGCAACTGGCTGCGGTTGGGCAGGTCGGTCAGCGAGTCATGCTGGGCGAGATACTCCAGCTCGTTCTGAGAGCGCTTGAGCGCGGACAGGTCCGTCAGCACCCCCGCGTAGTACTGCGGCTCGCCCCCCTCATCACGCACCACATCCAGACTCAGCCACTGCGGATGGGTCTCGCCGGTGTACCGGCGATTCCAGACCTCGCCCTGCCAGTGCCCGGTGGCCCCCAGGGTCGCCCACATCTCGCGGTAGAACTCGGCGTCGTGCCGCCCCGACTTCAGGAACCGCGGGTTTCGGCCCAGGGCATCGTGCTCGGAAAAGCCGCTAATCTCGGTGAACGCGGGATTGACCGCGACGATGCGGGCCGACAGGTCAGTGATCAGGATTCCGTCGCGGGTACTCTGGAACACGGCCGCCAGACGGCGCAGCCCCGTCAGCGCACGCCGGCGTTCCAGCGCAGCCCCGAGGTTCGCAGCGACGATGCGGGCCATGTGCTCGTCCGTCGCACCCCAGGTCCGTCCCTGGCGCACCCGGTCCAGCCCGACCAACCCCCGATACTCCCCGCGCACGTACAACGGCGCCAGGAGCAACGCGCGGGTCTGGACCGACTCGAACAGTTCCCTCTCGCCATCCGGCAAGTCGGCGATCCGGGTCTGGATCACCTCCCCCGCCCGCAAGCGTTCATCCCAGTGTGGCAGCACGGACTCGAGGCTCAGGTGGCGCAGGCTGGGTGGACGGATCGGAGGCTCCCCCTCGGGGTTTACCCAGAAGAACCGGTGCTGCTCCAGGGTCTCACGCTCGGAATCAGGCCCGGCATCCATCAGCACGTAAGTGCGATCGGCGCCCGTGACCCGCCCCAGCTCGCCCAGCAGACGACTCATCACGACGGACGGGTTTTCATTGCGCAGCAGGTTCAGGCTCAGGCCTGCAGCGGCCTCCAGTGACCGCTCGCGCTGTTCCAGCGCCTGCCAGGCCCGCAGCTTCTGCACCGCCAGCGCGGCCAGACGCGCAAACTCCTCGAGCTGATCGCGTTCCTCCGGACGCGGCAGTCGCGCATCGGCCAGGTAGACCGCAAACGTCCCCAGCACATGTCCGTCAGCGTCGCGAAAGGGAAACGACCAGCAGGCTCGAAACCCGGCCTGTGCCGTCGCCTCTTCCAGCCCGGACCAGTAGGGGTGCGACTGCGTATCCTCGACCAGCACCGGCTGGCCGGACCAGGCCGCCGTACCACAGGACCCGACCCCGTCGGCCACCGGAATCGGGCTGGTCACCGACCGCAGGGCCTCCGGTATGCGCGGACCGGCCGCGCCCACCAGTTGGTCTCCATCTGCGTCCACCAGCATCACACAGCCATGCAGGTCCGGATTCAGGGACTCCAGCCCCAGCACCAGATCCTCCAGCAGTGCGGGATCGCGCTCTCCGGTGGCGATCCGGTCCAGGATGTTCGCCCGGATCTCCTGAATACGCTGGTTGCGCACGCGTTCGGTGACGTCGATCAGCGTGCCGGTGAATGGCCGCTCGTCGCGCTCGGACTGCCGAGCACGCAGTCGCAGTTCGCACCAGCGAATCCCACCTTCACGACTTTGCAGACGCACCTCGCCAATGCCGCGTGTCTCGCCGGTCTCCAGTACCTCGCGAACAAGCTCGCCGACGCGTCCCCGGTCTTCCGCCACCACGAAGTCGACCAGCGGCCGCCCGAGGGTCTGTTCCAGCACAAACCCGGTGATTTCGGACCAGGCGGGATTGGCAAAGACCCAGCGCCCCTGCTGATCCAGATGAAAAAATACATTGCCCGCCTGATCAATCACCTCGCGGTAGCGGCGCTCACTCGCCGCCAGGGCGGCACGCTCGCGGCGCAGGCGGGCGTGTACATGAACCTGGTCGAGTACGGCGGGCAGGCCCTTGAGGTACCCCTCGCTTTTCAGCACGTAATCGTCCACGCCCATACGCAGGGCCCGGGCGGCCAGCTCCTCGGTGCCCTGCCCGGTCAGCAGCACGACGGGCAGATCCAGTCCGCGTTCATGGCGGACGATACGCGCCAGCTCCAGGCCATCCATCGCGGGCAGCCGGTAATCGACCAGCAAGAGATCCAGCGCCAGGGGTTCCTCCGGCGAGGTCGGCAGGACCGCCAGCGCGGCCTCGGCCGTGCGTTGCACCGTGAGGTGGATATTCGGGGCGCGCCGCGCCAGCTCGCGACGCGCCAGGCCGATATCGAACTCGTTGTGTTCGACATACAGGACCGCCAGCGGCTCGCGCGCGTCCGCCACACGCAGATTTCGGTACGACCGCGCATCGACGATCCGCGCGGGAAGCCGTTCGAGATACCCTTCGGCCTTGGTCAGGTAGTCGTCCGCCCCGGAGCGGAAGGCCGCGATGACCGTCTCCTGCTCGCCATGCCCGGTCAGGACGATCACCGCCTCGGGGCGCCCCTGGTCGCGCAGCTCGGCCACCAGATCCAGCCCGTTGCCATCCGGCAGACGCAGGTCCACCAGCACACAATCGAACGTCTGGTCTGCCAGTGCTTCGCGCGCCCCTGCGAGGGTGTCCGCCACGGCGACCTGAGCCGAAGGGACGCCGCGCTCGATGGAACGGCGCTGCAGATCGGCATCGGCCGCCTGGTCTTCGACCACGAGTACATGCATAGGGGGATTCCGTCAGGGCGTCAGCGTGGGTGCTGGTTCAGCAGACACCAGTACAGTTCGACGTGTTCGGCGACCTCCATGAACTTTGTGAAGTCGACCGGCTTCACAATGTAGGAGTTGGCCCCGGCATCGTAGGCGGTATGGATATCGCGATCCTCACTGGACGAGGTCAGCATTACCACCGGGATACGCCCGAACTCCGGGTGTGCCCGCACCGCGCGCAACACCTCCAGGCCACTGATCTTCGGGAGCTTGATATCCAGCAGTATCACGGCGGGTGGTTCCTGCTCGCCGGACTCCCAGCGCTGCAGACAAGCCAGGGCCTCCTCGCCGTCGCGGGCGATCTCCAGCGGGTTGGCCAGGTTCCGGCGGTCAAAGGCCCGCTGCATCAGATCGATGTCCACGGGGTTGTCTTCGACCACCAGGATGGCCGGCTGACGGGCGTTCGGACTCATAGGGGAAGCTCCAGTCGGAAGGTGGCGCCGGCATCGGGGCGCCCTTCGCACTCGATGCGGCCCCCAAAACGCTGCAATGCCCGGCGCACCAGGGCCAGGCCCACCCCGGTACCCGGGTAGTCCTCGGCCCGGTTCAGGCGCTGGAAGATCTCGAAGATGCGTTCCTGAAATGCCATGTCGAATCCAATCCCGTTGTCGCTCACGGCCACGTGGAGCATCTCGCCCCGGGGTTCGGCCGTCACCGCAATGCGCGGATCTTCGCGCGGAGCGCTGAACTTCAGGGCATTGTCGATCAGGTTGCGCAAGGCCAGCGAAAGCCCGTCCGGATCGGTCTGCAGTTCGAGGTCCGGTGGCACATCGACGGCAATCTCGGCACGTTCACGCAGTGCGGGATCAAGGCCGTCGAGCACCTCCTCGATCAGCGGTTGCAGACGCACACCGCGTTGTTCCAGGGGACGGCGTTCCATCCTCGAGTAGTCGAGCAGGTCACCGATCAGCTCGTTCATCTGCGCGACCCCGGCCCGGATGTTGCGGATGAACATCTGGCCTTCCGCATCCAGCACATTGCCGTAATCGGACTCCAGCAGCTGGCTGTAGCCGTCGATGCCTCGCAGAGGTGCCTTGAGGTCGTGCGAGACGGCATAGGAAAACGATTCCAGCTCCTGGTTCGCTGCCTCCAGGGCTGCTGTACGCTCGCGTACCCGGGCCTCCAGCTCGGCATTGAACTGCCGCAGCTCGCCCTCCGCCTGCTGCAGGTCCGTGATGTCCAGCATGGTCCCCTGTACGGCGTGCAGACCATCGTCACGCTCGACCACGGAATCCACCGTCAGACTGAACCAGCACTCGCTCCCGCGCGAAGGGTGGCGGCGCAGCCGGAACCGCTGACCGGTGCCCTCGTGGCCCGGCGAAAGGTGACGCAGCACGTCCTGCAGCGGTTCCACGTCGCCGGCATCGGGGTCGAACTGTACCTCCCAGACATCGCCCAGGCTCGGCGTATAGCGTTGCGGGTCCAGGCCCATCAATTCATACAAATAATCGGACCACCACAACTGCCCGGTCTCGATGACGTAGTCCCAGGAACCCAGACCCGCATGGCGCTCGGCATGGGTCAGGCGGTCCATCTGCCGGTTCAGGGCCTGCTCGGCCTTCTTGCGCGGTTCGATGTTACGCAGGGTCACCAGCAGCAGGCGCTCGTCGGCGATCTCGGTCGCCTGCAGGTTCGCCTCCACCCAGAAAGCGTGGCCGTCGCGGTGGCGCGCGCGCCATTCGAACACGATCTGCTCGCCCCGCCGTGCACGGTCAATCAGGGCCTGCTGGCGCTCGACCTCGTATCCGGGCTCGCGGGCGCTGAGATCCGTGACGGTGCAGCGCAGGATCTCCTCACGCTCGTAGCCATACATGGCCAGCGCCGCGGCGTTCGCTCCGACAAAGGCGCCCGTCTCGAAGTCCTGCAGCAGGATGCCCTCCTGCACATTGTCGAAGATGGCGCGAAAGCGCTTCTCACTGTCGCGGAGATTGCGCTCGGCCTGCACCCGTTCGGTCACAGGCCGTGAAAGCGGCGAACCTCGCCAGTCGGATCTCGCTCCAGCCAGGTCCGGTCCTCGACCCAGATCCAGTGCCCACCGCCCACATCCAGGCGGTAGTACTGCAGATACTCGTCCGGCCCGCGCTCCATGTGCCGGGACACGTCCTCGACGATGGCCTCGCGGTCTTCGGGATGAATCCTCTGGGAATAGTCGGCCGCACCGGACAATAGCGCCTCCGGCTCGATCCCCCAGCGCCGCACGTTCGGGGAGACATACACCACGGGCCAGCCCGGCCGCGCGGCCCACTCGATGGTGACCACCGGCGAGCGATTGACCACCTCGGTCAGATAGCGCGCTTCGGCCGAGGCCCGGTCACGGGCCGCGAGCACCCAGTACAGCAGCAGGAACAGCACGACCGCGGTCACGCTGACATAGAGAAAACCCTTGACCGTCTGCAGCCAGCCCAGCATCTGGACGTCATCCACCAGCCACAACAACGCCTGATCGGACAGCCCGATCCAGAGCAGTCCGGCCGCCAGATAGACCAGCGCCACCCAGCTGGCCGTGCGCCAGGCGCTGAGCGCCTTGCCGGTGGATGGGCCCCTATCCCGTGCCTCGCGCTCCAACCCATTCCCCTGCCCGCGCGGAAACCCGCTTGTGTATTGCTACTTTAGTCTGAGAATCCGCCACCCGCGCCGGGGTTGCAAGAACGATCGACGCACGCGCCTGACGGGCCCTTTCACCACGCGCGTTGATGTGCTCATCACGAGCGCAGGATGGTACCCTTGGCGCTGGTTTCCGCTATGCCGGCGTACATGTTCAAGACACTGGAAAAAGCCTCGCTCAACACCCGCCAGCCAGCCGCCGAGGTGCTGGAAAACCTCAAGCTGAATCCGGACGGCCTGATCCCCGCGATCGCCCAGCAGTTCGACAGCGGCGAGGTCCTGATGATGGCCTGGATGAACCGCGAGGCGCTGGACGAGACCCTGCGCACCGGGCGCGTGTGCTACTACTCGCGCTCGCGCCAGGCGCTGTGGCGCAAGGGCGAGCAGTCGGGTCAGGTGCAGCAGCTGCAGTCCCTGCACCTGGACTGCGACGGCGACACCATCCTGCTGAAGGTCGACCAGACCGGTCCCGCTTGCCATACCGGCCGGCGCAGCTGCTTCTACGTGCAGGTGGACAACGACGAGGTCGTGATCACCAGCGACCCGGAGATCGCCCCCGAGACCCTGTACGGCCACAAGGACGACCCGCAATGAGCACCACCCCCGGTCGCGAGCTGATCCTGCACAACACGCTCGGCGGGCGTGACGAGCCCTTTCGTCCGCAGGACCCCGAGCGCGTCACGCTCTATGTCTGCGGCCCCACCGTGTACAACCGGGTGCACGTGGGCAATGGCCGCCCGGTGGTGGTGTTCGACGTGCTCTTTCGCGTACTGCGCGAGCTCTACGGCCCGGAGCACGTGATCTATGCGCGCAACATCACCGACGTCGACGACAAGATCAACAAGGCCGCGGCGGAGAACGGCGAGCCGATCGCCGCGCTGACCGAACGCTACACCCGGGCCTTCCACGAGGACATCGCCGAGCTGGGCACGCTGCCACCGACCCTCGAGCCGCGCGCCACCGATCACATCCAGCCGATGATCGAGCTGATCGAACGGCTGATCGAGCGCGGCCATGCCTACCCGGCCGAGGGGCACGTGCTGTTCGACGTCACCTCCTACCCGGACTATGGCGCGCTGTCCGGGCGCACGCTGGAAGACATGCAGGCCGGCGCCCGGGTCGAGGTCGCCCGCTACAAGCGCCACCCCGGCGACTTCGTGCTGTGGAAGCCGGCCGCCGAGGGCGAACCGGGCTGGGACAGCCCCTGGGGCTATGGCCGCCCCGGCTGGCACCTCGAATGCACCGCGATGATCCGCAGCCACCTGGGCGCAATGATCGACATCCACGGCGGCGGGCACGATCTCGTGTTCCCCCACCACGAGAACGAGATCGCCCAGGGCTGCGCGGCGGAGGGCTGCACCGAGCACGGCACGTACTACGCCCGTTACTGGGTGCACAACGGGCACGTGACCATCGACGGCGAGAAGATGTCCAAGTCGCTGGGCAACTTCCAGCTGCTGCATGACCTGCTGCAGGCCTGGCCAGGCGAGGTCCTGCGCATGGCGCTGCTGTCGCGCCACTACCGCGCGCCACTGAATTTCTCCGAAGACACCCTGACCCAGTCGCGCAATGCCCTGAACGGGCTCTATCGCGTCCTGCGCGATCACGCCGATGTCGAACCAGCACCCGTAAACGCCGCCGACACGCCGGTGTTCACCGCCCTGCTCGACGACCTGAACACTCCCGGGGGCATCACCGCCCTGCACCGCCTGGCCGATGCCCTGGCCGCGGCCGGCGACCCGGCCGAACGCGCCCGCCTGAAAGGCGAACTGACAGCCGGCGCCGGGCTTCTCGGGTTGCTGCAGCAGGACCCGACGGCCTGGTTCCAGGGGGATGGCGAGGACCCCGAGCTTGCCGCCTGGGTGGAGGAACGCATCGCCGCGCGGCAGGCCGCGCGCAAGAACCGCGACTTTGCCACCGCCGACGCCATCCGCGACGAGCTCACCGCCCGCGGGATCGAACTCGAGGACACCCCGGAGGGGACACGCTGGCAGCGCAGCGGGAGCGTCGCCTGAACATGGGCCGACGCCTCATCCGGCGACTCCTGCTGGGCCTGGCGCTGCTGATCCCGGGCCTTGCCCTGGCACACCCCCACGCCTGGATCGACCTGCGCGTGGGGCTGGTGTTCGACGACGACGGCCAGCTGGAGCGCATGCAGCAAGCCTGGCTGATCGATCCGACCTACAGCCACATGCTGCTGGAAGAGATGACCCGGGACCTGGAAGGTGATATCGGGATCGAGGAGGCGCTGGATCGGGTGGCCGAGCGCATGCTGGAAAACCTGGCTGCCTACGACTACTTCACCGAACTGCACCACGACGACGCGGAGATCGCGGTCCCCCGGGCGGAAAACGCCCGGCTCTCGCTGGAGGATCGACGGCTTTATCTGCGCTTCGACCTGCCGCTGGCCGAACATGACCTGGAAGACGCCAACGGCTTCACGTATCGCGTGTTCGACCCGACCTACTGGATCGAGGTCCTGCATGATGCGGACGACGTGGTGCATATCGAAAATCGCCAGGGCTGCGAGGTGCAGATCGAAGAGGCGCGCCCGGACCCGCAGTTGATGCGCTATGCCGCCACCCTGGAACGCCAGGACCGCAGTCCTGTCGACAATCTCGGACGCTACTTCGCCGAGACCGCCACCCTGCAGTGCCGGAACCGTTCGGACTGAGCGCGACCACACAGGATTAGAACGAAAAACCGTTCGATGAATCCGCAGGACAGCGTTATAGTGTAACGATATGATCGTCGCCCCCGCCCATCGACTGAACGGCCTCGCTGCTGCCCTGATTCTCCTGACCCTGGGGCTCTCCCTGTTGCTGGGTGCTTTCAGCGCCCACGCCGGCGAATCGGCCCATCCGCTGGGTGGCGGCGCCCCCGCGGGCGAGGCCGAGGAAAGCCCGTCCCCGCCGGATGCCACCACCGGACCCATGCCCGAAACGCTGGCCAAGCCCCCCGGAGCGCTCGAGCGCGTCACCGCCTGGATGCTCCAGACCCAGCGCCAGTTGCATCGCGACCTGACCCAGGGACTGCATGCCCTGCGCGACGCCCCCACCGCCCAGACGGCCGGCGCCCTGATCCTGATCAGCCTGCTGTACGGCATCTTCCACGCGGCCGGCCCGGGACATGGCAAGGCCGTGATCAGCGCCTATCTGCTGACCCAACCCCAGAACCTGAAGCGCGGCATCCTTCTCTCCACCGTCTCGGCGCTGGCCCAGGGGGTCACGGCCATCGTGCTGGTCGGGGTGCTAATCGGCCTGCTCGGCTGGCTGGCACGCGATACGCTGGGCCAGGTGCGCACCCTGGAGATCGCCAGTTTTGCGCTGGTCGCCCTGCTGGGCATCTGGCTGATGCTGCGCGCCCTGCGCCATGCCTGGCGCCTGCACAAGGCCCATGCCCAGGCCCGCGCTGAGGCCCGGCACAACCACGGGCACACAGACCACCACCATGATCACCATCACACTCACGACGACCACTGCGGTTGCGGCACCCCGCATCATGTCGACCCGAACCACAGCGGGACCTGGTGGGGCACGGTCGCGGCCGTGGGCATCCGCCCCTGTTCCGGCGCGGTGCTGATCATGGCGGTCTCGGCGGCCCTGGGCCTGGCCTGGGCCGGCGTGCTGGCCGTACTCGCCATGTCGCTGGGGACCGCAGCCACGGTATCCGTTCTGGCCACGCTGGCCGTCTCCGCACGCGACTGGACCCGCCGCTGGCTGGGCCCGACCCGCGTCGGCCGCCTGACCTACGTGGGCCCGGCCTTCGGGCTCGCCGGCGGCGGCATCATCGCACTGATCGGCATCAGCCTGGTGATCGGGGCCGCCGCCTACCGGCCCGCCGCCCACCCGCTGGGACTGTAGAACGCCACAGACGCCAAGGTTGCCGCACGGGTCCGGGTCCTCTAACGTCCCGAACATACTCCAAGCTGCGAGACGCGCCGATGTCCGATTCCGCGATCCGTCCCGACCAGGCCCCGACCCTCCCCTCGCTGTTCCGTGTCCGTGTCGAACAGACACCGGATGCCCCGGCCTACCGCCACTACAACACCGCGCGCGAGGCGTGGCAGCAGACCTCCTGGCGCGAGATGGGCGCGATGGTGGATCGCTGGCAGGCCGCACTGGCCGCGGAGGGCCTCAAGCCCGGCGAGCGTGTCGCATTGATGCTCGGCAACTCGCGCGAGTGGGTCGCGTTCGACCAGGCGGCGATGGGGCTGGGGCTGGTCCCGGTCCCGCTGTACACCGACGATCGTCCGGACAACGTCGCCTACATCATCGGCCAGACGCAGGCACGCATCCTGCTGCTGGGCGAGAGCGCCCACAGCCGCCGGCTGTCCGAGCACTTCGAGAACATGCCGTCGCTGCGGCGCATCGTGAACATCGGCGGCGAGGACACGGAGCCGGACGACGACCGCGTGACCGAGCTGGAAGACTGGCTCACGCGGCACGAAGCCACCGAATTCCACCACCCGGACCTCGATCCGGAGGCCATGGCCACGATCGTCTATACGTCCGGCACCACCGGGCGCCCCAAGGGCGTAATCCTCTCGCACCGCAACATCCTGGAGAACGCCTGGGCCTCCTCGCAGGCCGGCCCGCTGTCGCCCGCCGACCGGTTTCTGTCGTTCCTGCCGCTGTCGCACATGCTGGAACGCACCGCCGGGCTGTACATGCCCATGCTGATCGGTGCCGAGGTCGCCTTCGCGCGCTCCATTCAGGCCCTGGGAGAGGACCTGGTCAACGTGCGCCCCACCGTGCTGATCTCGGTGCCGCGCATCTACGAACGCGTACATGGCCGCATCCAGGCGGGGCTAAAACAGAAATCGGGCCTCGGCCGCGCCCTGTTCAAGGCGACCGTCAACATCGGCTGGAAGCGTTTCGAGCACCAGCAGGGCCGGGGCGGCTGGTCGCCCGGCTTCCTGCTCTGGCCCGTACTGGAGCGCATCGTCGCGCGCAAGGTACTGGACCGCCTGGGTGGCGAGCTGCGCTTCGCGGTCTGCGGCGGCGCCCCCCTCCCGCCGCCGATCGCCCAGTTCTTCATCGGCCTGGGCCTGCCGGTACTGCACGGATACGGAATGACCGAGGCCAGCCCGGTGGTCACCGTGAACACCCCGGACGACAACCTCCCCGCCTCGATCGGCAAGCCGCTGCCCGGAGTGGAAATCAGGATCGGCGAGATGGACGAACTGCTCACCCGCAGCCCTTGCGTGATGCTCGGCTACTGGAAGAACGAGGAGGCCACCCGCGAGACCATCGACGAAGACGGCTGGCTGCACAGTGGCGACCAGGCCCGCATCGACGACAGCGGGCATGTATTCATCACCGGGCGTATCAAGGATATCCTGGTGCTGACCAACGGCGAGAAGGTCCCGCCGGCCGACATGGAGATGGCGATCGCGCTGGATGCGCTGTTCGACCAGGTGATGATCGTCGGCGACAACCGCTCCTTCCTGACCGCGCTGGTCGTTCCGGAGCCGGAGGCATGGGCCTCTTTTGCCAGCGACCATGACCTCGACGCCGAGGCCGAGGGCCGCCCGCCGCGCAAGGCCGAACGCGCCCTGCTGCAGCGCATCCAGTATCAGCTACGCGACTTCCCCGGCTACGCCAAGATCCGTCATGTGCATGTGACCCACGAGGCCTGGTCCGTGGACAACGGCATGCTGACCCCGACCATGAAGCTCAAGCGCCCGGTGATCGTCGAGCACTACAGCGAGGCCATCGAGGCGATGTACGCCGGCCACGACGGTCGCTAAGACCCGCGTCGGGCTCGTGATTCAGCGGCCATGTGCATCCAGGTGGCGCGCGAGCGCCGAGACCAGGGGTTTCATGAAGTACTGACTGTCGGGGACCACCGTCGGATGCACCCCGTGGGCGCGCAGCTCGTCGGCCACCACCGGGCCGATCGCGGCGACGACGGTGCGGCCGAGCGCCGCCAGCAGCGAATCCTGATACCCCGAGTCACGGGCAACGCGCAGCAGGCGCCGCACCTGGGCCTGGCTGGTGAAGGCGATCGCATCCACATCCCCCGCGATCATGGCCTCGATCAATCCAGTCACTCGCCCGGCCTCGGCGGCATCCGCATAGCGATAGGGCCAGACGGGAAAGTCCTCGGCACCGGCCTGCTCCAGAAACCCGAGCAGGCGCCGGTTGGGCTCCGCGCCGTAGAGCTGTAGCCCGATACGCCGCCCGGCCAGATCCTGTCCAGAAAGGGTTTCGATAATGCCCTCGGTCGTCGGGGCCACCGCGACCGCATCCGGCCGCACGCCGAAGGGCTTCATCACCCGCCCCGGCTTGGGGCCGCGCACCAGGGTCGGCGTCCGCCTCACGGCCGCCAGCCAGTCGTCCTCGCATCCGGCACGCTGCGCAAAGCCGGTCAGGCGGGTGAAGCCCTCGCCGGTCAGGAAGATCAGGCAATCGAACGGCGCCGCGATGGCCTTGTCCAGCCAGGTCTCGATCGCCACGCGGTCGGGGCTGTCGTGGATCGCGATCAGCGGGCAGCGCCAGACCTCGGCCCCGCGCCGCTCCAGCAGGCCGGCGAAGACCTCCAGCGCCCGGCTCTCCGGGAGCGCGACCCGGCAGCCGGCAAGCTCGCCGGAGACCGCACGCGCACGGATCGCCGGTCCGCTCACGCCGCGCTCGCGGACGCGGACCCCGGCATCGGCTGCGGGAACGTCGCAGCGGCACCGGCATCCGGCCGGAACCAGGCCAGGCGCTGATGACAGGCGGCGACCTCGCCGATCACGACCAGACTGGGCGAACCGACCTGTTCGCGTTCGGCCCGGGCCGCCAGGGTGTCCAGCGTGCCGGTCACGACGCGCTGATGCGCGGTGGTGCCGTTCTCGATGATCGCGGCCGGGGTCCGCCCGGCCCGGCCCGCACCCTTGAGCCCGCGGCAGATCTCCTCCAGCCCCTTGCGGCCCATATAGAACACCAGCGTCTCGCGGGTGTTCGTCAACTGCGACCAGTCCACGTCCAGCCGGCCCTCGCGGGTATGGCCGGTAATGAAGCGCACGGACTGGGCATGATCACGGTGGGTTAGCGGGATGCCCGAATAGGCGGAACAGCCACTGGCCGCGGTGATGCCGGGCACCACCTGGTAGGCCACGCCATCGCGGGCGAGCACGTCCAGCTCCTCGCCGCCGCGGCCGAACACAAACGGGTCGCCGCCCTTCAGCCGTGCCACGCGCTTGCCCTCGCGCGCCAGCCGCGAGAGCAGCGCGCTGATCGCCTCCTGCGGCACGCAGTGGTGGTCACGCTCCTTGCCGACATAGAAGCGCTCGGCCTCGCGCCGGGCCAGGTTCACCACCTCGGAGGACACCAGGCGATCGTAGACGACCACGTCGGCCTGCTGCAGCAGACGCAACGCGCGGAAGGTCAGCAAGTCCGGATCACCCGGACCGGCACCGATCAGGTAGACCTCGCCCGGCGTGGCGGCATCCGCTTCATTCAATTCTTGCTCCAAGCGCTCTGCCGCCGCGTCCATGCGCCCGGCCAGGGCCAGCTCGGTGGCCGGCCCGGCAAAGGCCCGCTCCCAGAAGGCGCGCCGCGCGTTCACACTGTCGAAATGGGCGCGCACCCGGTCGCGCAGGCGACCGGCGAGATCCGCCAGCCGCCCGTAGCCGGCCGGGATCAGGCTCTCGATCTTCGCGCGCAGCAGACGCACCAGCACCGGTGCCCGGCCACCGGAGCCGATCGCGATGGTCAGCGGGCCGCGCTCGACGATGGCCGGCAGGATGAAGCTGCAAAGCTCCGGCTGGTCGGCCACGTTCACCGGGATCGCACGCGCGATGCAGTCCTCGGAGACCTGGCGGTTCACCGCCGCGTCATCGGTGGCGGCAATCACGATCGCCGCTTCACCCAGGCATTCGGTGTCATAGATACCCGGCTCGCGGGTGATCGGCTCCGGGTGCTCGCGCAGCAGACGCTCGGCGGCCTCGCTGTACGCAGGGGCCCGAAGGCGCACCCGCGCCCCGGCCTCCAGCAGCAGCGCTGCCTTGCGCGTGGCCACCGGGCCGGCCCCGACCACCAGGGCCTCGCGGCCGTGCAACTGCATATAGATCGGCAGGTGTTCCATGCTCATCCCTCCCGCGCCACGGGATCCGTGGGCGCCTCGGATTCTTCATTCAACAGGGTCTGGATCTCGGGGCGGCAGGAGCCGCAGTTGGTACCGGCCTCGAGACAGGCACCCACGGCCTCGCAGGTCGCCAGCCCCTGCTCACGGATCGCCGTGCGGATGCGCGTCTCGTCCACGCCGAAGCAGGCGCAGACCAGGCGCCCGCGCGCGACCTGGCCGTTCGGCGGACGCCCCGTGAGCAGGGCCATGCGTTCGTCATCCGTGATCGACTCGGCCGCGAACAGACCGCCCAGCCATTCGCGCTCGGGCAGGCCGCGGTCCGGCCCCGCGAACAGCACGCAGACGAGCCGGCCCTCATGAATGCGCGCGGCGCGGTAGCGCCCGCCCGCGGGGTCGGCGAACTCCAACCACTCGCCGGCGCCATCCAGGCGCGTCCGCCAGTCGGCGATCTCGGGTGGCGTGCCACGTCCGGCCAGTTCGACGCGCAGGTGCCGCGGGCCGCGCGCGGTCACCGTGTAGTCGGCCTCCGGCAGGCTCACTGGCTCGCGGCTCAGCACGAAGCCGTGCCAGTCCATCGCCGCCGGGCGCACCGAGATGGCGGTGTGCTTGAACGCCGGCTGCCCGGAGACCGGATCGACATGCGCGGGCACCAGGGCATCCACCCGCGCCAGGCGGGCGATCGGGCGGCTCCAGTGCATCGGCACAAACACGCTGCCGGGGCGTTGCTCACGGCTCACCTGCACCCGCGCCAGCAAACGTCCATGTCGGCTGGTCACCTCGGCCAGGTCGCCCGCCTGCACACGGAACAGGCCGGCATCCACCGGATGGATCTCGACGAACGGTTCCGGCTGATGGGCACTCAGGCGCGGGGTACTCGCAGTACGGGTCATGCTGTGCCACTGGTCACGGATGCGGCCGGTGTTCAGGCGCAGCGGGTACTCGGCATCGACTGGATCGGTTGGCGATTGCGGACTGACCGCCGCGAGCCGCGCACGACCGTTGGCCGTAAAGAAGCGGCCATCGGCGTAGAGCTGCGCCGTACCCGCCTCGGCTCCGGCGGGCAGCGGCCACTGCACCGGTTCGAGGGCCTCAAAGGCGGCCGCATCGATCGTGGCCAGTGCGCCGATGTCGAAGTCGCGCGTGCCGTCGTTTTCGAACGCGGACAGCGCCGCATGCTCGCGGAAAATCTCCGCCGGCCGTGTGTAGGGAAAGGCATCGGCGAAACCCAGTCGCTGCGCGACCCGGACCAGCGCCCACCAGTCGTGACGGGCCTCGCCCGGGGGCGCGCGGAACGGGCGCTGGCGCGAGATGCGGCGCTCGGAGTTGGTTACCGTGCCGTCCTTTTCGCCCCAGGTAGTCGCCGGTAGCAGCACGTCGGCCACGCGGGTCGTCTCGGTCTCGCGCACGCAGTCGGAAACCACGACCAGCGGGCAGTCGCGCAGGGCCCGCTCGAAGCGCGCAGCCTCGGGCAGGCTGAACAGCGGGTTGGTGCCGATGATCCAGACCGCCTTCACCTGCCCCGACTCGACCGCGCGGAACAGGTCCAGCGCCTTCAGCCCCGGCTGGCGGGCGAGGCTCGGTGCGCCCCAGAAGCGCCCGACCCGGTCCAGGGCCGCGTCGTCGAAGCCCATATGGGCGGCCAGCTGGCTGGCCAGTCCACCGACCTCGCGCCCACCCATCGCATTCGGCTGGCCGGTCAGCGAGAACGGGCCCATGCCCGGGCGGCCGATGCGGCCGGTGGCCAGGTGCACGTTGAGGATCGTCCCGGCCTTGTCCACGCCGCTGTCGGACTGGTTGATGCCCTGGCAAAAGGCGGTCACGGTGCGTTCGGTACGGGCAAACCACTGGAAGAACGTCGCCACCGCCTCCGGCTCCAGCTCGCAGGCCTCGGCGGTCGCGGCGATCGACGGGCTGGAGGCCCGCGCGGCCGCCAGGGCGTCGGCAAAGCCGTCGACATGCCGTTCCAGGAATACCGGGTCCAGGGCATCCTCGCGGCGCAGGTGATCCAGCAGGCCGTTGAACAGCCAGGCATCCGTGCCCGGCGCCAGCGGCAGGTGCAGATCCGCCGCCTGGGCGGTGGCCGTCCGCCGCGGGTCGATCACCACCAGCTTCATCTCCGGGCGCGCCTGTCGGGCCGCCTGCAGGCGCTGGAACAGGACCGGGTGGGCCCAGGCCATGTTGGAGCCAGTGACCACGACCAGATCGGCCTGCTCGAGATCGGTATAGCTCCCGGGCACGCCATCCACGCCGAAGGCGCGGGTATGGGCGGCCACGGCCGTGGACATGCAAAGCCGCGAGTTGGTATCGATGTTGGCCGAGCCGACGAAGCCCTTCATCAGCTTGTTGGCCACATAGTAGTCCTCGGTCAGGATCTGCCCGGAGACATACAGTGCGACCGCATCCGGCCCGTGTACCGCGATGGTCTCGCGAAAGCCGTCCGCGACATGATCCAGCGCGGTCTCCCAGTCGACACTCTGCCCGCCGATCTCCGGGTGCAGCAGCCGGCCCTCGTCATCGAGGGTCTCGGCCAGTGCCGCGCCCTTGGAGCACAAGCGCCCGGCATTCGCCGGATGGGCGGGGTCGCCGCGCACCGCGACCGGAAACTCGCCTTCCGGCGTCGCGGTCACCTCCACGCCGCAGCCCACCCCGCAATAGGGGCAGGTCGTGCGGGTCACCGGCTCGGCCGTGGCCATCTCAGCCCGCCTCGCGGCAGGCGACCGGCACTGCCGCGGGATCGTCCGCGGAATTGGCCGAGGCGCCGGAGAGATCCAGCCACACCTGACCGTCGGTCACCCGGATCGGGAAGGCATGGGTGCAGCCACTGTCCGCCCCGGTGGCCTCGCCGGACTGCAGGTCGATCACCCAGTTGTGCAGGGGGCAGGTCACGCGCTCGCCGTGGACGATGCCCTGCGACAGCGGCCCACCCTTGTGCGGGCACTGGTCGCGCAGGGCAAACACGCGGTCATCGGCTGTGCGGAACACGGCGATGTCTCCGTTCGGGCCCGCCACTACGCGCGCACCCAGCGACGGGATGTCCTCGAGCGGACAGATCGCAAGCCAGCTCATGCCGACACCCCCTGGCGCGGGGGCGCGTCCACCGGCTTGATCGGGATGAACTCGTGCGCCGCATGCCCGGCGGCGCGTTCGGCCCAGGGGTCCACCTGCGCCACCTCCTGCGACTCCAGGAAGCGGGCGTACAGCGCGGCGCGGTTCTCGGCGTCGTCCACCAGGCGTTCCTTCACCCGGGTCAGCCCGACGCGCTCGATCCACGGGGCGGTGCGCTCCAGGTAGCGGGCATCTTCGCGGTAGAGCTGCATGAAGGCCCCGGCGTATTCGAGCACCTCGGCCTCGGTCTCCACCTTGCAGAGGAAGTCGGTGGCGCGGACCTTCACCCCGCCGTTGCCGCCCACGTGCAGCTCGTAGCCCGAGTCCACGCAGACCACGCCCAGGTCCTTGATCGTGGCCTCGGCACAATTACGCGGACAGCCGGAGACGGCCATCTTGAACTTGTGCGGCGTCCACGATCCCCAGCTCATCCGTTCGAGCTGAATGCCAAGGCCCGTGGAGTCCTGGGTGCCGAAACGGCACCACTCGGAGCCAACACAGGTCTTCACCGTGCGCAGGGCCTTGCCGTAGGCATGGCCGGAGACAAACCCGGCGTCGCCGAGATCGCGCCACATCGCCGGCAGGTCGACCTTCTTCACCCCCAGCAGGTCGATGCGCTGGCCGCCGGTGAACTTGACCGTGGGCACCTGGTAGCGCTCGGCCACCTCGGCGATCGCGCGCAGCTCGGCCGGGGTGGTCACCCCGCCCCAGATGCGCGGCACGACGGAATACGTTCCGTCCTTCTGGATGTTGCCGTGCGCGCGCTCGTTGATGAAGCGCGACTGGGCATCGTCCTGGTAGTCCTTCGGCCAGGCCGCCAGCAGGTAGTAGTTGAGCGCCGGACGGCAGACATGGCAGCCGTTCGGGGTCTTCCAGTCGAGGGCCTCGAACACCGCCGGCATCGACTTCAGGCCATCGCGGGCAATGGCCGCGCGGACGTCGTCGTGACTGTGGTCGGTACAGGCGCAGACCGGCTTTTTCGCCGGGGCGTCGGAGTAGTCGCCGCCCAGCGTAGTCGCCAGCAGCGACTCGACCAGTCCGGTGCAGGAGCCACAGGAGTTCGAGGCCTTGGTGTGGGCGCGCACGTCCTCCAGCGTGAACAGCTTGTGCTCGCTGATCGCCTGGACGATATCCCCCTTGCACACGCCGTTGCAGCCGCAGATCTCGGCGTTGTCCGGCATCGCCGCCACGCGCGAGGCCTCGTCGCCATGACCGGAGTCGCCGATATGCGCCTGGCCGAACAGCAGGTTCTCGCGGATGTCGGCCACCGGCGTACCGTCCCGCATCAACTGGAAGTACCAGGAGCCGTCCAGGGTATCGCCATAGAGCACGGCCCCCTGGATGCGATTGTCCTTCAGCACCAGGCGCTTGTAGACGCCGCGCGCGGCATCCTGAAACACCAGGTCCTCGGTGGTCTCGTCGCCGGTGAAGTCGCCGGCGGAGAACAGGTCGATCCCGGTCACCTTCAGCTTGGTGGAGGTCATCGAGCCCTCGTAGCGCCCGATGCCGTATTCGGCCAGGTGGTTGGCGCAGACCTTCGCCTGCTCCCACAGCGGCGCAACCAGGCCGTAGGTGGCACCGCGATGCTGCACGCACTCCCCGACCGCGTAGATCGCCGGGTCATACGTCTGCATCGTGTCGTTCACTACCACGCCGCGTTCGCAGTGCAGCCCGGCGGACTCGGCCAATGCGGTGTTCGGGCGAATGCCGACCGCCATCACCACCAGATCCGCTGCGACCTCGCTGCCGTCGGTGAAGCGCACGCCGGTGACGCGGTCCTCGCCCAGGATCGCCTCGGTCTGGTGCGCCATGCGAAAACGCATGCCACGCGCCTCCAGCGAACCACGCAGCATCCCGGCGGCCACGGCATCCAGCTGGCGCTCCATCAGGTGATCCATCAGGTGCACCACGGTCACGTCCATGCCCTGGCGCATCAGGCCGTTCGCGGCCTCCAGCCCCAGCAGGCCACCGCCGATGACCACCGCGCGCTTGTGCTCACGGCTGGAGGCCAGCATCGCGTCGACATCATGGATGTCGCGAAAGCCCACCACACCATCGAGATCGGCACCCGGCACCGGGATCATCACCGGATCGGAGCCGGTCGCCAGCAGCAGGCGGTCATAGGGCGCCTCGGTGCCGTCCTCGGCGATCACCCGACGACCGACACGGTCGATCCGCTCGATGCGCCGGCCCTTGTGCAGGGTGATGCCGCGTTCGGCATACGAGGCATCGTCGTTCAGCATGATCTCGTCGACGGTCTTCTCCGAGGCCAGCACCGGCGAGAGCATGATGCGGTTGTAGTTGCCCCAGGGCTCGGCGCCGAACACGGTGATGTCGTACATGTCCGGCTTGAGCTTCAAAAGCTCCTCGACCGTGCGCATCCCGGCCATACCGTTGCCGATCAGGACCAGCCGCGGTTTCTCGTTCGCGGTATCCATCAGGCGGCCTCCGACTCGGGGTTCTTGTGACGCTCGTGGAGGAAGCGCAGCACCTCGGCCCGGTAGTGGTTGTACTGCGCGTTGTCGGCCATCGCCAGGCGCTCGCGCGGCTTCGGCAGGTCGATCTCCAGGATCTCGCCGATGGTCGCGGCCGGGCCGTTCGTCATCATCACGATGCGGTCGGACAGCAGCACTGCCTCGTCCACGTCGTGGGTGACCATCAGCACGGTGTTGCCCAGCTCCGACTGGATGCGCATCACCTCGTCCTGCAGGTGCGCCCGGGTCAGCGCGTCCAGCGCGCCGAAGGGTTCGTCCATCAGCAGCACCTTCGGCTCCATCGCCAGCGCCCGGGCGATGCCCACGCGCTGCTTCATCCCGCCGGAGATCTCGTCCGGGCGCTTGCCCAGCGCGTGGCTCATGCCGACCATGTCCAGCGTCTGAAGCACCCATTCGCGGCGCTCGGCGGCGGACTTGGTGCCCTTGAAGGTCTTGTCCACCGCCAGCGCCACGTTGTCGCGCACGGTCAGCCAGGGCAGCAGGGAGTGGTTCTGGAACACGACGCTGCGGTCCGGGCCCGGCTTGCTCACTTCCTTGCCGTCCAGGATCACCGCACCGGGGCTGGTCTCCAGCAACCCGGCGACGATATTGAGCACCGTCGACTTGCCGCAGCCGGAGTGGCCGATGATGGAGATGAACTCGCCACGGTCCACGTGCAGGTCGACATCGCGCAGCACCTCCGTGGCCGAAGGGCCCTCGCCGAAGGTCTTGTGGACGTGTTCGATGGAGAGGTAGCTCGTCATGATGTTTCTCCTGTGAGGGGCCGGCTCAGCCGGCCTGCGTGCCGCGGGTAACCCAGTGGCCGACGATGGCAACCAGACGGTCGAGGAAGAAGCCGACCAGGCCGACGTAGACCAAGGCCAGCACGATGTCGCTGAGCATGGAGGCGTTCCAGGCATCCCAGATGAAGAAGCCGATACCAACCCCTCCGATCAGCATCTCGGCGGCGACGATCGCCAGCCAGGCGAGGCCGATGCCGATGCGCAGACCGGAGAAGACATACGGCGCGGCGGCCGGGAGCATGATCTTGGTGAAGTACTCAAGACCGTTCAGGCGCAGCACCCGGGCCACGTTCACGTAGTCCTGCGAGATGTTCCGGATGCCGACCGAGGTGTTGATGATGATCGGCCAGATCGCGGTGATGAAGATCACGAAGATGGCCGACGGATTGCTGGCCTGGAACGCGGCCAGGGAGATCGGCAACCAGGCCAGCGGCGGCACGGTGCGCAGCACCTGGAAGATCGGATCCAGTCCGCGCATCGCCCAGGTGGACTGGCCCACCAGCACACCCAGACCCACCCCGGCGACCACCGCCAGCAGATAGCCGTAGGCCACGCGCTCGAGGCTGGCCAGCAGCTGCCACGCCATGCCGACGTCGTTGCCGCCGTAGTCATAGAAGGGATTGACGATCAGTTCCCAGGTGTCGGTAATCACCTGACTCGGGGCGGGGAGAAGGGCGCCCGGGGAGGACGCCATCATCTCCCAGATGAGCAAAAAAAGCGCCGTAACGACCAGCGGCGGCACCACCACCGCGGCTGTATTGCGCAGGCGCCGGGCCCAGGCCTCGGGGGCCACCGCGGCGCTTGCGCCGCCGGGCCTGGCCGCCGGGGTGGCCGGCTGGCTTTCCAGCGGCCGGCCCTGTGTCTTGCCCTCGCCCGCCGAGCGTTCGCGCTCGGCGCCGAAGGTCATGGTGCGGTCCAGAATGGCACTCATCACGAAATCCTCTTGAATCGTCGGTACAGGTGTCGTCGGGCCACCGCGTCAGGACGCGATGTCCTTGATCTCCAGGCTGTCGAGGTAGGCCTGCGGGTCTTCCGGGTCGAAGACCTTGCCGTCGAAGAATTCCTCCTTGCCGCGCGAGGTGGATTCAGGGATGTCGGCCGAGTCGATGCCGAGCGTGTCGGCCGCCTCGCGCCAGATGTCCTCGCGGTTGACCTCGTCCACCAGGGCCTGCATGTCGAGGTCAGGCGGCAGGTAGCCCCAGCGGATGTCCTCGGTGAGAAACCACAGGTCGTGGCTCTTGAAGGGATAAGAGGCCTGATCGTTCCAGTAGCGCATGCGGTCGGGGTGGTCCTCGACCACGCGACCGGTGCCGTAGTCGAAGTGCCCCTGCATGCGGTCGATGATGTCGCCGTACGGGGCATGGATGTAGCGCCGGCGCGAGCAGATCTCGGCGACCTCCTCGATATTCGCCGGATCCTCGCAGTACATCTGCGCCTCCATCACCGCCATGGTCAGGGCGCGGGCCGCATTCGGGTTCGCCTCCACCCAGTCCGCGCGCATGCCCAGTGCCTTCTCCGGATGGTTGTGCCAGAGCTCGCCGGTGGTGTTCGCGGTATAGCCGATGCCCTGGTTGATCAGCTGCATGTTCCAGGGCTCGCAGACACAGAAGGTGTCCATGGAGCCGACGCGCATGTTGGCGACCATCTGCGCCGGCGGCACGACGATGGTGGAGATGTCACGGTTCGGGTCGATCCCGCCGGCCGCCATCCAGTAGCGAATCCACAGATCGTGGGTACCGCCGGGGAAGGTCATCGCCGCGCGCACCTCGTCGCCCCCGGCGCGCTTTTCCGCCAGCGCGGTCTTGAACTCGTCGGTATCCAGGCCGACCTTCAGATCGGCGTACTCATCGCCCACCGAGATGCACTGCCCGGCCAGATTCAGCCGCGCGAGGATTGCCATCGGCGTACCGCGCCGGTGGATCAGGTACGGCATCGGCGTCAGGATGTGCGAGCCGTCGATCCCGCCGCGCCGGGAACCCAACTCGAGGTTGTCGCGCACCGTGCCCCAGGAAGACTGCTTCAGCACCTGCACGTCGGGCATGCCGTGGTCCGCGAAAAATCCCTTCTCCAGTGCGACGAACAGTGGCGCGGCATCGGTCAGGGCAATGAACCCCAGCTTCGCCTCGGTGGTCTCCGGCTTCCCGTTGCCGGCCTTCGCATAGCCCCAGGGCGCAGCCCCGGAAACGCCCAGCGCGGTCGCACCGATCCCGACGGCCATACCGCCCAGGAAACGACGGCGCGACAGGCCAGCGGTGTTCTTCGTGTCATGCGTGTGATCGGTCATTGCGGGTTCACTCCCCTTGTCAGCCAACTCATCCAAAAACGAAAAAAGGCGTCGCATCAGCCCGGCCGCTTGTGCAGCCGGGTGATGGACGCCTTTGTCCAGTCCCGTGGGAGGCCCGGTCATCGGGTCTCCCTGTTGTCAGGCGACGAACCGCCATTGGCTCGTCTTGCCGATACTCCTGCAGGAGGTGTGCCAATTAGCCGTTACTAATCGACCCCACGGGCCAGAATCGCCACGTGGCGCGGAAAATTCGGATAGTTTCGAAAACCGGGTCGAACGCTTGCGGGAAGCCCCAAGTCCGGAAGCCGACCCCTAAGGCACCAGCCTGGGGCGCACTTGCGGTGCACTTGACCTGCAATAGTGCGCCGCCAGGGGGCGACCTAACCCGCCGTAGGAGCCGCCTTGGCGGTGAAGCCCTTGCCCGCGCCGGACTTTGGCAGGGGCTTCGCCGCCAAGGCGGCTCCTACAGGCCCTTCGTCAGCAGGTCGGACATCGCAACGGTCGCTTCGGCAACCTCGGCCAGGCGCCGGTTCTGGTTCATCGCGGTCTGGCGCAGGAGCTTGTAGGCCTGATCCTCGCTGAGGCCGCGGTGCTGGATCAGCAGCGCCTTGGCGCGCTCGATGGTCTTGCGTTCGGCCAGGGCCTGGCGTGCCGCATGCAGTTCGTCCTCCACCGACTGCAGCCGGGTCGCCTGGCGCTGCACCAGGTCCATCACCGAGTGCCCGACGATCGGGACGTTGAGTACGGTCTCGCCCTCCTCCTGCGTGCTCTCCAGGCCCTCCGGCGCGCCGAAGAACACCGCATACGGGACACTGTCGCGCAGCTCCGACTCGGCGAGTTGCTCCACCCGGTCACGCACGGCACCCAGGTCCGCGCGATCCGCCGTGATACGTGCCGAACAGCGCTCGTTCAGGTGCATCTCCAGCAGGTCCTCGATCTCCTTCATCGCGTCGATGCGCGCGGTGGTGCAGGCAAACCAGGCCTCGGCGGGGGCCGGGTCTGGGCGGGGATCGCCCCGGGAATCGTCTTGGGTGCAGGCCTGACGGCGCAGGCGCTCGACCTCGGCCACGAAGCCCGCTCCCTGCAGTGCCTGCCAGGCCAAGCAGGCAGGCTCCGGAGCAAACTCGGAGAAGATCCGGAACGATCGCTCCTGCGTATCGATCCGGTGCAGCAGGGACTGGCGCAGTTCGCCATCAAACGCGCCCCCGCCAAAGCCGGCGGCCCCGATCGCGCGTTCCTGGCCCGCCAGTTCCTTGCCCTGCATGAAGTTCAGCAAAGCCACCAGGGCCCGCGAGACCTCCGGATCGGTGGCCGAATCAGCGGCCTCGAACACCACGGCCAGCAGCGACCGGATCAGCTCGCTGAAACCGCGCATCGCCTCCATCGGCGAGAGCGTCCGTTCGCTGACCTCCGCCCGCAGGCTGGGCAGACCCGACAGGCCATGCAGGGCCAGCGCCATCCGCCCCAGCAGGCGACTGCGAGCGTGGGCACAGGCCCCCGGCTCCAGCCAGCCATCGAGGTGTTGGCGAAACGCTCGTGCGGTGGTATCGGATTCGGCTCGGTACTGCGCCAGCTCGTCCGCATAGCGTTGGCCACCGGAGCCGATCCAGAGGCTGGAAGCGCCGCGTTCGCGCTGGAGCTGATGCACCAGCGCGCGGATGCGCCCGACCAGCTGTACGGCCTCCAGCAGGCGCTCCAGGCTCACGACCTCGCACTTGCGCGAGGCGACCAGGAAATCGCCAATGGCCTCTTCGAATGAAAAACTCGGGGATGTGTTCTGGGGCATGCTCGCCGTCCGCGGATGGTTCCGGGAACAAACCAAGCATGCGATGTGCCAGCTCGAGGGGCTGGCGGCCAGGGTGCGGGCAAATACGGGCGGGGGATCACATCCCCGCCCGCGGACCGGCCCGCTCGATCAGAAGCTCATGGAACGGTCGAAATCGGCAACGGCCTGGACGTACTGCCCCATCCCGGCCATCTCGGCGTTCGGCAGGAAATTGTGCTCGCCGACGTCGCGACCCTTGGAACAGGCCTCGCAGGCCCAAAACGGGACGCCTTCCTCGACCAGCGAATCCACGATGTCCTTCATCGCCGGCATGTTGTGGCCGACGATCTTGTCGTAGACATTGCGGTTGGCGATGTTCACGGCCTCGCCCTGCAGCCAGACGGTCACGTCATGGCCCTGCTGCTTGGCCACGTTCGCGGCGATCATGCCGAGGGTGGCGCGGGTCGGGTCGTCGGTACCGGCAGTGACAGAAACAATAAAGCGCATGGGACTCTCCTTGGTCACGTCAAAGTGGCAGGCACCGTAGCGACCCTAGCCGGGACCGTCGAGTTCCCACAAGCCTCAAGGAGACGCCGAGTCAGGAAGCGCCTTTCGACGCAATACTCATGCGGTAGAGCTTGAACGCCATCAGCAGCCAGGGGACGGCGTGCATGATCAGGTCGAAGATATCCAGCGGACGGATCAGCTCGCCCTGGAAGAGCCAGCGGATCTTCTCGACGATGTGCGGCTCGGGGACATACGGCGACAACCCGAGAGTGGCCACAAACAGAATGAACAACCACAACGGGGCACGGTCGACCCAGGCAACAAAGGCTTTCATGGCGCGCATCCTACCCGAAGCCTGACCCGGCTTGCGACTGCACCGGGACACGGCTCCAGGAGATCCGCTCTCAAGGCGTTGTTATGCCACGCAGGAGAGCTGGCGGACAGTGCGCCAGATCCTCCGGGCGATCGATGTCGGCTCGCGCTTCCAGCTCAGCCCAGACCAGGCCCTGCGACCGCGCCCGCTCGCGGGTCTGTTTCAGCACCCGGTCGCTGCCCCACTCGATGGCCTCGAACAGCCCGGGTACGGGTCGCGCGGTGGCCAGAAGCACGTAACCGCCATCCAGTGCCGGGACCAGTGCCACGTCCTGTCCTCCGGCCAAGGCTTCACGGGCAGCGATCAGGTCCTCGACACCCAGCGTCGGGGCATCGGAGCCCATCACCAGCGCCGGAAACGGACCCGCCTCCAGCGCATGACGCATGCGCGACCCCAGGTCGTCACCCACCTGCCTGCGCAGGGAACAGCCAAAGCGTTCGGCGCAACGCTTGAGGAACGGATGGTCGGGATCCGGACTGCACCACAGCTCCACATGGTCGGGTGCGACCTGACGGGCCACGTCCAGCGCGTGCTCCAGCAGGCGCTCGTGCAGCCGTGCGGCGCCCTCGGCACCCAGCGCGGGGATCAGCCGGGTCTTGGTCCGGCCCGGCTCGGGCGCGCGGGCAAAGACCAGCACCCGCAGCATATCCGACGGCCGACGGTCAGACATCGCCACGATACAGTCGCGCCAACCAGTCCGGGTTTGCACCCAGCCAGTAGGCCAGGCGCAACCGCCACATCAGCCAGATCGTGCGCCATGCGCCCTGCTGCTCCCAGCGCCGGGACGACGTCACCAACCACGTGCGCAGGCACGCTGGGCGCCCCACCGAGCGCTTCAACCGCCGCGAAAGCTCGATATCCTCCATCAGCGGCTGATCCGGCCAGCCGCCCACGGCATCGAACGCCGCGCGTGTAATGAAGATGCCCTGGTCCCCGGTCGCAATCCCGCTCAGACGCGAGCGCAGGTTCATCATTGCGGCGACCAGCCGGAATATCCCGCGACGACCCGACAGGCGGACATCGAAACGCCCCCAGGCACGATCGCCTCGGGACACGGCGTCGCGCAGGGCGTGCACCGCCACTCCGGCCCCGTCGGGAAACGTGGTGTCGGCATGCAGGAACCAGAACACCTCACCAAGGGCGCGCTCGGCACCCGTATTCATCTGCCGTGCCCGCCCCGGTGCACTGGGGAGCACGGTCACGCCACGTTGCTCCGCCTGCTGGACGGTCCCGTCCGTGCTTCCCCCATCGACCACGAACACCTCGCAGTCGAGGATCTCGCCCAGCGCATCCAGCAAGGACGGGAGGGATTCGGCCTCGTTCAGCGCCGGTACGATCACGGACAGGAAGGGCAACTCCCGCGACATGGTTGCGTGGGGTTCAGGCCAGCGACTGGACGGATTTCTGCCCCTGCCAGATCCGGCGCAGCAATCGAGGCAGCAACAGCAGCAGGGCCAGCACGGCGAGAATCGCCAGCCCCAGCTGAACGTGGCTGTCCGCATCGCCTGCCACCATCTCGCGCGTGGCGTGTCCCAGCCAGGCATAGGCGAACAGGCTGGGGATCAATGCGACCAGGGTCGTAATCGTGAATACGGTCAGTGGCATGCGCACCAGGCCCAGGGCGTAGTTGGTCGGTGCGAATGGGAACACCGGCACCAGCCGCGTCAGCGCGACCACGCGCCAGCCCTCGGCCTCCACATCCTCGCGCAGCCGTGCGCTGCGCGGACCCAGATGCGGTTCCAGCCAGGGTTGCAGCCAGGTGCGCGCCAGCATGAACGCGATGATCGCGGCGACGGTGGCCGCCAGCAGGCTCAGGGCCCCACCGGTGAACGGCCCGAACAGTGCCCCTCCCAGCAGGATCCAGAAGGTACTGGGCAACGGAAACAGCGCGAGGACGACAAAGGCCAGGACAAACACCATGTAGGCGCCCGCCCCCCAGCCGGCCAGCCACGCCTCGACGTCCTCCAGCGGCAGCAGCAGTTCCGGCCACTCGGTGGTCAGCGCCACCCAGATCAGCGAGCCTGCCAGCAGGATCGCCGCCATCAGCCACCAGCGCTTGGGATGCTGTACCTGCATAGTCCCCTAGCCTTCGCCGCCGCGCAGCCGCTCCAGCCGCTCGGCCAGCGCGCGCTCCGTGCCCTCGCGTTTCGCCCGATAAAAGCGCTGATCCTCCAGCCCCTCGGGCAGATAGACTTGCCCGCGCGCGAAACCGTCCGGTTCATCATGATCATAGCGATATCCGGCGCCGAAACCCTCCTCGCGCATCAGCTCCGTGGGAGCATTGCGCAGATGCAGGGGCACGCCGGGGCTGCCCGTCTCGCGGATGCTGGCCCGGACCTCGTTCAACGCCGCATAGGCGCTGTTGCTCTTGGGGGCGGCGGCCAGCTCGATCGCCGCCTGGATCAGCGCGAGGTCGCCTTCCGGCCGTCCGAGGCGCTCCATCGTCTGCCAGGCCGCCAGCACCCGCGCCCCCAGCCCCACGGCCGCCAGCCCGATGTCCTCGTAGGCCATGCGCAGCAGGCGCCGGCCGAGATAATCCGGGTCGCAGCCGGCATCCAGCATGCGCGTGAGCCAGTACACGGCCGCGCCGGGATCGGACCCGCGCACCGACTTGTGCAGCGCGGAGATCTGGTCATAGAAGGCATCGCCCTGGCGATCGAAGGCCAGGCTCTGCGCACCCATCACTGCGCGCAGGGCCTCGGCGGTAATCTCGCCATCGCGTGCAAGGTCCGAGGCCGTCTCCAACCAGTTCAGGGCGCGTCGGGCGTCGCCATCGGCCGCACGGGCGAGCTGCTGGCGCTCGGTCGCCTCCAGCCGCAGGCTGCGCCCCCCGAGTCCGCGCTCCGCATCGGTCAGCGCACGGTCAATCAACGCCTCGATCGCCTCGGCGCCGACGGACTCCATGCGATAGACACGGGCCCGCGACAACAGCGCGCTGTTGAGCGCAAACGAGGGGTTCTCGGTCGTCGCGCCGACGAAGGTCAGCGTCCCGTCCTCGATATGCGGCAGCAGCGCATCCTGCTGGCCCTTGTTGAAGCGGTGGATCTCGTCGATGAACAGCAGCGTCCCGACCCCGTTGCGCCGACGTGCCTTCGCGGCATCGACAACCGCACGGACGTCCTTGACTCCGGCCAGCACCGCCGACAGCGTGACCAGGCGCTGCGCACCGGCCGCCGCCACCAGACGCGCCAGTGTGGTCTTGCCGCAGCCCGGCGGCCCCCACAGAATCATCGATGGGGTCTGCCCCTGCTCGATTGCCTGGCGCAAGGCGGCATCGGGGCCGACCAGATGATCCTGGCCCACCATCTCGTCCAGCCGCGCCGGGCGCATGCGCTCGGCCAGCGGTGCATTCGGGTCCGGGCCCTGTGCGGCGGGTTCGGGCTCGGGGGGCAGTCCGCCCGCATCGGGACCAAACAGGTCGCCTTCGGAGGTATTGCTCATCATTTCAGTGTACCGCGCCCGCCGCGAACATTGGCCGACACATGGCACACTGAGCGGCGGGCTGGCTCACAAGCCCTGCACGGTTGCGCCCTCTTCACTAACGAAAGGTTTCCATGCCGCGAAACGGAATCACAGCATGAAGCTGCCCTGGCAGTCCCTCCGCCTGCCGAAGGGCCTCGGCTGGCGCAAGATCATGCAGGCCGTGCTGCAACCCGAGGCCGAGGCACCCGACGCCGACATCGTGGCCGAACGCGCGCGCGAACAGGCGCCGGTGCTGTGGCTGCTGGGCAAGGTGCAGTCGGGCAAGAGCACGCTGGTGCGCGCGATCACCGGCGACTCCGACGTGGCGATCGGGACTGGTTTCAAGAGCTGCACCCGGACCGCACGCGCCTATGATTTCCCGGCCGAGGCGCCGGTGCTGCGCTTTCTGGACACGCGAGGCCTGGGCGAGGTCGCCTACGAGCCCGACGAGGATCTCGCCGAACTCGCGGGCCACGCGCACATGGTGGTCGCCGTGGCGCGCGCGATGGATCTGCAGCAGGAACCCGTCCTGAATGCCCTGCGGGACATTCGCCGCCGGCACCCGAACTGGCCGGTCCTGGTGGTGCAGACCTGCCTGCACGAGGGCTATCCCGACGGGCGCGATCACCCGCCCTACGCCGAGCTGGACCGCAGCCCCGGACTGGAGGAACTGGCCCGCGCGCGCCGCACCCAGGCCGAGGCCTTTCGCAACCTGCCCGGGACCGGCCCGATGCAGATCGTGCCCGTCGACATCACGCCCGAGGACGAGGGCTTCACTCCGACCCACTACGGCCTGGACGCCCTGCTCGACGCCCTGGAGAGCCTGGCTCCCGAACGCATGGGGGTGATCCTGCAGGGGCTGCGCCAGTCCGCAGGCGGTGATGCCCGTCGGCTGCGCGCCCGATCGCACATTCTCGGCTACGCCAGCGTGGCCGCGACCACCGATGCCGTGCCGCTACTGGGCCTGTTCTCCGTGCCGGCGGTCCAGGGCAAGCTGCTGCACAGCCTGGCCAGTATCTACGGGGTCACCTGGGATTCCCGCAGCATGAGCGAGTTCTCCGCGGCGCTCGGTTCCAGCACCCTGCTCGGCCTGGGCCTCAGCCACGGGGCCCGGCAGGTCGGCAAGCTGGTCCCGGTCTACGGCCAGACCGCGGGCGCCGCGGCGGCGGCCGCTACCAGCTTTGCCACCACCTATGCGCTGGGCTACGCCGCACGCCACTACCTGGCCCGTCGGCATGACGGCCGCGAGGCCACCGCCGGGGTGGAACAGGCCTACCGCGATGCCCTGCGCGAGGCCCTGAACCTCGCCCGGCACCGCCAGGCCGGGCCCTCGGGGAGCGACACGCCATGAAACGCCGCTGGCTTACCCGCCTGCAGGTCACGGGCGTCACCTTCGCCGCGCTCCTGCTGCTGTCGCCCTTTCTGGTGGCCTTCGCCCTGGGTCTGCTCTGGCTCTACGAACACAATGCCCTGCTGATCTGGATCGCCGCAGCCGCCATCGCCGCCGGAAGCGTATGGGGCATGACGCTGTGGGCGCGCCACCGGATCAAGGTCCACACCCGCGAGCGGACGACCGAGCCCGTGCGCCCCGCCGATGGCGACTGGGCGCCACTGGAGCACGCCGCCTGGGCCGAGGTGATGCGCCTGAGCGAGCAGGCCAGCGGCGACATCGTCACCGACTACGACCGCCTGCGGGAGGCGGGCGAAGAAACCCTGCGCACGGTGGCCGCACACTATCACCCGGAACAGGAAGACCCGATCTGGGAATTTACCGTGCCCGAGGCCCTGCTGCTCAGCGAACGAATCAGCGCCCGGCTGCGCAAGATCCTGCTGGAGGAGGTACCGCTGTCGGATCGCCTGCGCATGGGCCAGATCCTGCGTGTCTGGGGCTACCGGCCCATGGTGGCATCGGGGCTGTCCTACGGGCGCACGGCCTACAAGGCCTACCGTATCGCGCGTCTGGCCAATCCCCTGCATGCCCTGGCCGCGGAGCTGCGCGACCGCTTCTTCAACGAGCTCTCCGGCAGCGCACGCGAATACCTGCTGCGACGGGTCGCGCGCATCTGGATCGAGGAGGTCGGACGCGCCGCGATCGAGCTCTACTCCGGCCGCCTGCAGCACGATGCCGACGCCCTGGCCGAGATCGCCGACCAGGAAGCCCGGGCGAGCGGCCCCGCGGAGGAGGCATTCCCGGGCCGGCCGAAGATACTGGTCGTAGGCCAGCCACAGGCCGGCAAATCCACGCTGATCAACGCGCTGCTGGGGGCATACCGCGCGGCCACGGACGTGCTGCCGCTGACCGCCGATCAAGAGGGCTACCTGCTGACGCTCGCGGACGGCCAGGAACTGCTGCTAGTGGACACCCCGGGGCTTGGCGACCGCATGGACGTGGATACCCTGGTTGATGCCGCCCAGACGGCGGATCTGGTGCTCTGGGTCACGCCGGCACACCAGGCCGACCGCTCCCCCGACCACGAGGCCCTGCAAGCCGTACGGCGCTTCTTTGCGGAGCGCCCGGACCGACGCCAGCCGCCCATTCGCATCGTGGCCAGCCACATCGATCGCCTGTCCCCCGCACGCGAGTGGGAGCCACCGTATGCCATCGACCCGCCGGGAGACCGACCCAAGGCACAGAACATCGCAGCCGCCCGCCAGGCGATCGCCGCGGACTTCGGCCTGCCCGAACACGAGGTCATCCCGGCCCGGCTCGATGGCGCGACACCGTACAACATCGACACCCTGACGGCCGAACTGGAGACGCTGATCCCGGCCATGCAGCAAACCCGCAAGACGCGGCTGCTGCGCCACCCGTCGTCCCGAAGCTGGCGCCAGATCTGGCGCCAGACCCGCAAGGGAGCCGGTCGCCTGCTGGGTCGCCGATGACCCTCCGTCCACGCCAGCACCAGGGCGACCCCTCCTTGGATTCCCCGACCGCCTGGCTCGCCTGCGGGCTCTCCCTTGTGGCGCTGTTCGTGGCCTTTGGCATCGCGTACAGCTACGGGGCGTTTTTCTCCTCCATGGCGCAGGAGTTCGGTACACGGCACGGCGGGTCCGCGCTGTTCTTTTCTTTAACGGCACTGTTGTTCTTCGGCCTGAGTGGTGTGACCGGCCCCCTGTCGGACCGCATCGGCCCGGGGCCGCTGCTCATTGCGGGTGGTCTGTTCATCGCGGCGGGGCTGGTCGGGACGGCACGTGCCGGCGAGCTCTGGCAGGCCTACCTGGCCTATGGCCTGGGGGTGGGGATCGGGGCGAGCTGCGTATTCGTGCCCGTCGTGGCCGCGGTCGGGCGCTGGTTTGCCCGCAGACGCTCCATGGCCCTGGGTATCGCGGTATCCGGGATCGGGCTGGGCGTACTCGGCTTCGCGCCGCTGTCCGCCTGGCTGATCGATCTCCATGGCTGGCGCTCGACATACTATTTCTACGCGCTCGCAGCGGCCATTGTCCTGCCGCTGGCCGGTATCCTGTATCCGCGGCCCGGGCGCGCACCGGATGGCACCCACGCCGCCACCACCCGCTGGGGCGGGCGCCGCTTCGCCCAGCTCTACCTGGCGACCTTTCTGCTGAATACGATCCTGTACGTACCGTTCGTGCACCTGCCGCCCGCGGCCGAGGCGGGCGGCATCGATCCGCTGCGTGCGGCGGGTCTGGTCGGAATCATCGGGCTGGCCAGCGTGATCGGGCGGCTGGCGATCGGCATGCTGGGGGATCGCTATTCCCTGATGAACCTCTATCGCGGATGCTTCGTGCTGATCAGCCTGAGCTTCCTGATCTGGGCCACGGCGGAGGACTATCCCGCCCTCGTGCTGTTCGCGGTCGTACTGGGGTTTGGATATGGCGGATACATCGCCCTGACCCCGTCGATCCTTGCCCGCCTGTTCGGCCTGTACAGCCTGGGCCGGATGCTGGGCCTGACCTATACCGCCGTGGCCTTCGGCGCAGCGCTGGGCCCGGTACTCACAGGCCTTGGAGTCGACCTGACCGGCCACTATCGGGTGGCCCTGATCGCGCTCCATCTCGTCGGCCTGCTCGCCCTGCTGGCGACACTCCCCATACGCGATGCGCCGCTGTCCAGCACGAGCCAACCGATGCGATAAGGCAATGAACCCGGGACGGACTCGGGGATCGAACAGTAAACCCGCATATCGCGCGGCCGCCCCGTTTCGCGCAGCAACCTCACGAGGTACCTGTCATGCGAGCGTTGCCCGTCATCGTCCTGGCCGCTTCGATCGGGTGGCTCGCCAGCGGTCACGCCACGGCCGTGGATGTCCTGGATCAGCAACTGGACACCCACGACCACGAGTACCGGCTCGAAGTCACCTTCCTCGTCGACGTGCCGCCCGAGGCGCTTTGGTCGTATCTAACCGACTACAACGCACTGGACCGCTACTCGCAGTCCATCCGCACGAGCCGCGTCGTTTCGCAAACCGACGACGAAGTCGTGGTGGAAAGCGTCGTCGATAGCTGTGTGTTCGTGTTCTGCCGGACCATTCGGCGCCACGAACGGGTCACCGAACACTACCCCGACCGCATCGACGCCGACGTCGATCCGGAACACAGCAACCTGCGGGCGGGCTCCACGCGATGGGAACTGGAACCCGCGGCCCACGGGACCCAATTGACGGTACACATGCACATCGAACCGGATTTCTGGGTGCCCGGCTTCATCGGCAAGACGCGCATCCAGCGCGCCACGATTCGGGAGACGAGCGAACTGCTGCGTTTCATCGAACGCGACTATCGCGCCAACCGGTAGTGCATCGGGAACCGTAGTAGGCACAGCCACGAGCGGATCGAGCCCAGGACTCGGTGCGGAACCCTACTCAACGTTGAACAGGGGGTGCTGGCCGAGAAGCCGTTCCAGGCGCCGGCGCAGTTCGTCGCGCACCGGACCGGTGCGATCCGCATCGAGGCGGGAGTTAAAGAGGGACTCGTACCACTCATCTTCCTCGTCCATGTCCCAGTCGACCTCGCGCAGCAGGGCCTGGCCAACCTCCGGGATTGTGGCGGGGAGCTCGCGACCGGTCAGCAGGGCCCAGACCCCGGTCCAGCAGCGCGCCAACGCCAGCGGGTGGTAGCCACCGCCCCCCAGGACCAGCAGCTTCGGTGTGCCGTCGGCGTGGCGCGGACTGGTCTCGATCACGTCGTCGATGCAGGCGAGAAAACACTGGGTGGAGATGCCGAACTTGCCGAGCGGATCCGGCAACAAGGCATCGGTGCCGGCCTGGACCACGACTACATCCGGCTGCCAGCGGGTGCGCACGGCCTCCCAGACGGCCGTGAAGGCGGCGCGGAACTCGCTGTCGTTGGTCTCCTTCGGCAGCGGCAGGTTCACGGCGTTGCCAAGCGGCCCCGTGTCCTCGATGCGCCCGCCCTCGAAGGGATAGCCATACTCGGTGTCCATGTGCAGGGAGACGGTGAGCACGTCCGGGTCGCGGGTAAACGCGGCCTCGACCCCGTCGCCGTGGTGGGCGTCGATGTCCAGATAGAGCACGCGCTGCCCGGCCTGGCGCAGGCGCAGGATCGCCAGTGCCGGGTCGTTGAAGTAACAGAAGCCGCGGGCCTGGTCGGGGGCGGCGTGGTGCATGCCGCCGGCCGGGTTGAAGGCCATGCGTCCGTCCAGCACCACCTCGGCGCCCTGGATGGAACCCCAGGTGGCGGTCGCCGGGGTGGAGTAGAAACCGGCAAAGAACGGGTTCTCGAAGTTGCCGATGTTGTGGCGGTCGCGGTAGCGCTGGAAGACCTTGCCCAGCGCCTCGGCGCGCTGCATCGCGGCCACATACTCGCGGGTGTGGAACCATTCCAGCTCGGCCGGCTGTGCCTTCCGCGATACAGCCATCTCCGCCGGTGTGATCGCGTCATAGGCCTCGATCAGGTCGATGGTCAGCGAGACGCGCGGGATCCCGAGCGGGTGGTTGTCACCGTAGCTGTGCCCGCGATAGCGCGGGGCATGCAGCAGCATGGCATGACGGCGGGCCGGCTCCGAGTGCCGAGCAGGGGCCTTGCTGGACGCGTCGATGGCTTCGGGAGTGGCACTCACTGGCGCAGCCTCAGGTAGATCTCGGGCAGACGGCGCGGCAGCTCGTCCACGTGGTCGATGATGGTGTAGTGGCCGGGACCGAAAATGGCCGGCAGATACTCGGAGCCGGACGGGTCCAGGGTGATGCAGAACGGGTGCACGCCGGCGTCCACCGCCTCCTTCATCGCCATGCGCGTGTCCTCGTGCAGGTAGCGCTGGTCGCCGCCGTCGTCGTAATCCGCCGGGCGGCCGTCGGACAGGATCAGCAGCAGCCGGCGCTGGGCCGAGCTACGCTTGAACGCCTCCAGCGAGTGCCGAATGCCCGCGCCCATGCGCGAGGCCAGGCGCCCGGAGACCCCGGCGATGCGGGCGCGGACGGTGTCGTTCAGGTCCTCGTTGAAGTCCTTCAGCCAGTAGTAGTTGACCTGGTCGCGCTGCTTGGAGGCGAAGCCGGAGATCGCATAGGGGTCGCCGACCTTCTCGATCGCCTCGGCGAACAGCATCATCCCCTCGCGCACGCGGTCGACGATCTTGCCCTGCCCGCCCGGGTGACGCGCCATGATCGAGGTGGACATGTCCGCCAGCATCAGCACGGCGGTATCGCGGTGCTGCACCGCACGGCGGCGGTAGATGAAGGCCTTGGGTGACAGCCCCGCCTTCTTGTCGGCGATGTAGTCGATCACCGCCTCGGTATCCAGCTCGTCACCGTCGAGCTGTTTCCTGAGCGGCGCCAGGCGCATCGGGCGCTGCATCTCCAGGCCACGGGTCAGGCGCTTCAGGGTATCGGCGTTCTCCGACAGGATCGTGGCCGCCAGCTCCGGGTTTTCGTCGTCCAGCACCCGCTCGTAGAGATTCACCCAGTCGGAGATATAGCGCTGCTCCCGGTAGTCCCACTCGGGATACGGGATGCCGTCCTTCTTCGGGGTGTAGGGCGCGGCGCGCTTGGCCACCTGGGCCGGCTGCGGGATCCCCGTACCGATGCGCCCGCCAGTGCCGGAGGTCTCCTGCTGCGGGGTCTGGATGTCGGCATCCGGGTCCTTCTGCGCCTGCTCCGGGGCCTGCTGCGGCTGCTCTTCCTGTTTCTGGTGCTCGAACCGGTGCTCGTCGTGCGCCTCGTGGTCGCGGAAGTCGGCCAGGCTGCCGTCGCGCTTGCGCTGCGGGTAGACCGGCAGCGACTGGTTCAGCGACAGCCCGGGCAGATAGGCCTCGGCGCGCTCCTCGATGGTGATCTCGGGGAAGGCCTCGTCGGCGAACAGCTCCTCGCCGACCGCCCAGGCGGTCACGACGTCCGCGTCCGGCTCCAGCACGCGCGCCAGACGCGGGTCCTGCGGCTCGTCGCGCAGCAGGGCCTGGTGGGCCCGCAGCGCAAAGTCGTAGTAGACGGCGGCCGCACCCTCCGGGCGACCGTGGACCTCGGCCAGTGCCACCAGGCGCGGCAGGAAGTTCGGGATGCGCGGGGCCAGGCGCGCGTTCACGCGCAGGTCCTCGGCCAGGTCGAACAGCACCTGGAAGCGGAACATGCGCGCCTCGAATGGCGCGAACAGCGGGCGCCAGGTGATGCGCGAGCGATCATCCAGTGGCGGATGCTCGGCCCCGGCGCGCTCGAACAGCCGCTCGACATCGGTGTGCGCATAGGTGTCGAAGGCCAAATGCGCGGCCGCGTGCTGGGTGGCGACCATCGCCTCCTCGCGCGAGTCCATTACCGCCGGCATGTACAGTCGCCGGCCGTCGGTTTCGAGCATCGGGCGGCCCTCGCCCGGCTTCCAGCTGGAATCGGCCAGCGGGATGTCGGCATCCAGCCAGGCCAGCAGGACCAGGCGCAGGAACCGCCCATGCATGCGCGGGCGAAATCCTGGAAGCGCCTCCAGCAGAAGCTTCAGGCTCTCGTCGCTCTCCAGCCGAAAGTACGCCTCGCCACGCGAGCGCCCCGCCTTCAGCAGGTCCGCGCCGCGCCGGGCCCAGGACAGCAACCCCGCGTCGCCGACCAGATTGCGGGCGATCGGGGCACCCTCGAGGTAGGCATCCAGGGTCAGGCCACGTTCGTCGAACAGCGTTTCGGCCGGCTCGATCAGCGCGCGCAGGCCCTCGATGCCGCGCCCGGCGGAGAGCTTGTCGAACGGGGTCTCGAAGTAGGCGCGGGCATCGGGCAGGCTGCGTTCGCACCAGCGCAGACCGATCTCGGCCCACTCGCGCTCGCCGGCCCCGCCCCAGGCGTCATACACGCGATCGGCCTGGGCCATGAAACCTTCCAGGGCATCGGCGGAGTTGACCCACTGCTTGAACCGGGCGGCCTGTTCCAGCCACAGGTCCACCGTCTGCATATGCTCCGCGAGCCGCGCGGAATGGCGCATGAAGCTCTTGCCGGCCTCGCGGTCGTGGAAGAACAGCTCGCGCACGGTCTCGATCCAGCGCCGCGCGGTGGCGGCACCGAACGCGCGGATGGCCGGCAGGGCCTCCTTGGTGTCGCGGTGGGCGACGAAGCTGATGTCCTCCAGGTGCTGGAGGATCTCCTCGATCTCGACGAGATCTTCGGCTTCCGTGTTGGCCCCGCCGTTGTTGCGGGCGTGATCGCTCACGCGGCTTCGGACTCGGGGAAGTGGGCGTCGAAGATCTCTTCCAGCGCCTGGATCAGCTCGGGGTCGTCGGTAATCGGGGCGATCATCGCGGCGCGGCAGGCCACGCGCGGGCTCAGCCCGGCCTGCATCAATTCGCCGGCATAGGCCAGCGCGCGGGTGGAGGTGGCCTCTTCCAGCCCGTGGTCCTTCAGGGCCCGCGCCTTGCGGCCGGCCGCAACGAGTTTTTCCACGCGATCGGCATCCAGGCCGCCGGATTCCTTGGCCACGATCTCGCGCTCGACATCCTCGGCCGGGTAATCGAAGTGGATGCCGACGAAGCGCTGTTTGGTCGAGGGCTTCAGATCCTTCAGTACCGTCTGGTAACCGGGGTTGTAGGAGATCACCAGCATGAAGTCCTCGTGCGCGTCGATGATCTGGGACTTCTTGTCCAGCGGGAGCTGGCGACGGTGGTCGGTCAGCGGGTGAATGACCACGGTGGTGTCGGTGCGCGCCTCGACGATCTCGTCGAGGTAGCAGATCGCGCCCTCCTTGACCGAACGGGTCAGCGGGCCGTCCTGCCAGACGGTCTCCTCGCCCTCCAGCAGGAAGCGGCCGACCAGGTCGGAGCTGGTCAGGTCCTCGTGGCAGGAGACGGTGACCAGCGGCTGGCCGAGGGTGTGCGCGACATGCTCCAGGAAGCGGGTCTTGCCGCAGCCGGTCGGGCCCTTGAGCATCACCGGAAGGCGCTTCGAGTACGCGGCCTGAAAGATCTCGATCTCGTCGCCCTGGGCCTTGTAGAACGGGGCATCGCCCGCGTCGCCGGGCTTCTCGATCACGTCACGTTCCACACCGCGGATGCGGTTAATCAGGTTCTTCATGGAGTCTCCGATGCCAGCCACAGGGGCCGGGACTGGTGTATGCGCGGGAGCGGCGTTACCCTCCGCCGGATTCACGGGGCTGCGCGGTGTCCCGTCGTGTTCCCGCAGGCTTTGTTGTATCATTGGCTGTTTATATTCTATCGAACCTGCGCACTTCCATGAACCAAACGCCCTTCCCGGTACGGGATCGGGCAGGTGAAGGCGCCCGCAACTCGGATTCAGCGCGTCAATAGAGGACCCGGTATGAAACTTGTCAAACTCGTCAAGCTGAACAACCTGCAGTACAACCCGAATCGCGATCCGGAGGTCTACCGGCGCCCGATCAACGAGGAATTCCGGGTGCAGGCCGTGCTGAACGGCTCCGGCACCGCCCAGTGCAAGTTCTCGGTGGAAGGCGAGGCCCTGTGCGAGAGCAGCGTGTCCCTGCCGGGCACCTTCGACTGCAAGTTCAGCTTCGACACCGCCGGTACCCGCATGGGCGACCTGGTGATCGAGGCCAATGGCGAGACCTACCACGAGAAGATCCGCATCGACGTGCTGGAGCACGCCTGGATCGGCTAGGAGCCATACTCCGCGATCCGCATCACGCGGATCCGCGAATCAAAAAGGCCCCGAGGCACACGCCCGGGGCCTTTTTGATGGGGGCGCTCAGCCCCAGTCGTACATGCGGATGAACTCGGGGAGCTTTTCGACCATCTCGCCCCGGTCGAAGAAGCGGTCGGCCCGCGCCAGGCGCATCTCGTCGCGGATGTCCTGGTCTCCGCCAAAACAGAACACGGGCAGGTTGATCTGGTACTCCATGCGCAGGATGCGGATCACGTCCAGCGGGTCGAATACCTCGATCTCGTCCAGATCCAGCAGCAGGAAGCGATAAAGCAGCACTTCGTTCCAGGCACCCAGGTCCTCCAGATCGGTCACCGGGTGCAGGTGCCAGTCGTCAGGCAGTGCGGCGCCGATCTGCTCGATCATTGCCTGATCGCGGCTCATCAGGATCAGGCGTTTCTCCAGCCGGCGCTGAATGGTCGGTTCGGACATCGGTTCGCCTCGCAAAGCTTTGGGAAATATCCAGGGAGCGCCCCGGGATCAGGCGGCGGCGATCCCCCGGTAAAGGCCGTCGATGCGTGCGCTGACCTCGTCGACGATCACCGCGTCGAGGTGGCCGTTCAGGCGCGAGCGTACTCGCAGGCGCTCCGGCGACTCGCCCACCAGGGTCTCGCGCAGCACGCGATCCACGCTCGGGTCCTCGCACCAGATGCGCGCGATGTGCGTCCCGGCGATATGCAAGCGCAGGCGGCCGCAGTGGCCCCGTGTCTCGAACACATGGTTGTCGCGATTCACGCGGATGCCGTCGCGCACGGCCGGCCCGCCCTGGCTGTCGGCCAGATCGGCGAGCTCCTCGCGCCCGGCCGCCAGCCACTGGTCCCATTCCGCAGGCCGTGGACGGTAATGCCGCGCGGGGGTGCTAAAGCGGCGTTCCAGTACCTCGTTAAGAGCCGCCTCCAGGCGTTCCGGGGTCGATGCCGCCTCGGGGCACTGCGCGGCACAATCGGTCATGCCCTCCTCCAGTGCCGGCCGCAGCCATTCGCGATAGCCATCGCTGGGCTCGTAAACACACTCGAGGAAACGCTCCACCGGAAAGCGACGCAGGAAACTGGCACCAAATACACAACCCTCGTTCAGCGTGGCCGCGCCGGTACCCATGATCTTGCGCCCCTGTACCCAGACATCCTGGCCGCGCGCCTCGACGCCTTCCAGCCCCAGCTCGCGCAGCACATCCATCGCGATGCCCAGCCCCAGCGCGAACAGGTGACGGTGGCCACGGGCAAGGACCTGGCGCGGCTGAACCAGGAAGAAACAGGCCTGGTCGGCATCCACCCAGACGGAGCCGCCCCCGAGCGGACGGCGCACCACGGGCACGCCATTGGCCTCGCAGGCGGCCAGGTCCAGATCCACGGCCGGGTCCTGGCTGGCGCCCACGGAGATGTGCGCCTCTCGCGAGTGCACCCACAACACACGCAACGGCGATTCCGGCGGCGTGCAGCCCGCCAGACCGGTATACAGGGCGTGGAGTTCTTCCGCGGAGCGGGCCCCGGCATCAATCCATTCCGGGGTGACCGTGGATGCGACCAAGGATCAGCCCTCGGGTTTGTCCTGCTCGGACGGGGTCTCGTCGTCCTTGCCGGGCTTGTAAAAGTAGCGGAAGTAGAAGTCGCTGCGCGAGAGGTCCTCGTACAGCTTGGCGCGCTCTTCGACGCCGCTGCGCATAATCTCGACCATGGCCATGGCCTGCTCGCCGTCGATGATGTGGATCCCGCCGGTCAGCTCCTGGTCGGTATTCAAAAAATGCGCGGCCAGCTCTTCCGGCTCCTGGATATACACCAGGAAGGACTTGCATTCGGGGTCCTCGAGATCCAGGGGCTGCATCACGATCTTGCCCAGCCAGGCCAGGCGCGCGACCTGGTTGAACTGGTGGATATCGAGCTTCTTGCCCTTCTTGTACTTGTTGAGTTCGTTACGGATCTCGCCGATGTTGGCGATCTTCATCGATTTCATGGGGCGTGCATCCTGCCGCGAGTGAACCGGGAGCATAAACAAGTCCAGCCCCTGGCCGTAAAAAAACCCCGGCGGACCGGGGTTCTTGGGAAACAGTGATCCATGAGTGGAACTCGGGGCTATTGCCCGGGCCCGTTCGCCATCCCTGGCGTTGTATTTCTACCAGTCGAAACCGTCGTCTTCGGGCTCCTCAAAGCCGGCCACCTCGCGCAGCGTCTCTTCCAGCGCCCCGGGCACGCGACGCAGCTGCATGAAGCTGTGGTCGCCAAGCATGCGCAGGTCCGGCCAGTGCAATGCCGCCCGGAAACGCATGTGCAGCGCCTCGATATCACCCCCCTCCACCAGGATCTCGTACGGCACGTAAGCGGTGTGGCGCCGTTCACGCACGTCGATCGTTTCCAGCGTGTTGAGGTCCGTGGCCTCGGACTCGGCCCCATCATCGGCGCGGATCGCGACACCGATCAGCGTGGCGTCCGTACCGGGGATATCCAGCCGATAGATCTCCGATACGCCGGCGCGACGCTCTTCCAGCCCGCGATCGAGTTCGGCCAGGGCCGCATCGCGCGAGGTATGGCTGCCCAGGTCGTACGGGGCGTCGAAGCGTTCCATGCCGAAGGTATAGCGGTAGCGCTGTAGCTCCCGCGGCGTCATGCCGTCTTCCGAGCCAAAGTGCTGCTCGTCGCCCAGCACGTCGGCCAGCCGCGCGCTGACATCGCTCACGGAGGCGTCGATACGATAGGCATGCCGGAAGTACTCGAGGTTATTGTAGCTGACCTGCACCTCGCCGTTGGTCGCGGTCAGGGCTACCCGGATGGGTGCGATGTACGCCGCCCGATCCTGGGAGCCCGCCACGGCCAACAGGTCATCGTGGGTCACCACGATCACATGCCGGTCGTCACTGACCGGATACTCGCCCAGGGTCTGGAACTCGGCTTCTTCCAGACGCTCGCGGACGGCCTCCGCTTCACTGCGTACATCGGAGCCGGACGTGGTGTAGGCCAGTACCAGCGGCCGATAGACATCGTCCGCCACTGCCGTGGCGGCCGTGCCCAGGGTAAACAGACACGCGCCGAAAAACGCGAGAACGGCAGGCACGCGAATGCCTCCGCGCAATGCGTGGATTGCTCGCATGGGATCCTCCTTTGGATTTTGCTGGTTCGAGCACAGGCTCGATCAGTATGCCTTCCGACGAAAGGGCCCGGCCCCACCCCCCGATGGGTCCCGGTGTCCGACACCGTCCGCCTTCCCTGGCGGTACCGGCCCCTCCAGGGCCGGCAGCTCATCCCGAAGCCCGCGCCGGGCACCAGTGCGGCCGACAATGGCCGGCCGGGCCCAACCGATCAGAAGCGGTACGCGTACCCGATCTCGAGCTCGTACTGGCGCATTTCGATCTCGATATCCTGACCCGCCATACCCGTAATATCCTGACCACGCACACGTTGAGTCGGCGCATACATCGCCGCGAAGTTGATCTCGTGCTGGCCGAACTCGCGGGTGAAACCGGCAGTGAAGTGATCGGTCATTACGGCCGGAGCCAGGATGTTCAACATCACATCTTCAGAACTGATCGGGTTTTCGCCACGGTTATAACCGACCCGCCAGGTCCAGCCGTTGCCCCCATCGATCTGGGCACCGAACTTGAAGATGTTCACGTCGTCCCAGCCAAATCCGGGACCACCATCAGCCCCAAACTGAGCCTGATTGGTACTAGGATTCGCAATCGCATCAATCTCCGAGTATCGAATCTTCTGATAATCGGCAGAGAGTGTCACACGGGGACTAACATCCACCGAGAAGCCGAGGCCATAGGTCGATGGGATATCGAACTCACCTCCGTTGGCGAACAAACCCGAGTAACGATCGAAGTCACCGGCACGGATCTTCGAACGATAACTCGCACCCACGCGCGCCCCTTCCGCTAGCTCGGCCTGAAAGCCAATCTGGGCCCCGTATCCCCAGCTCGAATCAGTACGACCGCTGGTAACGTTACCGGGATCTGCGGACATCATTTCGTTATCGAACGCATCCAGGCCCTCGGCGCTAAAACGCTGATAGCTGATAATCGGGCTGAACCCAACGCTCACGCGACCATCGGCGAACTTCTGGGCATAGGTGGGAATGATAGCAAGCTGCTCGAGGTTCACGCCGGCAGTGCCGCCACAAAAGGCTCCACCCTGGTTCCCTTGGCCCATCATTGCGCATTGCTCGCGACCGTAAGCCGGGTAATCCGTATTCATGCCCCCGTTCCCAAGCAATGCGAGCCCCCAGGAACGGTTTTCATCGATCTGCTGGACGAATGCCAGAGAAGGGATAAAGAAGTTCTCACTGTCACTATCCACGCTACCTGGATTCACAGCTGGGGCACCCGCTGCAACCGCGGCCGGGTTGCTGGGCATGCCGGCCTCGAATGATCGTTCCGGGCGGAAGTAGGTGAGCGAGCCATCAATGCGGGATTCCATGCCGGCGATACCGGCGGGGTTGATTCCGGGCGCGTAGGCGTCCTGGGAGATGGCCATGCCGACCCCACCCATGCCCTTGGCCTTGGTGCCATAGCCGTGCGCGAAATAGCCGTTGGTGGCATTGGCGACGCCGGCGCTGCCCATTGCAAGGCCGACCGCGACCGTCACCAGACTGCGGCGAATGATGCGTGCTTCCATGTTGTTCTCCTTTGGTGGTCTTCTTGTTGTATGGCCCGGCACCTCCGGCTACCTGCGGCCCCCTTGTCTGCCGCCGGTCCGGTTATGTGGTGCAGTGACCGCTCGCGGGCGGACGACCCATCCCCCCGGGAGTTCTTTCGGCGGGGCCCCTGAAATATCCCCGCTCGAAACCTGAATATTCAAAACGTCTAATCAACCCCCCTGACGTGCGAAAGCCCCGGAGACCGGGGCTTTCAGACTACATCGAGTTTTATGCGGACTTCTCGTCCTCAGCCTCGTCGGCGTCAAAGTCGAAGGTGCCGACATCCTCCCCGGCCATTTGCCGCTGGACGAACCCGACGTCCGTCGAGTTGAGGGCGAACGGGAAGGAAAGGATGTCCGTCGGGCTGGAGTCGCCGTAGGGGCGGTTACAGGCCGATACTTCCTCGTCCGACTTGCCGGGGCAGCCGGAGGTCTGGAACGGTTTGCCTGAAGCGATCAGCTCGTCGACCTCGGACTGCGGCAGACCGAAGTCCACCACCTGGCCGTCGGCGTTGAACTTCATGTCGTCGATGCGGCCACCGGCGTAGTCGATCACGAAGCGGCCCAGCTGCACACGGCGCCACTGGTCGCGCGGGACCGGGTTCCAGTCTTCCATCAGCGAGCCCTCTTCCGGGAAGAAGGCAAACATGTGGTTGTGGCCGCCCAGGTCGCGGATGCGCTGGCAGACCTGCAGGATCTCTTCCTCGGTCTCGCCCATGCCGCAGATCAGGTGGGCACCGAACTTCTCCGGGCCAAATATTTCGGCGGCCCATTCGATGGCCTGCCAGTACTTGTCCCAGCTATGCGGGCTTTCGACGGACTTGCCACGTGTGCGCTCGAAGATCTCCGGCGTGACCGCGTCGAGCGCGACGGTGAAGATGTCCGCGCCCTTGTCCCGCAGGAGCTGGAGGTCCTCATAGCTCATGGTAGTCGGGTTGGACAGGATCGACACCGGGATGTGGTTGACCTCGGCGACCCAGCGCTCCAGTAGCTCGACGGTATCGGCGTCGGAGTTCGGGTGCGTGATCATGGAGATGCACATGCGCTCGAACTGGCCGCCGTCGGCGTGGTTCTTGACGCGCTCGATCACCTCGTCGTACTTGGCGGTCGGCCAGTCGACGCGGATGAAGTTGCGGTCGGCGTAGTCACGCGACTCCTCGCGGTGGCGCGCCAGGCCGCAGTAGGAGCAGTTCGCGCGACAGCCTTCCGGATACGTGACCAGCAGGTTCAGGCAGTGGGTGCAGGCGGTACGGTGCATGGTGCCCGGCACCAGGCCCAGCGTGATCGCGGCCGCCGTGGACATCTGCACGTACTCCGGCGAACGCATGTCCGGGGTCTTGATGTGATAGTCGGGCCGATAAAAGTTGATCGGCGCGACCATCTCCTCTGCACTTGCACTCATGGAATTCCTCCAGCGTTGTTCACCGGGTGCGGGGCACCCGCCAACCGGGCCTACGCGGCCTGGTCACCATCGTTGAAATACTCGGAAAAAGCAATCCATCCGCGGCGCTGCGTGGCGTCTTCCTGCGCCCGCGGCGTCCGCCAGTGTTCATTCAGGAACGCGCGGCGCTTGCAGGCGCGCTCCAGGGCCGGACCGTACTGATCGCGCATGTCCTCATCGTAATCGTCAAAGGCCTCGGCGTCACCCTCGAGATGGCCAATCGCGGCCTCCCCTGCCGCCTCGCCCGACATCACCGCCGCGGCAATCCCGGCCCCGGTGATTGGATGGGTAAACCCACCGGCATCGCCCACGAACAGGACATCGCCCTGGTACAGCGAGTCGCGCAGGCCACCGACCGGGATCGCGCCGCCTGTGCGGTGACGGATCTCCTCGCCCAGCAGCCCCTGCTCGACGAGCTGGACATGCAAGGATTCCAGCGGGGTCTTCATATCGTTGTCGATGCGCTTGTCCGCGCCCAGTCCCAGGTTCGCCCACTCCCCCTTGGGGAACAGCCAGGCGTATCCACCCGGGTAATCGTCCGACAGCCAGACATCGGTCGCGGTATACGGCTTTTTCAGCGGCACCGTGTACTGCCGCGTCTGTACGACCGGCAACGCGGGCAGGCCCAGGGACTCGGCCACCGGGGAATGCGGGCCATCGGCGGCGATCAGCACACGGTATTCGACCCTGTGCTCCTGTCCCTGGTGCTTCACGGTCGCCACATGCCGCTCGGCATCCACACGTTGCAGCGGGGTCGAAGTCACCAGCTGCGCGCCATTGGCCTGCGCGGCCTGGATGATCGCCCGGTCGAATTCCCCACGATCCACCATCAGGCCGGGGAAATCGGAATGCTCCACGGTCCCGGAGGGCAGGAAGCTCTGCATCGAGTCGATGCGCTGCAGCAAGACCCCCTCCGCCCGGGCATAGGCGCCCATCGGGTTCGGGATGAACTCGGCACACTGTACCGGCTCGCCGAAGGCCTTGTTACGCTCGACCGCCAGGACCAACAGGCCGGCCGCCGCGCATACACGCGCCGCCGAGGCACCGCCCGGCCCCAGACCGACGACCAGGACATCGACCTTCTCGGGGAGCATTACTGCTGCCTCCCGGCAAGCACCGCGCAAAGGGCCTTCATCCCGCTGATTCCTCGGTCTCGGCCATGGCCAGAGCCGACTGAATCGCCGCGATCACGTCATCGACCGTCAACTGCAGCATTTCGACGTCGCGTTCGGCAAAGAAAGCCCGCACGCGCTCTTCCATCTCGGCCTGCGGCGTGTCGCGCAGGGCCGCTTCCAGATCGGCGATGGTACGCGCAGGCTTCACGAAGATGTCGCCTGTCAGCCAGAGCTGCTTCAGACGCTTGCGCTCCGGGTCCAGGGCCACACCGACGCGCATCAGGCCGCCGTCAGACTTGAAGATGCTTTCGAACATCGGGGCATCGGTGGCCGGGCGGTTGCGCTGGTACACCCATTCTTCGGTGTCGATCTCGGCCAGGGCCTGTTCGAAGGACTTCTGCTCCTCGGGCAGCAGATCCGATGGGGCCAGCTCGACCGCAAACTCTTCCGCGAAGGCCTCGGCAATCGCATCCTTCACATGGTCCAGATTGGGTCGTTCGCCCAGCAGGGTCGCCAGGTTGACCACGCGATCGCGGGCCGACTCGATCGCCTTGTTGGAGAGCTTCTCGGCCGGAATCCGCAGAATGCGCAACATGTCCTCGACATCGAACTCGATCAGCAGCGTGCCCTGATACATGATCGAGTCGCCATCGAATGCGCCACCCGTGCCGGAGATCTTGCGGCCTTCGACCTCGATGTCGTTGCGCGGGCGAAACTGCGCATCCACGCCCAGCGTGCGAATCCCGGCGGCCGCGGCATTGCAGATGCGCGCGGCGATCTGCCCCATGTCGGCCGTACCGAGGAAGCGCTTGTCGAGGTACAGCTCCCAGCCGAGCTGGGTGGAATCAAAGTAGATCGCGCCGCCGCCGGTAATCCGGCGCTGAATCGCGATACCGTGTTCCTTGCAGTACTCGGTGTTGATCTCCTGGTCCACGTTCTGGTGAAAGCCCACCAGCGCGCAGGGCTCGAACTGCAGGAAACGCAGGGTGTGCGGCGATACGCCTTCCTGGTGGCACTCGAGCAGGGCCCGGTTGAAGGCCATGTTCTCCGCCGCCGGCCGCAGCCCGGTGTCCAGGACGCGCAGCGTCTTCTGATCGCGTTCAGACATGGCAGCCGCCTCCGGCTGCGACATTGCCCTCGGTCACGATGCGGATGCCACCCAGGCCCTGGCGCGCCTTGCGTTCCTGCTCGCGACGCCGGGCCTCCTCGGCCACGATCGTATCCAGGTCGATCTCGACACCGCTCTCGACCGCCGTACCGTCCGCCATCACCTCGTCGCCCACCGCGATCGAGCAACAGGCCGGTGTCACGCGGACCTTCTTGCCCAGGCGCGCGGCGAGTTCGACCACGCCCTCCGCCGGGTGCGCAATCCCGGACAGGCCGGCCATCACCGCATAGCTGTCGATCTGGCTCTTGGCCTCGCCCGGTGGACGCGCGCAACCGAGCAGCAGCGGGGTATCACCCAGGCGCTCGCGGGCGTCGTGGAAGAAGCGCCCGACCGCATGCACGTCCGGGGTCTCGAAGGGGCGACTGGCCGGGGCGTAAAACGGCATCACGACCACCAGCACCACGGCATCGGGCAGGTGGCGCGCAAGCATCTCCAGCGCGTTCCACTCACCCAGCAGCTTGCCGTAGTGCAGTCCGATCACGATGTGCGGGACCACCTTCATATTGGTGTTCACCAGGCTCTCGAGGGTCTGCTCGAAGTCATCCACGCTGCGGCGCAGATGGTAGACCTGCGTGATCGTGTCCTGGGCACCGATCACGTCCATCATCGCCGCGTCGATGCCGGCCTGCTCCATCGACGTCGCGATGTTGTCATCGACCAGCGCGGTATGCAGCGCGATGCGAAATTCGGGAAATTCGTCCTTGATACGACGAATCGTGGAGTAGTACGGGTCGTACTCGACCTCGTTACGGTGGTTCGAGCCACCGGTCAGGAGCATGCCCTGGGCACCGGACTCGATCACGTTGTTCACCTGAGCCCAGAGGTCCTCCGGCGTACGCACCGGGATCATCGGGTCCAGGATCTTCGCCTTGCAATGGTCACAGGCGAGTTTGCAGTCGCCACCGGTGATCGACATCGCCGGCCAGGCGCTCTTGCCGCAGTCCGCCAGTTCGCTGGACTGGTACGACTTGAACGTCGGGGTATAGAAATGCACCGATCCTGGATCGGAGCCCCGCTGAACGCTGTGCTGAAGGTCATTCACCAACGCCGCATCGACAGCGATGTCTTCCAGGGGTTCCACCCGCTGGATCACCTCGTTCCAGGTCGTCATCAGCTTGCTCCGGATACCACAGAATCAAAAAAGGCCGCCGAACACTGGGGAACGGCGGCCCGAGGCTCGGTAGGGGCTTAGCAGCCGCCGAAACCGTCCGCTTCCATCTTGGCCTCGAACGCCGCCAGGGCGTCGGAGCCGGTCTTCAGGTCGCCAACTTCGCCGTCCCAGTCTTCCGGCTTCAGCTTGATCAGCCAGCCTTCACCATAGGGGTCTTCGTTGATCAGACCCGGGTTGGCCGCGACCTTGTCGTTGGTTTCGGTCACTTCACCGGTCACCGGGGTCTTCGCCGGACCCACCCACTTGCCGGATTCGACGGTGGTGCAGGACTTGTCCTTCTTGACGGTCTTGCCGACTTTCTTGGGGGTGTAGGACACGATGGTGCCGGCCAGCGAACACGCGTAGGAGGTCAGGCCCACGGTCGCGGTGCCGTCGCTTTCCTTGCGCACCCACACGTTGTTTTCAACGTTGTACATCAGATCTTCCGGAATATCACAACCCCGTACTGCGCCCATGTTTTCCTCCAAGCGTGAAAGTAATAATGCGGGAAAATTAAAACGTTATCGTTTTATCGCTACGCAGAATCAGGTCCGCCAGCTCGCTCGCCCGATTCACTTCATCGACCTCGTCGATGAGATCCAAAGACGCGTCGATTCTATACCCCGGCAAAGCGGGCTGGCAAACGTGCAGGCGCACGCCTGCGCGTTTTGCGTCCTGGATAAAATCCTTGATCAGCTTGCCATCTTCCATGGCTCGCAGGTCGTCGGCTACCCCCTTCTCCATCAGGCGAACGCCCTCCATGGTGAAGAAGATATAGACGTCTACATCCATCGAGGCCATCACCGCCCCAAGATAGAACGGCGTCGCACAACGATGCGGCGTCGACGGACCCGAGGTCATGATGATCACGACCGTCTGCTCGTCGTTGTCCAGATAGTAATCGTTGCCCAGTTCAGCCATCGTTCTCTCTATCGCAGCTTGCGCTGACACTCGATGTCTTCATCTTTGGCGCGCTTGCAGTAGCCTTCTTCAGCCTTGTCGCCGGTCAGAAACTGCTCCAGCGCCGCGTCGACACCGTCGGTGGCTTCGACGCGCGCAATCCATGCATTATAGGGGTCCGAGTTCAGCAGCACCGGGTTTTCCAGCACTTCCTCGTTGCCCTCCACGATCTTGCAGTCGATGAAGTTCGGGATCGGTCCGGCCCATTTCCCGCTCTCGATCGTGGCGACCGGCTTCCCGGGCGGACGACGGGTACCCGGGCGACGCACTCGTACGTGAATGATCTTTCCCGCGATAGTCTGCGAAAGGTCGGTCATCCCCACGGTCAGGGTGTCGTCATCCTCGCGGCGCAGCCAGATCTGAAACTCGTCGTCGTAGAACAGTTCGGGATGAAACTCGCAACCGTTGCAGTCCATGTTTCGCCTCGTTCCTGGCATCGACACAAAAAACGGGCGCCTGGCGCCCGTTTTTCGAAGATACTACTGGGCCATTCGGGCCTCGAATCAGGGGATCAGATGACCCCCTTCTCCTTCAGAAGCCCGATGGAGTCACTCACGTTCTCGTGGATACCCAGCTTGCGCGGGGACAGCCCCATTGCCAGACCCAGCAGCTGCGTGAAGTACAGGACCTTCACGTCAGTCTTGATGCCGAACTCGGTTTCGGCACGGACCTGGTGCATCTCCAGACCGGAATGGCAGGTCGGGCACTCGGTGGCGATCACCTCGGCACCGGAATCTTCCGCCGACTGCAGCAGGTTCAGCACCAGCTGGGTCGAGGTGTCGGAATCCGACAGCGTATGCGCACCACCGCAGCAGGAGGTCTTCAGCGGAAAGTCCACATTAACCGCACCGGCGGCACCCAGCAGGTCATCCATGAAGTGCGGCTGATAGCTGGAATCCGAACCCGGGCCGTTGTCCTTCTCGGGAAAGATCTGGCGGGGACGGGTGTACATGCAGCCGTAGTAGTTGGCGATCTTGATGCCGTTCAGGCTCTTGGTCATCTTCTGCTTGATGCCCTCGGGCCCCAGCTCTTCCATCAGCCACTCGAGCAGATGCAGGGTGCGGACGTCACCGGTGTAGACCGGGTCGTCGGACTTGCGCGCCAGATCCTGGACGGTGTCCATGGCATCCTGGGAGGTCGCGGTCTCGTACTCGGCCTTCTTCAGGTTGTGGTAACAGCCGTTGCACGGCGCCATCACAGTGTCCATGCCCATCTGCTCGGAGGCAATGGCCATGTTCCGCGCGGACAGGTAGGTCTGCAGCATCGGGTGGACGTTCTTCACTTCCATCGCGCCGCAGCAGTTGTAGTCGCGCAGGTTTTCCATCTCGAGCCCAAGCGCCTTCACCAGCACGCGGGTGGAGCGGTCGTACGGCCCACCGGAGCCCTCGAGCGCGCAGCCCGGATAGTAAGCAACCTTAGCCATGAGCGGCCTCCTTCTGTTCGCGCACGTAGTTCTTCAGCACGTCCCCGGTCTTGCCCCAGGACTTGGTGCGCGGCGTATGTACGGTGTTGATGCCCATCCGCATCAGGTGCTTCACCGGCAGGTGCTTCATCATGCGGAAGATGAACACCTTCAGCCACTCCTGCAGCAGCGGCTGGCCGGTCTTCTTGAAAAAGTTCTGTGCGACCTTGCCGTCTTCGATACGGCCGGTTTTGTAGATCTGGTCGGCGAACTCTTCATCGAAGATGGTGGACGGGGACTTCTCGGTAATCCCTTCCACTTCCATCCAGTGCGCCAGTGCCTTCATCACGCCTTCCGGCTTCACGTCCTTCGGACAGATGTTGGTGCACTTGTTGCACGAGACGCACTGCCAGATGATGTCCTTGTCCTTGACCAGCTCTTCCTTCATGCCGAGCCGGGTCAGGTAGATCCAGTAGCGCGGATTGAACTGCACGTTCTGCGCGTACATGGTGCAGGAGTTGGTGCAGGACCCGCACTGCCAGCAGCGGTGCACGTACTCGCCACCCGCAAAGCTCTGAATCTTCGCTTCGAAATCGTCGTCGTAGTCGCGGACCGTGCGCGGGGCGATCATGGTGTTCCAGTGACCGGACACATCCACCCCGTCGACCACCAGCTCGTCGTGCTGCTGCAGTCGTTCGTCCTCGATCAGTGCCTTTTCATGTATTGCCATGACGTCTCTCCGAAAACCTGTGTAGCCAGGCTCAAGTTCGTTCCGTTATTCAATGCAGCGACGCATCGTGACCTTTCAGGCGGCCTTCCGAAGAATCGATCCCCAGAAGCTTCACCCCCAACTCCAGCGGGTCCTGCTTGGCCCCGAACTGGTTGTCGATCATGCCCAGACTCATCGACAGGGAACGCGCGTAATCCGAGTAGGCCTGCACCCAGACCAGATCCGTCACGAACGGCAGGTCGCGGTAAAAGCCTTCCTCGGCCAGCGCCTCATAGAACCAGCGTCTGGCCCCCTCGATCGCTCCGACGGTCTCGCCAATCGGAATCGACCGCAGGGTGTCGTTGCCACGGATAAACTCGCGCAACGCCCCAGTCGTCGTCCCCGTATCCCAGACCCAGCGCGTCGCCAGCGGGACCGTCTCGGGATCGGCGAAATGCAGGATCTCGGCACCGAAGTCCCAGATCCCGCGTCGCAGCTTCTTGTCGTCCCCGGCCAGATCGGCAAATGCCGTCAGCCGTGAGTCCAGATCCGTATCCGGGCGCACCAGTGCGCGCATCCCGTCTACCAGCGCGCCCTGGCGTTCAGCCATCACCCCCGCCAGCTTGCGGCGAACCGCGAAGACCAACCCCCCCAGGATGCGCAGATCCTCGGCATCCATCTCGTCGCCCTTGGCGACGGTCGCGGCGAAGACTTCATGCTTCGCCCGCAATGCCTCGATGAAGGTTTCCAGCCCATCGACCCCGCCGGCTTCGGCGATGGCCTCGTTCAGACTGTTGAGCTTCGTCGCGAGGATCTCCTGATCAAAGGTCACCTGTAGCGGCTCCGGGTTCACACCCGAAGCCGCCTCGTCGCTGACGACCTCAGCCGGCTTTCGAAACCAGCGCATGCAGGTCCGCAACCGCGCGGCCACCGGCAGCGGCACCCTGCGCGATCGAGTCATCGATCGTCTCGGGGCCATAGGCCGCACCGCAGGAGTAGATGCCCTTGCGGGTGGTGCCACAGGTGTTGGTGTACTGCTCGGCCTTCTCAATGAAGCCGTGCTTCTCGAGGCCGACACCGAAGACCTGGGAGATTTCCGGGTTGTCGGCGTTCGGATCCATGCCGATGGCGTGCACGACGATATCGAACGGGATCACGATCGGGCGCTTGACCAGGGTGTCCTCACCCTTGACCAGCAGACGACCATCGCCGGAGGCCGTCACTTCCGCGATACGGGCCTTGACGAACTTGGTTTTGAACTCTTCCTGGGACTTCCAGTAGAACTTGTCTTCGTACAGGCCGAAGGTACGGATGTCCATGTAGTAGATGAACACATCCGTTTCCGGCGACAGTTCCTTGATCTCCATGGCCAGGTTGGCGGAGACGGTGCAGCAGATCTTGGAGCACCACTCACGACCGATCTGGCGATCACGCGAACCCACGCACAGCAGGATGCAGACCCGTTCCGGCACGCGGCCGTCGGACGGGCAGGCGATCTTGCCAGAGGCGACCATCTGTTCCATCTGGGTGGTGGTCAGCACGTCTTCGTACGTACCAAAGCCCCACTCCGGCTTGTTGATGGAATCGAAATGGGTGAAGCCCGTGGCCAGCACGACGGCACCGGCCTGGACGGATTCGCCGTTGGTCAGCGTGGCAGTGAAGTTACCGGCCTCGCCTTCCAGCTTCTCAACCTTCGCACCCTTGTGCACCGTCGAGTTGGAATCGTCTTCCACGCGCTTGACCATGCGGCCAATGGCGTCCTTTGCCCACTCGCCGGAGGGGACCAGCTTGGCGTAACCCGACAGGATCGGGGCGCCGCCCAGGACGTCTTCCTTCTCGACCATCACGGCCTTGAAGCCGGCCGAGGTGACATTGGCGGCGGCGGCCAGCCCAGCCGGGCCACCACCCACTACTAGAACAGTATCTTGCTGCATCAGACTTTGCCCCCGTAAGCGAGCTCAGGATTGTAGAGGTATTCGATATTGCCGGCCTCGACTTCCTTCAGGTATTCCTGGAAGGTCTTCTTGGCCTCGTCCCAGGAGATCCCCATCTTCTCGACCAGGTCTTCGCAGGGCGATGCGTGCCACTGCAGCTGGACGATCTTGAACGGATCCGCGCCGCAGGCCAGGGCCGCGAACTGGACTTCCGCCATGATCGGAATCTGGAAGTTCTGGTTGTGGGCCTTACCGATCCACTGGTTCTTGTCCATGGTCGTGACGCAGCCGGTGTCGTTGGCCAGCATTACGTCGGCGTTGGCTTCCTCGCGGGCCACGCGGATCTTGCGATCCATCGTGAACGAGCGGGTGAACTCGCGCTCGGAGATGATGTGGCGGAAGCCGAAGCCGCAGCAGTCGTACCACGTGGAGTAGTCGATCACCTGCGCACCCAGGGCCTGGGCAGTGGAGGTGATGATCGCGGTACGGTTGCCACCCAGCACGGACGGGTCGTACACCGCGTCCTCGTGCACCATCTTGTAGTAATGGCAGGCCACGTGGGCAGTGGTACGGATATTGGAGACGTCGATGGTCTGCAGCTCGGAGGCGATGCGGTTGCGCATCACGTGCACCCACTCGGAGTAGTGGATGACCTCTTCCGGGATGACCAGCTTGCCGTCGACCAGGCGCCCCAGCTTGCCGAGGATCTTGGTGACCTTCTCGCGCAGCTCGGCGGACTCGACCAGATACTTGCGGATCTCCTTGTAGTTCCCGAAGGAGGTGCCGCAATGGACCAGCGGGTAGAAGTGACCCAGCTCATGGCCGTGCTGCTTGCCGGAGACGTAGGCCTGGTGGAAGTTGCGCAGGAACACCGCGGCCAGCGACTCGACGTTCCCGATACCGGAACCGTGGTAGTTCCACGCGGTGCAGGAGGTCTGGTCGGTCTCGTCGAGGTAGTCCTTGCCCGGCTCGAAGCCGAACTTGTTCATGAACCACAGCAGCGAGGTCGGGTAGCCCGGGATGTTCCCGCACTGGCCACAGGACTTGTGGTGCCAGAGCTGCTTGGTCGGGACCTTCTTGTCCCAGCCGAACAGGGTTTTCACCGACATCGGCTCGTGCTGGTCCTCGATGCGGTGGATGATGATCTGACCGTCTTTTTCGAGCTCGTACATGTGCTCGCGGACGTCGTCCATACGGTCACCAAGGTCGACCGTACGGCGGTCGACGTGCTTGCGCACCCAGTCGGTCGCCTTGATCGCGTCTTCCTTGGACAGGTCGGTCGCCTGGAAGAAGGAACCGTGACCGGCGATGCCCTGACCGTCGGTATTGTGGTAGCCGGGCTTCATGGTGCCGGCACCGGCACCTTCGCCGTTCTGGTTGTGATTGCCTGGGGTCTGTTCACTCATAACGCTTCTCCTGATGTCCTGGAGTGGAGTCGGAAACGGGACGACTTACTCGTCGTCTTCCTCTTCCTGCTCCTCGAGCCAGTCTTCGTAGTCCTCGCGCTTCTCGTCGATGAAGTCTTCGATCACGTCGAAGAGGTTCTCGTCCATCAGCTCGAGGGACTTGAGCACCCCGGTCATTTCCCAGATGGTGTACATCTCGACCGAGGTCTTCAGGGACACTTCCCAGGCGGTCTCGACCGTCTGCAGCGTCTTCACCGGAATCGCCTTGCGCAGGATGCGCAGGTCACCTTCCACCTTCTGGATGTTCGGGCCCCAGTCGGGGAAGTGGTCGGGCTGGATCATGTCGGGCGACAGCTGGTTACCCGTGGTGATCAGCTTCAGCATCACGCGACCGAACGGGCGGAGCACGTCCTTCGCGGATTGCATTTCGTGCTTGATGGCCACTTCGCGCATGATCGCGACCAGGCCACCAGGGGAATTCTTGAACGGGCAGCGAGCGGCACAGGTCATGCACTGAGCGCAGGCCCAGATCTTTTCCTGCATCGCGTCGTAGATCTGCTCGACGTTTTCGGTCCACAGCAGCTGGACGATCTCGCGCGGGGAGTAGTCATAGAACTGAGCAGAGGGGCACGTTGCCGTGCAGATGCCGCAGTTCAGACAGCCGTTGAGTTCGTGGTCGTAGCGAAAATCTCCGCGGATGTCGTCGAAGATTTGCTGCATCTCAGCGTATGTCGCCATATGTCACCTCTTCGCTGTTGGCGATGCAGGTTTCTTTGAGAACCTTGCTCAGCCAGCCTAGACCTCGTCCAGGCACCTATCCAGTTACCGCATGGCAACCGTCGTTTTTCAGGAATCGGGGCGGTCGACCCTTGCGGATCGCCGCCCCGTTTCAGGCACTTAGAGACGCCTTAGGACTTCTTCACGAGGAAGTAGAACTTGCCGCCTTCTTCCTTGTGCTCCATCAGCTCGTTGCCGGTCTGCTTGGCGAAGGCCTGGAAGTCCTTCACGGCACCCGGATCGGTGGCGATGATGTGCAGAACCTGACCGGATTCCATGGCCGCCAGGGCCTTCTTGGCGCGCAGGATCGGCAGCGGGCAGTTCAGGCCGGAAGCGTCGAGTTCTTGGTCAAAGTTGGCCATGGTGTGTCTCCTTTAGTGCGTTACCAAAATCAGTTGGGTGCTGAGGTACCAATCGGGGCGGTTTGGGGACCACAACGATCGAACCCTTGCCAGCCGAATTCACCCTTATAGGGGAAACGGGATCGGAATACAACCGAATTCTAATCCGGGGTGACGACCGATTTGCCGGCCTGAGCCCAGCCCACGATACCGCCGCGCAGGCTGTTCGCGGTCTCCAGCCCTTGTTGCGCAAGGAACGCGCAGGCCTGGGCGGAACGCGCGCCACTCTGGCAATACAAGACCAGCGGTATATCGCCTCCCAGGAACTCGTCCTTGCGCAATGGCAGGACCGTCAGCGGCACCAGCTCTGCACCGGGAATGACGCCGCGGGACGTCTCGCCGGGGGAGCGTACATCGACAAGCCGAAAGGCCTTGCCTTCCGTTCGCCACTGTTCGAGCTCGTCGGCGGTGATCTCCGAGAATCCGTACATGCGCTCCACTCCAAGTGTGCCGAACCGCACCTGCCTGCCTCGCTCGCGAGACTCCGAAACATGCCCCGGTCGCGAAGGATGGGCGCGGAGGATAGCGAAACAGGCCGCAAATGCAAACTTGTCCGCCCGTGAACGGTTGGTTTGTTCTCTCGCGGACAGAAGTCGTGCTATCGTTCCGAGTTGAAGGAAATACTGATGGACGCAACCGGCTCTCGGGCGGGCGCGTCCGGACGATCAACCCCCTGATTCATTCGCGGAGGACTTTGCGGTGGACAAGAGCGAATTCCAGGTCAACGGCCACTACGCCGTGACCATGAAGGACGAAAACGGCAAGCTGCGCCCGGCCAACATCTACGTGCACAGCATGGAAGACGAGTACATGATCGTGCGCCGCACCTCCGGTGGTGACGTGGGTCTCCTGTTCAAGCTGAAGTACGACGACGTGGTCAAGATCGTGCGCACCCACAAGGTGCTGGACCGCAAGAAGTTCATGATCCCGGAAGCGATGCTCAAGCCGAAGCTCTGGGAAACCCGTGACAGCATGCGCACCTACTCTTCGGCTCCGGGCCTCGGCAAGTAACCGACCCCACGATGCCAAGACCCTTCGGAGGCCGGCCCCAACGGCCGGCCTCCGTCGTATGAAGACACGGCTTCTCACGCTACTTTCAACCCTGCTCCTGGTACTCACGCTGGGGGCGCCAACGGTTTCGGCCTCCGGGACCGCCCTGCCCGACCTGGGCGAGGCCTCGGGTGGCGTACTGACCCCTGCGGAAGAGCGCGAGCTCGGTCGCTCCCTGCTTCGAGAGATCCGGCGGTCCCTGCCACTGGTCACCGACCCGGAGGTCTCCTTTTATGTCGACTCCCTCGGTCGGCAGCTGCTCGCCAACGCCCCCGACGCGGATGGCCCGTTCTATTTCCTGACCATCGACAACGGCCAGGTCAACGCCTTTGCGATGCCCGGCGGCATCATCGGGGTACACTCGGGATTGATACTCGAGGTCCGCGACGAGGCCGAACTGGCCGCCGTCATGGCCCACGAAATCGCGCACGTCACCCAACGCCACCTGGCCCGGATGTTCGCGCGCGGGCGCGAGGTCAACTTCACCACCGGGCTCGCCATTCTCGCCGGGGTCCTGGCATCGATGGCGGATCCCACCCTGGGCTCGGCCATCATCACGGGCGGTGTCGCGGGCGGCATCCAGCAGCAGATCAACTTTACCCGCGCCAACGAGGCCGAAGCCGACCGCGCCGGCATGCGTATCCTGGCCAGCGCGGACTTTGACCCGAATGCGATGGCGGATTTTTTCGAACGTCTGCAGGAGCTCTCGCGCGGCGTTGGCGACGCGGTACCCGAGTATTTGCGCACCCACCCGGTCACGCTCGACCGCATCACCGACGCCCGCAATCGCGCGGCCGGCATGCCGGCGGTGGATACGCGCAACCGGGGCCCCGAGTTCCAGTGGATGCAGGCCCGCACCCGGGCCCTGAAGGATCCGCGCCGTGCGATCGAGATCCATCGCGGGGCCTCGGACCCAGCGCCGCACCAGATCTACGGCGCCATGGTCGCACACCTGGAGCGCGGCGAACTGGACCGCGCCGCCGAGCGGCTGGAGGAAATCCCGGTCGAGGAGGCCCCCGGGATGACGCTGGAACTTGCGCGCGGCGCACTGGAGCGGGAACGTGGCAACCACGAAGCGGCCCTCGAGATCCTGAATGACCTGGACGCGGTCTACCCCGGACACCCGGTCATCCGCGAAGTGCTGGCCCGTGCGCACCGCGATCTCGACAACCCCGACCGCGCCATCCGCATCGTGAACGAAATGATCCGCAATGAACGCGCACCCAACCCCGAGTTGCTGCGACTGAAGGCAGACATCGCGGACGGGGCCGGCTATATTGCGATCAGCCGCGAGGCCATGGCGGAGTATTTTTTCCACCGCGCGCAGTACGAAGAATCGGTACGCCAGTTCGAGGCCGCCATCGACGCACGCGATGCCAGCGAACGCGATATCCAGCGGATCGAAGACAAGCGAGACACGGCCAAGGAAACCGCGCGGCAGGCGCGCGAACAGCGTCGCTAGGGAGACGCCGCGCCCCACGAAGACTCGGGGCACGTCCAAGGGCAGACATCAGCATCCGTCAAAGCCAGAACCCGGGGAATCCGGTTCTGGAGGCACTGCGGGCTGAATACGGCTTCAGACCAGCCAGGCGTCGCGCCAGTCGGCAAGGAAGCTCCGCACCCAGGGAATGTTCCACAAAGAAGCAGCGTCTAGATTGCTGCTTCGAGAAACCAAAAAATCACAATAAACGACAGTAGAGAGAGGTAGGACCCTCATGCATATCTCACGCCGCGAATTCATGCAGCTGCTGGCCGCCGCCAGCGTGGCCGGCTTCCCTCTGGCGGGCTGCGCCAAGGCCACCAATGGCAAGTACGGCACCTCGGGAGACCCGTACGACATGCTGGATCGTTTCGGCAATGTGCACCTGCTGCACTACACCGACTGCCATGCGCAGCTCAAGCCGATCTATTTCCGCGAGCCCAACGTGAACCTGGGCGTAGCCGATATGCGCAACCGCCCGCCGCACATCGTTGGCGAGCACTTCCTCAAGCACTATGACATCGAACGCGACAGCATCTTTGCCCACGCCTACACCAACCTGAACTTCATGGAGGCGGCCGAACAGTACGGTCGCGTCGGCGGCTTCCCGCAGCTGAAGACGCTGGTCAAGAAGCTGCGCGACTCGCGCCCCAACTCGCTGCTGCTGGACGGTGGCGACACCTGGGGTGGTGGCTCGGGTACCGCGCTGTGGACCAATGCCCAGGACATGGTCGATGCACAGAAGCTGCTGGGCATCGACATCATGACCGGCCACTGGGAATTCACCTACGGCGCCGACCGCGTGGAAGAGGTCGTCAACGGCGATTTCGCCGATGCCGGGATCGACTTCGTCGCCCAGAACGTGCGCGACGTGGACTGGGGCGACCTGATCTTCAAGCCGTACGTGATCCGCGAGTTGAATGGTGTCAACGTTGCCGTGATCGGCCAGGCCTTCCCCTACACCCCGATCGCCAACCCGCGCTGGATGATCGAGCAGTGGTCGTTTGGCATTCGCCCGGACGACATGCAGCAGCAGGTCAACGCCGCGCGCGAAGAGGGCGCGGAGATCGTGGTCGCGCTGTCGCATAACGGCATGGACGTGGACATCAAGATGGCCGGCATGGTCGAGGGTCTCGACGCGATCATGGGCGGTCACACGCACGATGCCGTCCCGCAGCCGCTGCCGGTGGAGCGCCCCGATGGCGGCACCTGCCTGGTCACCAACGCGGGCTCTAACGCCAAGTTCGTCGGTGTCCTGGATTTCGATTTCCGCGACGGCGAGATCAAGGACTGGGAATACCGCCTGGTCCCGGTGTTCGCCAACCTCTTGGACGAAGATCCCGAGATGGCCGAGTTCGTCGACAACATGCGCAGCCAGGACGTCACCTATGACGGCGACACCTTCAACATGGAGGAGAAGCTCTCCGAAGAGCTGGCCGTCGCCGAGGACCTGCTGTTCCGCCGTGGCAACTTCAACGGCACTTTCGACCAGCTAATCTGTGATGCGCTGATGGAGGTCCACGATGCCCAGATCGCGTTCTCGCCGGGCTTCCGCTGGGGCACGACCGTACTCCCGGGCATGCCGATCACCTTCGAGCACATCATGGACCAGACCGGCCTGACCTATCCGGAGACCACCCGCAACGCCATGACCGGTGCGCAGATCAAGGACATCCTGGAAGACGTCGCCGACAACCTGTTCAATGCCGACCCGTTCTACCAGCAGGGTGGCGACATGGTCCGCGTGGGCGGCCTTCGGTATGCGATCGATCCGGAAGCCGAGATCGGCAACCGAATCTCCGAGATGGAACTGGGCGGCGAGAAGGTCGACCCGGACAAGGAATACGTCGTCGCCGGCTGGGCCAGCGTCCAGCAGGAGCCGGCGGGCGGTACCGGCACGATGATCTGGGACAACGTCGCCGAGTACCTGCGCAACCAGTCCAATGGTGTTCGCATCAGCGAACTCAACGAGCCCAAGGTCAAGGGTATTGGCGAGGACAACCTCGGCTATGTCCCGACAACCGAGGACATGTACCGACCCTCCTGATCCTGCCGCAGGTCCAGGAACGAGAAAGCCCCGCGATTGCGGGGCTTTTTTGTGGTTCATCGAGCATTACCGGGGAATGCGGCGCGGATTTTGAGGAAGAAGTAGTCCTGGTCGCGGTAGCCGTAGGCGCGGCGCTTGATGACCTTGATGGTGTTGTTGATGCCTTCGACGACGCTGGTGTTCAGCCGATGCCGGCAGCGCGAGACGATGCCGGGGAGATAGGGCTCCAGCAACCGCGCGAAGCGCTGCAGGGCATGGATGCCGCTCTCCTGTGCCTGTTGTACCCAGTGTCGCCAGGCCTGCCAGGTCTGTTCCGGACGGCGCTGGAACCAGAGCCGCTTGAGCTCGTCGCGTAACAG
>NZ_KB822976.1:0-68159 GCF_000364985.1 Thioalkalivibrio sp. HL-Eb18
GGTCCACCTGGACGAGTTGCTGCAAGCCAACCAGGCATTGCTGACAGTCTATCTGTTACGCGACGAGCTCAAGCGGCTCTGGTTCCAGCGCCGTCCGGAACAGACCTGGCAGGCCTGGCGACACTGGGTACAACAGGCACAGGAGAGCGGCATCCATGCCCTGCAGCGCTTCGCGCGGTTGCTGGAGCCCTATCTCCCCGGCATCGTCTCGCGCTGCCGGCATCGGCTGAACACCAGCGTCGTCGAAGGCATCAACAACACCATCAAGGTCATCAAGCGCCGCGCCTACGGCTACCGCGACCAGGACTACTTCTTCCTCAAAATCCGCGCCGCATTCCCCGGTAATGCTCGATGAACCTTTTTTCTGCGCCCTGGGCTCTCGACTTTTTCAGATGATGCAAAAAAAACCCGATCCATGTGGTAGGGTTTGGACCCATTATCGGAATCCATTACCACGTCCGTGGGTTCTCCCGCCGGGGGAGGGGAGGCCAGGCAGGTCTTCTCAAGACGGGCAAGGACAGGGAATGACGGAGATTTGTGCGGTCCACGGGTATGCCGCGCTGTTCGAGCACGCGCCGGTGGGGCTGGCCGAGATGGACACGGAGGGGCGCATCCTGCGCGCCAATCCGCGCCTCGGGGAGATGCTGGCCTGCGACCCCGAGGACCTGGCGGGGGGATGGTTGCACGAACGCCTGTTTCCGGAGGATGTCGAGTCCTGCGAGGCGCGGCGCCATGAACTGCTCGATGGTGGTTGTCCCTACTGTCGGGTAGAGGTTCGCCTGGTGGACGCCACGGGTCTCACCCGCTGGATCGAGATCAGCATTAGCCGTATCCCCGCGACCTCCGACGGTCCCGAGGCCCTGCTGGCAGCCTTTGCCGACATTGAGGCGCGAAAGCAGACCGAGCGGCGCATGGACAGCCTGCTGCGGGCCAGCCCGGCGGTGATCTACACCATGGATCCTGACGATCTGGGCACCATGACCTGGCTCAGCCGTAACGCCGTTGCCGTGACCGGCTGGAGCCCGGAGCAGATCAGCTCCAGTCCCGACTGGCTGCCTCGCCACCTCGCGCGGGAGGACTACCGGCGCTGTGTCAGCCAGGTCCGGCGCTGGATGGCCGATGGGGCGCACGGGTTCTGCCGCCTGAACTATCGCCAGCAGATGCCCAATGGTCACTGGCAGTGGCTGGAGGACCAGATCACCGCCCTGCGGGACGAGGCGGGCAAGGTCGTCGAACTGGTCGGGGCTTTTCAGGATGTCGGTGCGCGCGTCGAGACCGAGCGCCATCTGGAAAAGATCGCCCACAACCTGCCCGGCGTGATCTATCAGTACCGCCAGCATCCCGACGGACGCGCCTGCTACCCCTACGCCAGCGAGGGCATGACCGAGATCTTCGGCATTGCCCCCGAGGAGGCGATGCGCGATGCCGAGGCCGTTTTTCGGGTGATCCATCCGGAGGATATCGACCGCATTCGCGCCAGCATCGAGGCCTCGATGCGGTCCCTCGAACCCTGGCTTCAGCGGTATCGTGTGCTGCATCCCCAGCGTGGCGAGATCTGGCTGGAGGGCCACGCCAGCCCGGAGTCCCTGGAGTGCGGCAGTGTGCTGTGGCACGGGGTGATCCTGGACATCACCGAGCGGGTGCGCGCCGAGCAGGCCCTGCACCGCAGCGAACGCGAGCTGGCACTGGCCCAGCGCATCGCGCATGTGGGCAACTGGGTCTCCGACTTCCAGCACAACGAGATTCGCTGGTCCGACGAGGTCTATCGTATCTTCGGGATGCAGCGGGGCCGCTGGCATGGCACGCACGGAGCCTTCATGCAGGCCGTTCATCCGGAGGATCGCGAACGTGTCCAGGCGGCAGTGGATCGCGCCCTGGCGGGTGTGGAGCCCTTCGACGTGACCCACCGCATCGTGCGTCCGGACGGGGTCGAGCGCGTGGTGCGCGAGCGCGGTTCCGTCGAGTTCGGCCCCTCGGGCACGCCCGAGCGCATGGTCGGCACGGTGCAGGACATTACCGAGCAGTACCACCTGGAACAGGAGCAGCGGCTGCTGGCCGCCACCTTCGAGGCCAGTCAGGCGATCTTCATCACCGATGTTGCGGGCACCATCCAGCGGGTGAACGCGACCTTCACGCAGTTGACCGGCTACACCGAGCAGGAGGCGGTGGGTGCGAATCCGCGCATCCTGAACTCCGGGTGCCAGGACCGCGGCTTCTACGAAGCGATGTTTCGCACGGTACGCGAGGACGGACACTGGGAGGGGGAGATCTGGAACCGCCGCAAGAATGGCGAGATCTTTCCGCTGCACGAGGTTGTTACCGCGATCCGGGATGGGCGGGGCGAGATCGAGTACTACATCGCGATGTTCCACGACATCACGCGACAGAAGGAACTCGAGGCCGCGCTGGAACACCAGGCCTTCTACGACCCGCTCACCGACGCCGCCAACCGCGGCTATTTCGAGACACTCCTGGAGCGGGAGGCCCGCCGCGTTCAGCGCTACGAGCACCCCTGTTCGTTACTCCTGCTGGACATCGATCACTTCAAGCGCATCAATGACACCTTCGGCCACGAGGTGGGCGACGATGTCCTGCGCCGTCTGGTGCAGGTGCTCGGCTCGCGCCTGCGCGAGACCGACGTCCTTGGCCGCTGGGGTGGAGAGGAGTTCGTCGTCCTGTTGCCGGGGGCCGATGCCCTCCGTGCCGAGCTTGTCGCCGAACAGCTGCGCGAACAGGTTGCGACCACACCGTTCCCGCGTGTCGGGCGCCTCACGATCAGCCTCGGGGTCGCGCCTTGTCGGGCCGGCGAGCCCGTCAAGGACTGGCTCAAGCGTGCCGACGATGCCATGTACGCGGCGAAGAGGGGCGGCCGCAACAAGGTCGTCCTGGCCCACGCGCACGCATAGGGCAACCCACGTCGGTGGTCACACCGACACCGTCGCACTCCGGACAACGGTTTCCCCGCACTATTCCCGTTCCGCGCCCAGGCAGTCGCTGAAGCCGTCGGCCATGTTCTGCATCAGCTCGAACCAGGCATCCGGGCCGGGTTCCAGTTCGGCGCCGACCGGATCCAGAATCCCAAGCCGGGTATCGGTGCCCTCGGCCACGGTTTCGGCCAGTGCCGGGCGAAACTGCGGCTCGGTGAACAGGCAGACCACGTCGCCATCGGCGACTCGCTCGCGCAGTTCGCTGATGCGGCGTGGTCCCGGGCTGCGCGAGGGGTCGATGCTGATCGAACCGGCGGCATTCAGGCCGTAGTGCTGCTCGAAATACTGGTAGGCGTCGTGGAAGACGATAAAGGCCTGGTCGCGCACCGGCTCGAGCTGTTCCGCCAGGCGTCCGTCCAGGTTGTCGATCCGTTCGAGCAGGGCCTCGCGGTTGGCCTCGACGGTGTCGGCGCGCTCCGGATCCCATTCCATCAGCTTGTCGGCGAGCTGTTCGGTGATCGCGCGCACCAACGCGGGCGAGAGCCAGATATGGGCATCGTAGTCACCGTGCTGGTGATCATGGTCGTGCCCGTGGGCCTCGTCGTGGTGGCCGTGGTCATGGTCGTGGTCGTTGTGGCCATGAACGTCTTCGGAGTGCCCATGGTCGTCGTCGCCGTGACCGTGATCATCGTCCCCGTGGTCATGGCGATGCTCCCAGACGCCCCCTTCGCGCGTGGGCTTCAGGTCCAGGTCGAGGTCGTCCATCAGGCTGATGATCTCGCGGTTCCCGGCACGGCGTAGCGGGCGTTCCAGGAACGTCTCGAGATCCGGTCCGACCCAGACGACCATGTCCGCGTTCTGCAGACGCCGGGCTTCAGACGGGCGCATGGAATAGCCATGGGGAGACGCGTTCGCGGGGACCAGCAGCTCGACCTCGTAGACGTCCTCGCCCAGGGCGGCGACGATGCTGTGAATCGGTAGAATGGTTGCGACGATGCGCGGCTTGTCCGCGGCGGCGGTGCTCGGGAGAGCAAGGGTCAGCAGGGCCAGCAGGCCAACCAGCAAGGCAAGCCCACGGGGGCGACGGATGCACAGGGGCATGGTGGATCTCCCGGGTAACGGAACGGACTGGATAAACGTTATAGTATATCAAAACGAACAAGGGAAGCCCTTCCGCCATGCGCGACCCCGACCATGACCACAGCCCGTTGCTGGATGCCCGAGATATCTCGCTGGAGCGCGGGGGCAAGCTGATCCTCGACCGCGTTTCGGTGCAGATCCCGCCGGCCGAGGTGGCCGTGGTCATCGGCCCCAATGGCGCCGGAAAGACGTCCCTGCTGCGCGTGTTGCTGGGCTTGTGGCAGCCAACGCGGGGCCGCGTGAAACGCCGCCGTGGACTGCGCATCGGGTACATGCCTCAACGCATTCAGATCGAGCCGGTGCTGCCGCTGTCAGTGCGGCGGTTCCTGACGCTGCGCCAGCGCGCGCCTCGAACGGAACTGCTGGCACATCTGGAGCGGGTAGGGGTGCCGCATCTGCTGGACAAGCCGGTACAGTCCCTGTCCGGGGGCGAGATGCAGCGGGTGCTGCTGGCGCGCGCCCTGCTCAATCGGCCGAACCTGTTGGTGCTGGACGAGCCCGCGCAGGGGGTGGATGTCGTCGGGCAGGGCGAGGTGTTTCGCCTGATCGACGACATCCGGTGCGAGACGGGCTGCGGGGTGCTGATGGTGTCGCACGATCTTCATCTGGTGATGGCGGGCGCCGACGCCGTGATCTGTCTGAACCAGCATGTCTGCTGTACCGGCCGGCCCGAGGAAGTCTCGCGTCACCCGGAGTACCAGCGGCTGTTCCCCACCGCCGATGTGCAGGGGATCGGTATCTACACGCATGACCACAACCACGTCCACGATCTGCACGGCGAGGTGCACGATCTGGACCATGACGGAACGGGTGGCTCGCACGGCTGTGGACACGCCCACCATCACGGACCGGGAACGCCGAAACGATGATTGAAACCTGGCTGGACGACTTCCTGTTCCGCGCGGTGCTCGCGGGGCTGATGGTGGCGGCCGTGGCCGGGCCGCTGGGTGCCTTCGTGGTCTGGCGGCGCATGGCCTATTTCGGCGATACGATCTCGCACTCCGCCCTGCTGGGTGTGGCGCTCGGGTTCCTGCTGGGGGCCAACCTCAACCTGATGGTGACGCTGGTCTGCGTGGCCATCGCGGTGCTGCTGGTGATCCTCCAGCGGCGTCAGGAACTGGCCTCGGATACGCTGCTGGGGATTCTGGCGCACAGCGCGCTGTCGCTGGGGATCGTGGCGGTCACCTTCATCGAGGGCCTGCGGGTGGACCTGATGGCCTACCTGTTCGGCGACATCCTGGCCGTGGGGACAAACGACCTGCTGGCGATCGCCATCGGCGGCGGCATTGCACTGTTGCTGCTGGTGCTGCTCTGGCGGCCGCTGCTGGCGCTGACCGTGCACGAGGAGCTGGCGCGGGTCGAGGGCGTACCGGTGCTGGCCGTGCGCCTGGGACTGATGCTGCTGATCGCGCTGGTGATCGCGGCGGCGATGCAGGTGGTGGGTGTATTGCTGATCACGGCGTTGATGATCATCCCGGCCGCCAGTGCCCGGCGCTTCGCCGCGACGCCCGAACAGATGGCGCTACTGGCAGGCGTAATCGGAATGCTGGCGGTGCTCGCGGGGATCTGGGGCTCGTTTGTCTACGATACCCCGACCGGCCCGACCATCGTCGTGGCCGCCATGCTCGGGTTTATCCTGATCCACCTGCTGCCGGTGCGGCTGCTCCCGTACTCCGGGGGGCGCTGATTGCTGCAAGCCGTGCTGGCGGATGGCCTGTTGCCATCCCCCGTCGTCAATCGCGAATGTAGTCCAGCGGCAGCGAGGTGCGGTCCACCACTCGGCGCAGCACAAAGCTCGAGTGCACCGAGTCCACTCCCTCCAGCCGCGTGACGCGGCGCAGCAGGAAGTCCTGGTAGGCGTCCATGTCCGGCACCACCACCTGCAGCATGTAGTCCGCGGATTGCCCGGTGATCAGATACAGGTGCTGCACCTCGGGGTAGCGGGCGATCGCCTCCTCGAAGCGGGCGAAGCGCTCCGGGGTGTGGCGGTCCATGCCGATGTGGATCAGCGCGGTCAGTTCCAGGCCCAGGGCGCGCCGGTCGAGCAGAGCCACACGCCGGATCAGGATACCGGCCTGTTCCAGTGCCCGGACCCGCCGCAGGCAGGGCGAGGGGCTCAGCCCCACGCGATCGGCGAGCGCCTGGTTCGACAGGCTGGCGTCTTCCTGCAGGATCTCCAGGATGTGACGGTCAAAGCGGTCGAGCTTGTGGGGTTGTGGTTCCATGGTGAAATATTGCGCTATATAGGCTATTCAAAGCAATAAAGTGCCCCCAAAGGCCGGAGCTAAACGAAAAAAGCAAGGTTCTGTCCGCATAAATTCGTTAGGATAATGTGCAAGTGGACGAATCGCCGCGAATGAATACCGCGGCCCCAGGAGAGAATCAGGATGGCCTTCGATCACAGCAAATATGCCCCGTTCCCGCCGATCGACAAGGCGGATCGCCGCTGGCCGGCTCGGCGCACCACAGTGGCCCCGCGCTTCTGCGCGGTGGATCTGCGTGACGGCAACCAGGCACTGGTGCACCCGATGAGCGTGGAGCAGAAGATGCGCTTCTTCGAGGTGCTGGTGGACATCGGCCTGACCGAGATCGAGATCGGTTTTCCCTCCGCCTCGCAGATCGACTACGACTTCACCCGCCGTCTGATCGAGGAGGACCGTATCCCCGAGGGCGTGTATATCCAGGTGCTGACCCAGGCGCGCGAGGACCTGATCCAGAAGACCTTCGCGGCGCTGGAAGGCGCCCCGCGCGCGGTGGTGCACGTGTACAACTCCACCAACCCGGCGCAGCGCGAGCAGGTCTTCCGCATGGACCGCGACGGCATCCGCGGCATCGCCGAGAACGGCGCGCGCTGGGTGCGCGACTACGCGGCGAAGTACCCGAAGACCGACTGGATCTTCCAGTACTCGCCGGAGAGCTTCTCCACCACCGAGCTGGACTACGCAGTCGAGGTCGTGGATGCGGTGAACGCAATCTGGCGCCCGGACCAGGGCCAGAAGGTGGTGATCAACCTGCCGGCCACGGTCGAGTCGGCCACGCCGAACGTGTTCGCCGACCAGGTCGAGTGGTTCTGCGACCATGTGCAGTACCGCGAGCATTTCTGCGTGTCGCTGCATACGCACAACGACCGGGGCACGGGCGTGGCGGCGGCCGAGCTGGGGCTGCTGGCCGGGGCCGACCGTCTGGAGGGCACGCTGTTCGGCAACGGCGAGCGCACCGGCAACATGGACCTGGTCACCGTCGGCATGAACCTGTACTCGCAGGGGATCGACCCGACCATCGACCTGTCCGACATGGAACGGCTGATGGACGTGTACAAGGAGTGCACCGACATGCCCATCCACCCGCGCCACCCGTGGGCCGGCGAGCTGGTCTACACCGCGTTCTCCGGCAGCCACCAGGATGCAATCCGCAAGGGCCTGGCGCACTACAAGGAGCAGGGCGGCCACTGGAATGTGCCCTATCTGCCGATCGACCCGAGCGATCTGGGCCGGCGCTACGAAGAGGTCGTGCGCATCAACAGCCAGTCCGGCAAGGGCGGGGTGTCCCATGTGCTGGAGCGCGACTACGGCATCGAGCTGCCGCGCTGGCTGGCGATCGAGTTCGCCCGCATCGTGCAGAGGGATGCCGAGAGCTCGCAGGTCGAGGTCTCCTCGCAGCGCATCCACCAGCTGTTCGAGCAGCACTACCTGACGCCGGTCGCTGGCTGGGATCTGGTGCGCTACGAGATCGAGAAGGACGGCCCGGTCGTGCGGCTGGACGCGACCATGGGCCCGCCGGGGCGCGAGTCGCGCTTGCAGGGCGAGGGCCATGGTGCCGTCGAGGCCCTGACCGCCGCGATGAAGGCCGACCGGGGGGTCGAGGTCAAGGTGAACCACTTTGACGAACATGCGATGGAGGCGGGCACCGAGGCGCGCGCCATGGCCGCGGTGGACGTACAGGTCGACGGCGAGCGTTCCGTCGGCGTCGCCCTGGGCGAGGACACGACCGCCGCCACGCTGCAGGCCGTGCTCAACGCCACCGGCCGCCGCCTGGGCCAACCCGCCGCCACCGAGCAGGTCGCCGCCAACGCCTGATTCAGCGGCCCCTGCGCGCTCGAAGGCGCGCAGGGTGCGTTGAGCCGCGCGAAACGCACCGGTCGCAGGCAGCGACGCGGCATTGATGCAATTCGCTGCGCTCATTGCATCCTACGGAACTAGGCAGCCAGGTAGGGTGCGTTGAGTCCTGCGAAACGCACCGGCCGTCGGGGGATCCCCCGGCGCTGATGCAAGTCGCTGTGCTCATTGCGTCCCACGGGCCTACGGGTAATGCCGGGCGGCTATCGGTGTGTAGGAGCCTGCTTGCAGGCGAAGCCCCGGCCCGCGTCGGAGAGCCTCAGCCTGGCCTCCGTCCCGGAGCCTGTTACTTCACCCGTTTCTCCAGCATGCTCTGCATGCGGATGAGGCGTTCCTGGAGCTTGACCGTTTCCTGCTGCAGCTCGTGGATCTCCGAGTGCAGCGCCTTGTTCTCCTCGTGCACGCTGTCGTGGATCATCTGCTGCTCGATCTCGATCGCGCGATCATGCATGCGCTGCATCGCGTCCACGATGATCGCGATGAACAGGTTCAGCACGGTAAACGTGGCGATCAGGATGAACGGCACGAAGAAGGCCCAGGCCCAGGGGTAGACCTCCATCACCGGGCGGGCGATATCTTCGGACCAGCCCTCCAGCGTCATGACCTGGAACAGGCTGTACATCGTGGCGCCGAGTGTCCCGAACTTCTGAGGGAAGGACTCGCTGAAAAGGCCTGTGGCGATGATCGCGAATACATAGAAGATCAGCACCAGCAACCCCAGGATGGAGATAATCCCGGGGATGGCCCGCAACAGGGCCTCCACGATAAAGCGCAGCTTCGGCACCATCGATACCAGGCGCAACAGACGCAGCACGCGCAGCACCGAGAACGGTCCGGAGGCCGGGATCAGTGCGATCCCCACCACGAAGAAGTCGAACACATTCCAGGGGTTGCGCCAGAAACTCAGGCGATAGACAAACAGCTTCGCCAACACCTCGGCCGTAAAGATCGACAGGATGATCGTGTCTGCCGCGAGGATCACGGGGCCCATCCAGGCCATGACCGTGTCGGACGTCTCCAGCCCCAGGGTCAGGGCATTCAGCAGGATCAGCGCGATGATCGCGCGCTGGGTCAGGCGCGCCTCGATGAACTGGCCGAGACGGCCGCGCAGCGTGGTGGGCTCGCTCATGGTGCTTGGGTGCCTGGTGTCGATTGCGAATGGAACATCCCGGAACGATTCGCGGATCACGGCCCGCAACGCCGTCTATGGGAAGCCGCAAGAGAGTAGGCGAAAGCCGAATCAGCGGCAATTCCCCCGAGACGCCGCAGCCAGACAACGAGCGAAAAACGCTCGATGTTGCGACGAGACAGGCATGAGATATATCGCGGGCCGCATACGCATAATCGCGAAACAAAACAATCGTTACTCTCTTGGAGAAAGTACCGTTCAGTGGCCGTATGCCGCCGTTTGGCGAAAAACCCGAACTGAGTCTAGAAATCAGTAATCGATGTGCTACTTTTTACCGCGAAGGCAGGGACGCCTTCACTAGAGCCGCCCAGGAACGGAAGCCGGGGGGGCTCTTTCTTTTGTACCTCCCCGTATTCAAGCCTCTCCCCCGTGACCAGCCGGCACCCCCGCAGGGTGCGAAGAAACACGCGAATCGCACCGAAATGGGCCAATGTCCCGTGGTTTCGTGATCTGCGCGTTCGCGCATCAAGCGGCGTGGCGCACGAACAGCGACCGAGCCATGGACATGCCCCTTGGATAGCGGCGCTGCGGCCGCGCGGCCAGGTCCACCAACTGCTCGGGTGTGTCCACACAAAGTGGGTGTCCTGTACCCCTCCCCGCAACAAATAACCCCGGCACGAGGCCGGGGTTCGGGGAAGGACAATCAATCTGTCCCCTTTAACTTTCGGAATGGAAGGCTGCACGGGTTCCCGTTACAACAGCGTCGCATTCACGCCCATGGGTTCTGCAGCGGCCATGAGCGTCTTGTCGAGAGAGCAAAGTTCCACGCCGTGGTTGTACGCAATGGCCAGGTGAAGGGCGTCGCCAGCGCGTAACCTGGAGGCATGATCGTCGGCGAAGTGGGCAGCGGTGTGGTAATCGATGGATGAGACCGGCAGCGTCGAGAGTGACGATTCCCGCAATGCCGCGAATGCGCCAAGCACGGTTGCCCGTTCCCGGGGTGTCAGGATCTCCATTCGAACCTTCATGGACAAGGCCGCGGAGAACTCCGTAAGCACCCAGTCACTTATGCATAGCGAATCGGCGCTCTGTGCCGCCAGCCACTTCTGCATATCCTCGGTTCGGGGCTCGCGAGTGAGGGCCGCCACCAGAATGCTGGTATCCAGATAGCGCATCAGTAGCGAGCATCATCGCGGATACGACGGATGAAGCTCTCATCGACACTGTTGCTCTGGGTATCCGTGACTGCACGGAGCGCATTCGCATCGATCGGCTTCCTGGGTGCGGTGGCGCTGGAAAGGCGCACGACCGCCTTGCCTCGCTTGGTGATGAGGATGGATTCACCTGCAGCAGCACGTTCAGCCAGTTCGCTCAGGTGGGCTTTGGCGTTCGCCAGACTAATCGTCGGCTCGGACATTTCGCACTCTCCTGACCATATAGATGGTCATATCATACCTCGGCGCTAGCCGTCGCGGAAATGCGTTGGCTCGTGACATCAAAGTGGGTGTCCCTGAGCGAGACGTCCAACAGGTTTCCCACAGGTCAGAGGAAAGTGGGTGTCCCACAGGTCCCACAGGTCTAATACATTGAGTTGATCGACCCAGCGGCGAACGGCCGTCTCACCTAGATCCTGATCCCGGCATACGACCGAGACCTCCAGACCGTCATCGACCACCATCCGGGCTACGCGCTCCTTGTGTTCGCTTGAAAAACGTCGGCGCTTGCGTGCCATGGTTGTTCTCCTCGTCCAGGGGGTGTCGTCCCACCGAACGAGGCGTCCACGGAAATTAGACCAGCTCAGTGGGTGTCCCACAGACGGTGAGGCGTCCCCACAGACGGTGCTGGAAAGTGGGTGTCCCAGGGTATGTCAGGAGGATCAAATCTATCGACTGTTCGAGTTCGGGGTGTGATCCTTGAGCCAGTCCTTCAAGGCTGCGTCCATTCGTGTCTGCCAGCCCTTCCCGGTTGCCCGAAATGCCTCCACGACGTCTGGCGATAGCCGAATCGTAATCCGTTCCTTGGTTACCGCCAGCGGAGGGCGACCCACGCGCCGCAGCGCTTTTGCTGCGTTCTCGGAGGGCTCGTGGGTCTCAGGGTCCGCATGGATCCCGGCCTGGATTGCTGCTTCCTCGTCGGCCTCATTCAATACGACGCGCCGACCGTTACGTAGCGTTAGTGATTTCGACATAGCGCGCAATCTCCCGGTTGTTGGCTTTGCGCAGGCTGATAATGCGGCGAACGGATGATCGATCGGTATAGACGACGCAATACAAGCGATCGCCCATCAGCGCGTATCCGAGCATTCGGCATTCGCCGTAGCTTTTCCGTCGGTCTTCCATGGCCAGGAGCGTATCCCATTCCAGCCATAGGGCATCGCCGAGTGAGACCCCGTGTTTCGCCAGGTTCGCAGCGTCCTTGTCTGCGTCAAACTCGATCTCCATCGAATTATTGTATGCACAGGAACTGGCGTGCGCAATTGGCAGGGTCGGAACCCCTCGGAGGGCCCGAGAATGGCCGTCGTCTGGCGGCCCATGTGACGCGTTGGGTGGGGTACTTGGTGGATCCTGGCCGATTTGGGGAGTGGGGGCGGGATGTGGATGAACAGCCTGTGGCTGGCTGCGTCGACGAATCGGCCTTATGGCAACAAAAAAACCCGGCACGAGGCCGGGGTTCGAGGAGGGGAAATAAATCTGTCCCCTGTTTGCAGATCCCACAGAAAAGTGGGTGTCCCACAGGTTCTTCGGCTTATGCCTGGCGAATCGCTCAGGCGGACCGCGCTCGTACCATTCGTTGAGCCGAATGCGAGCTGCGTGAGCGGCCGGATGGACGGATCAAGGTTTCGCCATCGACCTCCAGCGGCTCAAGTCGCGGCGGTGATGGAAGTGGGTACCCCGCAATATGGGAAGGTGCGCATGACGGCCTGCGGACTGGCGGGCCTGGGTGAGCCGCAAGACCGGGCCCGCGGCAACAAACACCAATGCACGTGTGTGCCATGCCCAGTGACAAAAAAACGCCCCGCCTCTGGGGGAGATGCGGGGCGCGGAGCACACAGGGGGGAGGTGCTCGCGGCTTAAGGTATGCAGTATCCCCGACCCCGGCAAGCGAAGTCAGTCACAAACCCGAATGCCTGGCCCGAAACCTGCGTTGGAGTGTGAGGTGCGGCGCCAAAGCGGCGGGGCGGGCGAACAGCGCCCGAGCCATGGACATCCCGCGCAGGTAGCGGCACTGTCTGCGCGCGGCCAAATCCACCAACTGCTCTGGTGCGCCAATCGCCGATCCGAACGCGCGCAATAGACTGCTGGATTGCTGGATAAAAGTCTCGGCATCCATGCTCAAGCGGTCTAGCAGGCGAGGACGGTGCGCCGGAATCCATCCCCGTTTCGTGGGGTGGACGCAACGCCCCAGCGTATCGGTCAGCTCCAGGTAATCCTCGAATGCGAACGGAATAGCCGGTTCGAACTGCCCGGTTGCATCAAACGGCATCAGGGGCGCCTGGGGAAGCGATCGAAGCTCATTCTCCGGGCGCAAGGCATCTGGTGGACCGCATGGCTGGGGCCCATTTGGAGTCGCAACTGCCCCGGTCTGTGCGTCTGCCTCGGTCCCCTCCTGGCGGAGACGCCGTTGCAGTGACGTGTGGTCACTCTCGTCCAGCGTCTCGGCCATCCCGGCCCGGATCGGGTTCAGGTCCGCGTAGCTCATGGCCGTCAGCACGGCGGCATCATCCAGCAGCGCCTGACTCTTGAAGCGGCCCTCCCAGAATCGTCCCTTGATGCCTTCCTCCTCGTTGGCCTGTCGGGCAATGGACTCGTTCAACACGCGCATGAACCACGACAGATCGGCCAGTCGGGCCCGATAGGTTTGGGCGTATTCCTCGACCCGCCGAACCTGTGCGGCGCACATCGCCTTCCGCCGAGGCGACAGGTACTGTCTAACCAACTCGGGGCCAGAGAACAGGCGCGTCCAGCGACGCAGGACGGACTCGGTATCCAGCGCGGCCGCCCGCTCGGGGTCCAGTCGAACTACAACGTGATAGTGATTGCTCATCACCGCATAGGCTGCGACATCAATGGTGAAGATCGCCGCCAGCTCCAGGATCCGCGTCTCGATCCATTCGCGGCGATGCTCGAAGTTGTGTCCGGATACGCGATCCTCGCCGCAGAGAAAGGCGCGCCGAACGCAGCGGGAGACGACGTGGTACCAGGGCGTGTCCTTGATAGACACGAGGGACGAGCGGGGTTGGGTCATCGTGGACTCCTTCCATGGAATCAGATGGTTCAGAAGCTAGATGCGATTAGCCGCGATCGCAAGGTCTTTTCTTCACAAAGTGGGTGTCCTGCAGATCTTCCGTCGAAAATGACCGCCTATACGGCAAAAACGACCGTTCGCCCGCATTCTCGGTGTGTAACTGGAAATCCGTACTGCTCCTGCTAGATTGTGCCCCGGGGCAGGGAAGCCCCAAAAGGGTCGTCCAGGAAGGGAATCCGCGGGCGGCCCTTTTTCATTCCCTTCCCTGGCAACCGTTCGCCACCACCCGAGGCGCTGCACCACTGTGCAGTGGCAGTCTCGGTGGTCCGCGAACGTTTGCCCCCGATCATTATGTGAAGGGGACGTGGCGTACCCACTGGTAGCAGGAAAGTGGGTGTCCCAAGACTGCGGGTGTCCCAAGACTGTCCGGCGTACCCACTGGTAGCAGGAAAGTGGGTGTCCCAAGACTGTCCGGTGTCCTGGAGGGCCGCTGGAGGGCCGTCCTCAAAATCCGCGCCGCGTTCCCCGGTAATGCTCGATGAACCAAAAGAAAGCCCCGGCACGATGGCCGGGGCTTCAGTGCTAAGTGGGTGTCCTTACCCTTTGGTGTCCTCACCATTCTACTACTCTCGGCATCCACCCGGAAGATGATTGGCCTTCATGTCGTCATGGTTGGTGCAGGTCCAGCCATTAATCCCGGAGGCATCGGCGAAGCTAGAAGCTGGGTCTCCACTGGCATCTTCACCTGCGAGGAGGGCGTTCAGTCGCATACTGCCAGTGAGGGAGGAGTTGCCTGAGTCCCAGCTTATCTCAATGTAGTCGTTGTCGGTGTCAACCGAGACGGAGTCGATATAGCGCGCGGTGTCGAAGTCATAATCGTCGTCGTCGAAATTGCCAAGCGCTCCCGTCGTAACGGCTTCCGCAAGGTCAGTACGCATTCCGGCAGTAGCAGAGAGACCTTCGGCGGCCTGAGCTCGCGCCGTGTAGTCCTGATAAGCCGGCAACGCAATCGCCGCCAGAATCCCGATGATCGCCACCACGATCATCAGCTCGATAAGCGTAAAGCCCTGCTGGGCGGTTTTCTTCTGCATGTTCGTACTCCCTTGGTGTGATGAAAGCTGGGCCTTGGGCCCGGCCGCCCCGTGGGCAGCTGTCTGGGTAGAAGCAATGGGTGTGCCAGGAGCGGGCAAATCCGGATAAGCGGCGCTGTGTGGCCATTCGGTTTGGGGTTTGGGTCACGACATACGGCGGTTCAGATGTGTCACGTGACAAAAATGGTCACCCCAAGTGACGCGGGTGGTCAGTTTCTTTGGGGGTTTTGTCACTGGAGGGGACCCCGGCTCTTCGCAGCGCGGTGGCCGGTGGGCCGGGGGTGCGACGGGGTGGATTACGCGCTGGCGGGGGCTTCGCCGCCAAGGCGGCTCCTACAGGGTGGGCAAGGGTCTGCCCGACAAGTGGATTTGGTGCGGGTGCGGTTCAGCGCTGGGTGAGGAGATCGGCGGGGCGGAGGATGCGGATGCCGTGGAAGGGATCGAGGTCGAGCAGGTCGGCGTCTCCGGTGACGATGGCATGGGCCTCGCCGTGGACGGCGACTTCGAGGAACTTGTCGTCTTTCGGATCGCGACAGGCCGTGATCGGGGTGGTGATCGTAACGAACCGTGCAATGCCACCCAGCAGGCGGATGAACTGCTGGCGCTCCGCTTGACTGATGTAGGGATCGAACTTGGGGCGCGAGAGAACCTGGACGAGCTCGTCGAGGGTGGCCTCCGAGACCAGGAGGATGCCCCGGTCGAGAGCGTGGTCAACGGCCCGCGCCGCGGGGCCGGATGGAACCAGGAGGCGACTGACGAGCAGGTTGGTGTCCAGTACCCATCGGCCCTGCCGCTTGGACTCAGTCATCCGCGAGCAGTTGGTCGAGCTTTTCCTGGGTCAGGCCGGCTGCTTCGGCCTTGCCGCCGATCTGGTCGCAGAACCGGCGGAACTCATTCACGTTCAGGTGGACCAGGCGCTCGTATTCTTCGGGCGAAAGGACCACGGCCACATCGCGTTTCTGGCGCTGGATGATGACGGGCTCCTTGCGCGCGGATTCGATGACGGCTGCCAGGCCCTGCTTGGCTTCGCTTGCACTGACGGTACGCATGTCGGTTTCCTTATGTCTATTAGGTACAGATTGTACAAAATAGGTAGGGGTGGCGCTATCGCCGGTGGTATCGGGTTCGTTGGTTCGTGGATTGGGCCGCTGATCATCGAGTTGGGTCCGTTGCCGAATTCTTCATGGTTTCGGGCGCCCCGTGGTAACCCTCCAGGTTCCGGTCTGCTTCGTTCATCGGGGTAGATCCCGGCTCTTCGCTTCGCTGGGGCCGGGATGACGGGGTCTGTTGGCCGGGTGATGTGGGGGCAAGGTTCGCGGCGTTTTCTGGATTCGGCTTTGGCAGGGGCTTCGCGTGCGAGCACGCTCCTACAGGGAGGGTGGGGGTGGGATCAGAGGCCGAGGACGGCGACGGCGACGGCGAAGTAGATCATGATGCCGACGACGTCGACGACGGAGGTGATCAGCGGGGCGCTGGCCACGGCCGGGTCGACGCCGAAGCGCGTCAAGGCGAACGGCAGGAGTATGCCGAACATCGAGCCGAAGATGATGACGAAGAACATGCCCAGCGCGATGGCGTTGGCGACCTCGAGGTTGCCGAGCCAGTTGCCGGAGACCCAGATGGCGGCGGCCAGGGTGATGCCGAGGGCGCTGGAGACGATGATTTCCTTGCCGCCCAGGCGCCACCAGTCGCGCGGGGTGATGTCGTTGGTGGCGAGTGAACGCACCACCAGGGTTGACGCCTGCGCGCCGGCGTTGCCGCCGGAGGCGATCACCATGGGCAGGAAGAAGATCAGTGCGACGACGGTCTCGATCGCGGCCTCGAAGTGGGCGATGGCCAGGCCGGAGAAGATGTTGACGGCGACCAGGATCACCAGCCAGCCGATGCGCTTGCGATAGAGCAGGCCGAGGCTGGCATCGCGCAGCGAGAGCATGATGTCGCCGACCGCCGCCATGCGATGGAAGTCCTCGGTGGTCTCCGCGCGCAGTACGTCCATCACGTCGTCGACGGTGATGATGCCGAGCATCTGGCCCTGGTCGTCGACCACGGGCAGCACGTCCAGGTCGTAGTGGCTGATGCGGTGGGCCGCCTCCTCGCGGTCTTCCTCGGCGGCGATGCTGACCACGTCGGTGTGCATGCGCTCGCGCACGCTGGTGGTGGGGCGCGACAGCAGCAGCTCCTTCAGCCGTACCCAGCCGAGCAGTTCGCCATTGGGCGTGACCACGAAGATGGTGTTGACGTTCTCGGCCAGCTCGTGGTGCTCGCGCAGGTGGTCCATGGCCTCGGCCACGGACCAGTCCGGCTGCACGGTGGCGTATTCGGGCGTCATCAGGCGCCCGGCGCTTTCCTCCGGGTAGCCGAGCAGGGTCTCCAGGGCCTCCTGGTCGTCGTCCGGCAGCGCCTCCAGCAGGGATTCGGCGTGGTCGTCCTCAAGCCCTTCGATGACCGAGGCGGCGTCGTCATAGGACAGGGCGGACATCAGCCGGCTTGCCTGGTCCTCGTCCAGTGCGTGCAGCACGCGTGTCTGGTGATCCGGCTCGAGGTGGGCGTAGATATCCGCGGTGCAGGCGACGTCCAGGCGGCGGAAGAACGCCTCCATCTGCTCCGACGGCAGGGCCTCCAGGGCATCCGAAAGGTCGGGCGCGGCATGCTCGGCGCACAGGGCCTGAAGGGCCGCGTCCGTTTCCTGTTCCAGGGCTGCCTGGACGGCCTCAGGCAGGGTTTCGATGTCGACTTCGCTCGGGCTCATCGGTGTTTCCCTACGGCGTGGCCAGGCCGAGCAGCGCCACGGCCAGCGAGAAGTAGATCAGGATGCCGCCGATGTCGGCCAGCGAGGTCACCAGCGGCACGCTGGCCGTCGCCGGATCGAGGCGGAGCTTGTTCAGGACCACCGGCAGCAACATGCCGAGGATGCTGGCCACGGTAACGATGATGGTCATCGCCAGTGCCACCAGCAGGGCGATCTCGGGCCCACCCCGCCACAGGCCCACTAGTGACACAGCGATGCCCATGCTGACCCCCAGCGTGACCGATACGCCCGTCTCCTTGGCCCACAGCTTGAACCAGTCGCGCGCGGTAACCTCGCCGGTGGCCATCGCGCGGACCATCAGCGTGGAGCTCTGCGCGCCGGCATTCCCCCCGGAGGCGATCAGCAGCGGCAGGAAGAAGACCAGGACGACGACCGCCTCGATGACCTCTTCGTACTGCGAGATCATCAGTGCGCCAATGGTGTTGAACGCGACCAGGCCCAGCAGCCAGCCGACCCGCTTGCGGTACAGCAGGAACGGGCTCGCCTCCTGCGGTGACAGCGGCAGGTTGCCCACCGAACCCAGCTTGTGGAAGTCCTCGGTGGACTCGGCCTCGATCAGGTCCATCACGTCGTCGACCGTAATCACGCCCAGCAGCTCGCCGGTCTCGCCGACCACCGGGAGGGTTTCGAGGTCGTAGTGCTGGATCTTGCGTGCGGCCTCGACCGCGCTCTCCGATACCTCGATGGTGATGGGGTCGCTTTCCCCCAGCAGTTCGCGCACGGGGCTCTCGGCGGAGGCGCGCAGGAAGTGGCGGATCGGGACGGCGGCGAGCAGCACGCGGTCCTGATCGACCACGAAGATTACGTTGTTCGAGTGTTCGTCCGCATTGCGGCGGATGAACGCCAGCGCACGCTTGAGTGTCCAGTCCGGGTCCACCGCGACCACATCCGGTGACATCACGCGGCCGGCGGAGTCTTCCGGGTAGTTGAGCTGCTTGAGCGCGCGGCGGATCGCGCGAAAGGGCAGCAGCCGCAGATAGCCGCGCAGGGTCTCGGGGTCCAGGGTCTGCAGCAGGGCGGTGAGGTCGTCCGCCTCCATCTCCGAAAGGATGAAGCGGGCGTCGTCCTTGGGCGAGGCCTCCAGCAGCCGAATCTGATGCGCGATATCGAGGTAGGCAAACACGTCTGCCTTGCGCCCCGGGGGCAGCAGTCCGAACACGGCGCACAGGTCTTCGTCGCCCAGCTCCATCAGCGCATGGGCAATATCCTGCACGCGCATGTAGTCGAGCAGTTCGCGCAGGCCGTCGCGGTCGTCCAGCCGCAACAGCTCCTTCAGCTCGATGATGGACTGTTCGAGGTGAAGCTCCATGCCCTTCTCCCGGCGGCATCGGGGCACTGCGCGGGGTCTGTGTGTGGGCACAGGACCGCGCGGCGCCGCACGGATGCGGTGTGTGGTCCAGGGTCGGGTCGGGCGAGGCCCGGCCGCTCCCGGCTCTTTGATCTAAAGAGGCCTGACGGGAAGCGACCGGTTGAGGAACGGGCACTTGCCGCTAGGCGCGGATAGATCGACTGCGTGATCGACGTTTCAAGGCGCGTTCCCGTGTGTGGAGATGAGGCTTATTCTAACGGATGTCGGGCCGCAATCAACCGCTTGGGGGCTGTTTTGAAACATTCATCTACTCTTCATGGTCTGCAGGGGGGCGCAGGATGCGGGGCGTTCGATGAGGGCTGTTCGCCTGCGAGCAGGCTACTACAGGGCAGGGGAAGCTCCCCGTAAGAGCCTGCTCGCAGGCGAAGATGTCGTGTATTGCGAAGGTGGGTGCGATGAAGCAACAAGGCTCGGAAGAAGGCGCGGTGCTGTCGCTGACCGATGTGGGCTTTGCCTATCCCGGGGAAGGGGAGGTGCTGCATGGGGTGGATCTGGATCTGGCACCCGGCGAGCGTGTGGCGATCGTCGGCGAGAGCGGCTCCGGCAAATCCACGCTGCTGCATCTGGCCGCCGGGCTGGAGCCGGCCGACACCGGCACGGTGGAACTGGCCGGTCAGGCGCTGGCGGGGCTGGACGAGGCGGCGCGCACGCGGCTGCGACGTGCGCAGGTCGGCATCGTTTTTCAGTCGTTTCATCTGATCCCGACACTCACGGCGCTGGAGAACGTAATGCTGCCGCTGGAGCTGGCGACCGACCTTGATGCCGCGCAGCGCCGTGAACGGGCGACGGCCCAGCTGACGGACGTAGGCCTGGGGGGCAAGGGCGGGCGCGAGCCGGAGCAGCTCTCCGGGGGCGAGCAGCAGCGGGTGGCGATCGCCCGGGCGCTGGTGCACCGGCCGGCGCTGATCCTGGCCGACGAGCCGACCGGCAATCTCGACTCCCGCACCGGCGAGGCGGTGTTTGCCCTGCTGCTGGAACAGGTGCGCGCGACCGGCTGTGCCTTGTTGCTGGTGACGCATAGCGGTGACCTGGCCGGGCGCCTGGACCGGGTGCTGCGTATGCAGGACGGTCACCTGCAGGATCTCGCCGCGGAAGCCTCGGCGACGTGAGCTCACTGCTGGTAAAGGCCTGGCTGCGGGACTGGCGACGGCGCCCGTTGCAGCGGCTGCTGACGCTGGTGGGGGTGGTGATCGCCGTGGCCGTGGTGCTGGCGGTGGATCTGGCCAACCAGTCGGCGCAGCGTGCGTTTGATCGTTCCATGGACGAGGTGGCGGGTACGGCGACCCACCAGATCCTGGGGCCGGCCCGGGGCTTCGACGAGGCGCATTACCGTGATCTGCGACTGGCCGGCTGGCGCGATACCGCACCGATCGTGGAGGGGCCCGCGCGGCTGCCGGACGGGCGCACGATCTATGTGCTGGGGGTCGATCCGCTGGCCGAGGGTCCGTTCCGCGGGGCGGCCTCGGATATCGGGGATGCCCCGGTGCAGCGGCTGGTCACCGAGCCGGGCACGATCCTGCCGCCGAGCGGCTGGTGGGCCAATGCCGGGTTGGCGCACGAGGACCGGCTGGCGCTCGAGACTGCGGCCGGACGCTTCGAGGTCACGTTGCTCGACCGAGCGGCGGAACGCGATGAGCCGGCGTCCGAACCGGACGACGAGGGTGGCTCGCTGTGGGTCACGGACATCGCCACCGCGCAGACGCTACTGGGCCGGCCGGGGCGGCTCGATCGCATCGACGTGCGCCTCGATGATGCCGACATGGACGCCTTCGCGGAGCGGTTGCCGGAGGGCCTGGAACTGGTCCCGGTAGCCGCGCGCGACCAGGCCTCGCGCGAGCTGGCACAGGCCTTTCGCATCAATCTCACGGCGATGAGCCTGCTGGCGCTGCTGATTGCGGCCTTCCTGATCTACAACACCCAGACCTTCGCGGTGCTGCGCCGGGGGGAGGTGCTGGCGAGCCTGCGCCTGGTGGGGGCCCGTCGGCGGGCACTGTTCGGCGTGGTGATGCTGGAGGCCCTGCTGGTCGGTGCGATCGGCACGTTGCTGGGTGTGCTGGTCGGAATCGGCCTTGCGCAGGTGCTGGTGGGCCAGGTCGCGCAGACGGTGACGGATCATTTCTTCGTGGTGGCGGTGACCGAGGTGACGCCGCGACCCCTGGCGCTACTGGCGGTGATCGCGCTGGGGGTGGGTCTGTCACTGCTGGCCGCGCTAGCCCCGGCCTGGGAGGCGGCGCGTGCGGCCAGCCCCGGCAGTCTTGGACGCGGGCGGCTGGAGCGCCGGGCGCGTCGGGGCCTGCGGGTGCTGGCCGTAGCGGCGGTCGTATTGCTGGCGGCGGGTGCCGTGATGCTGCTGCTCGGGACCGGGGGGCTGGTGGGCAGCTTCGTTGCGCTGTTCCTGCTGATTACCGGCTTTGTACTGTTGCTGCCGCTGGTGCTGGCCGGGGTTCTGCGCGGCATGGCGCACTTGGGGCGGGGACGCACGCTGCCGCGTATCGGCGTGCGCAGCCTGGAGCGCAGCCTGTCGCGCAGTGCCCCGGCCACCTCCGCGCTGACGCTGGCCCTCGCCGCCGCGATCAGCGTGTCGGTGATGGTCGGGAGCTTTCGCGACAGTGTGGAGCAGTGGCTGGGGCAGGCACTGACCTCGGATCTGTACGTGGTGCCGGTCGCGCCCGCCGCCGCGCGCAGTGGCGCCCGGTTGCCGGCGGACTGGGGCGCCGAGCTGCGTCGGATCTCCGGGGCGGAGTCCGTCAGTACCGGCTCCAGCCAGGACACGCCGAGCCATGTCGGGATGATCGATCTCTACGTGGTCGAGCCGCACCCGGTCTGGCTGGACTACCTGCCGCTACTGCGATCCGAAGGTGCAGGCGCCGAACTCGACCGGCGTCTGCGCGAAACCGATTCGGTGCTGGTCACCGAACCTTTTGCTGCGCACCACGATGTCGCGGTGGGCGATCGGCTGGAGATTCGTGTCGAGGACGGACGGCGGACGTTCGAGGTCGCGGGTGTGTACCGCGACTACGGCAGCCCGGAGGGGACCGTGCTGATGCTCGGTGAACGGTTTTACGCGGGGACGGCTGGAGTCGATGAGGTGGGCTCGTTTGGTCTGCGTCTGCCCGATGGCGCGGACGCAGACCAGACGACCGAGCGCCTGGAGGCCTGGCTGGCCGAGCGCGAGACGGCGGCCATGGTCACGCGTCCCGGTGATATCGAGCAGGAGTCCATGGCGATCTTCGACCGGACGTTTGCCATCACGCATCTGCTACGGGTGATTACGCTGCTGGTGGCGTTCATCGCGATCCTCGGGGCATTGATGGCGCTGCAGATGGAACGCGCGCGCGAATTCGCCACGCTGCGCAGCCTTGGCCTGCTGCCCGGTGGGGTGCGCGGGCTGGTGGTGTTTCAGGGTGCGGTGCTGGGGGGCTTTGCCGCGCTGGCCGCCATCCCGCTGGGGTTGGGCATGGGCTGGTTGCTGATCGAGGTGATCAACCGCGAGGCCTTCGGCTGGGGCATGGACCTGCGCTGGCCGGGCCGCGAGATCGCCGAGACCGTCGCCCTGGGCGTGGGGGCGGCGCTGCTGGCGGCGCTGATTCCGGCATGGCGCATGGCGCGCATGCGGCTGGTGCCCGCGTTAAGGGAGGTGCCCTGATGCGGTGGTTTAGTCCGGTAGGAGTCTGCTTGCAGGCGAATGTTTTGGGTCAGGATCAGGCGCGGTCGGGGGCTTCGCCTGCGAGCAGGCTCCTACGGGGGGTGCGCTTGCGGGTGGTTATGGTGTTGATGTTGGTGGGGGTGTTGGCGGCGTGCGGGGGCGCGGAGCCTCCGGAGACCGACGATACGGGGGTCACTGGGCTGCGCGTGGGCGAGGCCCTGGGGGGTGAGGAGACCACCGGGTTTCGGCGTGCCGATACGCCGCGGGTGTTCGAGTTTCCGCGCGATCACGGGCCGCACCCGGGGTTTCGCAACGAATGGTGGTATGTGACCGGCAATCTCGACGGGCCGGAGGGCGAGCGGCTGGGCTTTCACATCACCTTCTTTCGCGTCGGACTGGCGCCGGAGTTGGCGGGGGACGCCCGCTGGCACGACTCGGCCTGGGCCAGTCCGGACATCTGGATGGCACATACGGCCGTGGTGGACCAGGAGGCCGGGTATCACGCCTCCGAGGAGCGCTTCGTGCGCGACGGGGCCGGGCTGGCCGGGGCAACGCAACCGGTCGGGCGCGTGTGGGCGGAGGACTGGCAGCTCGCGGACCTCGATCAGGAGCGCTGGACGCTGGCCTTCAGCGTGGACGACTACCGCCTGCAGCTGGAGCTGGAGCCGCTGCGCGGCCCGGTTCTTCAGGGCGAGGCGGGGCTCAGCCAGAAGGGCCCGGAGCCGGGCAATGCCTCCTATTACTACTCCATGCCCCGCATCGCGGTGCGCGGGGAGGTGGAGCGCGGCGGGCGCGGGAACCTGGCGGTGACCGGGCAGGCCTGGATGGACCGCGAGTGGAGCACCAGTGCGCTGGCCGAGGATCAGGTGGGGTGGGACTGGTTCGCGCTGCAGTTCGACGACGGGCTGGACGTGATGTACTACCAGCTGCGCCAGGAGGACGGGGAGCCGCACCCGCTCTCCAAGGGTCGCTGGATGTCGGCGGATGCCGACGACCGGCTGCTGGAACCCGACCAGGTCCAACTGGAGCCCCGGCGCTGGGCCACGCAGCCCTCCGGCAATCGCTACCCGGTGGAATGGGCCATGCGCATCGAGCCGCCGGACGGCGCGGCCCCGCGCGACTTTACCGTGCGCGCCATCCGCGACGAACAGGAGATGGACACCGTGATCCGCTACTGGGAGGGCGCGGTGGACATCCTGGATGCGGATGGCGAGCCGATGGGTCGGGGATTCGTGGAGCTCACCGGCTACGACGACGAGTAGGCGGGGTGGCTTGGGCGCGGCGTCCTGCATTGATGCGTTTCGCGGGGCTCAACGCATCCTGCGAGGGGGAGGGGGTAGCCGCAGGATGCGATGAGCAAAGCGAATCGCATCGTTGAAAAACGCCGGGTGGCCCATATGGGCCACCCTTCTTTTGGTTACCAGTCCAGTGGGTCGCTGGCGTGGTCGAGGTCGAAGTCGTCTTGCAGGTGGGCGCGCAGGGCGCGTTCTTCCATCAGGCGTTCGAGTGCGCGACGGGCGGCGTGTTTGTTCGGGCCGCGGTCGTTGACGAGCGGGTTCTCGAACAGGCCGGTGAGGTCTTCGGTCATGTCATAACCGGAATCGAGATGGGGGTCCATTCAGGGTCTCCAGGTATGCCGGCCGGGCCACCCCGGGACTGCGGCATCAGAAAAGCCTTATATAGCGGCGGCGGCCGGGCGCAAGCAGAAAATTCTTATGCCTCATAGCGGTTTTCTTATCGTTGGCGAACGGCGAAAGTCCGGGGGCAAAAGTGGGAGGGATATCGAACTTGGGAGCGGCGTTCGGGTCCACCCAACAGAAGCGGCTTCGGGTCTGCCTGGCACAGGATGGACGGGCGGTCCGGTTGGTCCCGATTGGTCGACAGGCGAGGTTGTTCATGCTGATTCGTACGCGGCGTCGTTCCGAGCCCGCCCGCAGTGAAATCACTCCGAAAGCGATTTACCAGCGCCGCCGCGAGTTTCTCCGCGCCGGGGTGGGTCTGGGAGCCGGTCTGGCCCTGGGCGGGCTGGGTATGACGGTCCCGGCGTCGGCGGCGCTGCGGGGATACGAGCTGGAATTCGAGCCCAGCGACTATTCGACCGACGAGTCGAAGACGCCGTATGACGAAGTCACCAGCTACAACAACTTCTTCGAGATGGGCCCGGGCAAGGGCGATCCCAAGACCTACGCGGACCAGCTGAAGACGGACCCGTGGACCATCAAGGTGGATGGACTGTGTGACAACCCGGGCGAGTATGCGGTGGAGGACTTTATCAGCCCCTGGTCGCTGGAGGAGCGCATCTACCGCATGCGCTGTGTCGAGGGCTGGTCGATGGTGATCCCGTGGATAGGCTTCGAGCTGAACCGCATCATCGAGAAGGCGGAGCCGCGCGGCGATGCCCGTTATGTCGCCTTCGAGAGCATCTATGACCCGGACAATCTGCGCGGCCAGCGTCGCCGGCCGGCCAGCTCCGGCGGGCTGCAGTGGCCCTATACCGAGGGCCTGCGCATGGACGAGGCGATGCACCCGCTGACCATCCTCTCCGTAGGACTGTATGACGAAGTACTGCCAAACCAGAACGGCGCGCCCATCCGTCTGGTGGTGCCCTGGAAGTACGGTTTCAAGAGCATCAAGTCCATCCAGCACATCCGCTTCGTCGAGGACGAGCCGCCGACGCTGTGGAATCAGGCGCAGCCCGATGAATACGGCTTCTACAGCAACGTGAACCCGGACGTGGACCACCCGCGCTGGTCGCAGCGCACCGAGCGGCGCATCGGCGAGTTCCGTCGTCGGCGCACCGAGATGTTCAACGGGTACGGGGATGAAGTCGCCTCGCTGTACGAGGGGATGGACCTGACCAAGTACTTCTGACGAGGCCGGCGTGGCGACGACCCAGCGCCGCAGAGGGCAGCCCCCGCGAGGCATCTGGACGGGCGTGCTGCTGCTGTCGCTCGTGCCCGCGGTCTGGATTGCGCTGCGTGGGCTTGGATGGTTTGGCGGGCTGGGGGCGAACCCCATCGAGAAGCTGCTGGAGCTGTCCGGCACGCACGCGATGATCGCGCTGCTGATCGCGCTGGCTGTGACCCCGCTCCGGCAGATGACGGGGCTTGCCTGGATCACGCGGCTGCGCCGGATGCTGGGGCTGGTGGCGTTTGGCTATGTCACCGCGCATGCCCTGATCTGGCTCGGGCTGGATCTGTTCTTCGACTGGGAGCTGGTGCTCTACGACCTGACCGAGCGCCCGTTCGTCATGGTCGGCTTTGCCGCGTGGGTGATCCTGCTCGCCCTGGCGGTCACCTCCACCGATGGCGCGCAGCGCCGGCTCCGCAAGAAGTGGGTCTGGCTGCACCGCGGGGTGTACGTGGCCGGGGTGCTGGCGATCCTGCATTTTCTCTGGCTGGCGCGGGCCGACTATGGCGAAGTCGCGCTGTACGCCGCGATCCTGGCCTTCCTGCTCGGCTGGCGGGCGGTCTATTCCTGGATCTCGGCGCGAAGGGTTCGGGCCCGCAGGGCGGCTACCGTCTCCTGAATCGCTGTCCTTAAGTCGGTTGCGGGGCCATCTGGTGCGCCGCGATGCTACAATACGCAGGATTTGCGGGCCGCGTGTCCGTCCCATCCCGACCGGAACCACATCATGCACGAGATCGAGACCCTGGAAGGCGAGTTCACGGATGCCGCCGACCATCGCTACGGCCTGCTGCTGGCGCGCTTCAACAGCCTGATCGTCGAGCGTCTGCTGGAAGGCGCGGTCGACACCCTGAAGCGCCACGGCGTGGTGGAGAAGAACCTGACCATCGCGCGCGTGCCCGGCGCCTACGAGCTGCCGCTGGCGGCGCAGGCGATGGCGCGTTCCGGCCGTTATGACGCGGTGATCGCACTGGGCTGCGTGATCCGGGGCTCGACCCCGCATTTCGACTATGTCGCGGGCGAGGCCGCGAAGGGCCTGGCCCAGGTGCAGATGGCCGAGGACCTGCCGATCAGCTTTGGCGTGCTGACGACCGACTCCATCGAACAGGCAATCGAACGCGCCGGCACCAAGGCCGGCAACAAGGGCGCGGATGCCGCAATGGGCGCGATCGAGATGGTCAGCCTGATGCGCAAGCTGCGCGCCGACTCCTAAGGGAAACACTGATCCATGTACACACTCGCGTTGACACCCCAGGTTTTCCGAGATAAGGCGCGTCGTGCAGCGGGTAGTGGTTCTACCCGCAAGCGGCGCAACGCAAGATCGGGGAACCTGGGGTGCCAACCCCGAAGGGGCTCGGCCGCTTTTGCGTGGGAACTGCCTTGCGGCTCCCTTGTGCAGAACAACTGCACGGCAGTCACCGCGCCTTGTTCGCACGCAAAAGCGACTCGAGCGCGAGCGTGTCCATGGATCAGTGTTTCCCTAAGCGAGTGGGTGCCGTACACGCCGTGAGTGAATCACATAACCCATCGCAGCCCGCGGATAAGAAGCCGCGCCAGGGCGGGCGGGGCAAACGCCCGCACAGTACGCCCGAGCAGCGTGCCCGCCACGCGCGTTCGGTTGCGCGGCGTCGTGCCATGCAGGCGCTGTATTCCTGGCAGATGACCGCCGCCGAGCCCAAGGACATCCTGGCCGAGTTTCGCGACGACGAGGAACACGCCAAGGCCGATGCCGAGTATTTTCGCGAAATCCTGATTGGCGTGACCCGCAGCCGCGAGGCGCTGGACGCCCGCATGGAGCCGTACTTGGGCCGCCCGCTGGATCAGCTGGATCCGGTCGAACGGGCCCTGCTGTGGCTCGGCCAGTGGGAGCTCGCCGAACGCATCGACGTGCCCTATCGCGTGGTGATCAACGAGGCGGTGGATCTGGCCAAGCGTTTCGGCGCCGAGCAGTCGCACCGCTACATCAACGGGGTGCTGGATCGGCTGTCCGCCGATCTGCGTGGCCCCGAACGTTCGGCCTCGCGTTAGGCAGTACGGACCGCCGCTCACCATGTCCGGTCCCGACTCTGAATTCGACCTGATCCAGCGCTACTTCGCCGCGCCGGCAAAAAGCAGTCCGGACGTGCACCTGGGCATAGGCGATGATGCCGCGCTGCTCGGGGTGCAGGCCGGCCATGAGCTGGTCGTCAGTGTGGATACGCTGGTCGAAGGGACACACTACTATCCCGATCATCCGCCCGACAGCCTGGGTCACAAGGCCCTGGCCGCCAACCTCAGTGATCTGGCCGCGATGGGGGCCGACCCCCTGGGTGTCGTGCTTTCCCTGACCGTGCCCAACGTCGACCATGACTGGCTGGCGGCGTTCAGCCGTGGTTTTCTGGCCCTGTCCGAACAGGCTTCGGTGCCACTGGTGGGCGGCGATACGACCCGTGGCCCTGGTGCGATCAGCGTGACGGTGCTGGGGCAGGTCCCGACCGGGCAGGCCCTGTGCCGGACCGGGGCCCGCCCCGGTGATCGGCTGGTGGTGAGCGGTGCGCTGGGCGGTGCGGCTGCAGGTCTGGCACTTGAGTGCCGCCGCCGTGAGGAGGGGCAGCGCCCCGCGAACGCGCAGGCCCCGGGTTGCGCCCGCCTGTTCTGGCCGAGCGCTCGCCTGGCGGTGGGGCGCGGGCTGCGCAACCGTGCTCGGGCCGCGATCGACATCTCCGACGGGTTGCTGGCGGATCTCGGCCACCTGTGCGCGGCATCCGGCTGCGGGGCACGGGTAGACTGGCCGCGGGTGCCCCTCGATCCATTGCTGGAAGGCGAGCCGGAAGACAGGGCCCGGCAATGGGCCCTCTCCGGTGGCGAGGACTATGAACTGCTGTTCGCCCTGCCGCCCAATGAACCGCTGGAACTGTTGAGCCTGAGCGTGCGCACTTCGCTGACGGTGATCGGCGAGTTCACCGCCGGCAGCGGGGTCGAGGTGGTGGACGCCAATGGCGCGCGACTGGACGTCGCGCGCACGGGGCACGATCATTTCGCCGGTTAGTCCGGCCACTCAAGAACAAAGCCAAGGGACGTCATGGCCAGAAAGAAGACCGGCGCCGGTGCGGCGCCCGCCCAAAGCTCAAAGCCGAAAATGCCGTCGGCGAAGACGGTATTCACCGACCCGATCCACCTGCTGGCCTTCGGGTTCGGGAGTGGCCTGTCGCGCTGGGCACCGGGGACCACCGGATCGCTCGGTGCACTGGTGCTCTACTTCGCGATCATGAACTTCCCGGAATGGGCCTATCTGGCGGTGACGGTGCTCGTGGTGATGGCCGGGTTCCACATCTGTGGGGAGAGCGCCCGCCGGCTGGGCGTGCATGACCATCCCGGGATCGTCTGGGATGAATGGGCGGGGATGCTGATTACCCTGGCGTTCGCACCCGCGGGGCTCGTCTGGATCGTGATCGGGTTCCTGCTGTTCCGGCTGTTCGACATCCTCAAGCCGTGGCCGGCCAACTACTTCGACGCCAAGTGGAAGGACGGGCACGGGATCATGATGGATGACGTGGTCGCGGGGCTTTATGCCGGGTTTGCGCTGGTGATTCTCGCGGCGCTGTTCCAGCAATTCTTTGTGCAGTAGCCCCCTTTTCGTTGGAATCCCATCGGCCCTAACGCCGGGTAAAGAGAGGCAGTTCGTGGCGCCGCGCATTGGCCGCGATGAAGGTCCCGCGGCCGTCCTGTTCCGTGTCCAGATCGGCGCGTTCGGTCGATTCCTCGCCCAGGATCGTGGCAAGAAACACTTCCAGTTCGCGACCATCCACACGCAGCCCCCCATAGGCTCCGCCATCGGCAGCCGGATACCAGAAAAGCCGTGGCTGCCAGTTGCATCCCTGGATCTTCGGATGCTCGTAGAGCGCGATCAGGCGCTGTTCAAGGGTGTCACTCATGGGAACCTCTGACGCATCAGGGGGACGAAAACCGTACAACCCTCAAGGTGTGCGCTCGTCCGGGGTGCCGGAAAAGGCGCTACTGTAGAGCAAACCTTTACTCGCGTCAGAGGACCCGACGTATGGCGTTTGACTGGAAGCAGTACGACCCCAAGCCTTTCTATGACGAACTGATCGCGAAGCCCGGTAAACCACGCAAACCGGCCAAACCCCTCACCGATTACCTGAGTAGTCTGGACGACGCCGAGATCCAGAGCCGCAAGACTGCGGCCGACAGCGCGATCCTGGAAATGGGCATCAGCTTCACGGTCTATACCGAAGGCGAAAACATCGACCGCGCCTGGCCGTTCGACATCATCCCGAGGGTTATTACCAAAGCCGAGTGGGAGCGGGTGTCAAAGGGCCTTGAACAGCGCCTGACCGCGCTGAACATGTTCATCAACGACATTTACAACGAGCAGCGGATCTTCAAGGACAAGATCATCCCGCGCTACGTACTGAAGCAGTCGAAAAACTTCCGCCAGCAGTGCGTCGGGATCACGCCGCCACACGGTGTCTGGGCTCATATCTGCGGCACCGATCTGGTGCGCGATGGCAAGGGCGACTTCTACGTGCTGGAGGACAACCTGCGCGTGCCCTCGGGGGTCTCCTACATGCTGGAAAATCGACAGGTCACCAAGCGTGTATTCCCGGAACTGTTCGAGAGCTCCAGCATTCTGCCGGTGGACGAATACCCGACCCACTTGTTCGACATGCTGGCCTCGATCTCGCCGCGTCCGCAGGACTACCCGGAAATCGCGGTGCTGACCCCCGGCATCTATAACTCGGCCTATTTCGAACACTCGTTCCTGGCTCAGCGCATGGGCGCGGAACTGGTCGAAGGGGCGGATCTGGTGGTCGGTGACGACGACTGTGTCTACATGCGCACCATCGACGGGCTGGAGCGGGTCGACGTGATCTACCGCCGCATCGACGACGAATTCCTCGATCCCGAGGAGTTCAATCCGGATTCGATGCTGGGCGTGCCCGGCCTGATGCGGGCCTGGCGCAAGGGCAATGTCGGGCTGGCCAACGCCCCCGGGGCCGGGGTCGCCGACGACAAGGTGATGTATGCCTATGTGCCCGAGGTGATTCGCTACTACCTCGACGAGGAGCCGATCCTGCCCAATGTGCCGACCTACCTGTGCGTGAACGAAGAGGACCGCGAGTACGTGCTCGATCACCTGGACGAACTGGTGGTGAAACCGGCCAACGAGTCCGGGGGCTACGGCATGCTGGTCGGGCCGCACGCCACCAAGAAGCAGCGCGCGGAGTTTGCCCAGTTGATCCAGAAGGACCCGCGCAATTACATCGCGCAGCCCACCCTGGCCCTGTCGGTGGCCCCGACGTTATGTGGCGACGACATCGAGCCGCGCCACCTGGATCTGCGTCCGTTCATCCTGCAGGGCGTGCGCACGGACGTCACGGCCGGCGGTCTGACTCGCGTGGCGATGCGCAAGGGTTCGCTGGTGGTGAATTCCTCGCAGGGCGGGGGCAGCAAGGACACCTGGATCGTGGACGAGGAGAACTAAGATGCTCTCGAGAGTCGCGGAACGCGTGTACTGGATGGCGCGCTATGTGGAACGGGCGGAGAACACCGCGCGTATGGTCACCGCCTTCCATCTGCTGGCGCTGGACATGCCGAAATCGGTCCAGCTCTCCTGGAAGGGTCTGGTCGAGGTAACCGGGAACGACGAGCTGTTCGACAATCACTACCAGCGCGATGACGAGCGCAATTGCGTGAAGTTCCTGCTGGCCGACGCCGACAACCCCAGCTCGGTGCTCAATTCCCTGCGTTCGGCGCGCGAGAACGTGCGCACCACCCGGGACCTGGTGCCATCCGAGGCCTGGGAGGTGATGAACGAGCTCTATCTGTTCGCGCGTGACGAAATCGACCAGGGCATTGGCAAGCGTGGACGCTTCGAGTTTCTGTCGAGCATCGTCCAGCGCTGTCAGACCCTGACCGGGCTGCTGGCGGGCACGATGAGCCATGATGCCGCGTACGACTTTATCCGCCTGGGGCGCAATCTGGAGCGCGCGGACATGTCGACCCGACAGATCGATGTCGGGGCGCTTAAGCTGCTGAAGAAGGACGGAGAGGACCCGGAGCCGTACGAAGGCCTGCTGTGGACCAGTATTCTGCGTTCGGAGAGCGGCTTTCAGATGTATCGCCAGCACGTAAAAAGGCGCATCAATGGCGTGGATGTGGTGCGCTTCCTGTTGCAGGACAATGCCTTTCCGCGTTCGGTTACGCACGCCCTGACGCAGGTGCAGGATGCGCTGGAAAGCCTGCCGAACAACGAAGTCCCGCTGCGGCTGGTGATCCAGGCCCGGCGCCACGCGATGAATGCCAGCGTGGACGAGCTGCTGGCCGAGGACGGTCTGCACGATTTCGTCGACCGGCTGCAGCAGGATATCGCGGACATCCACGGCGCCAACGCCGAGACCTGGTTCCTGGCCGCCCCCGCACACGCCGCGTAAACCGCCCCTGTAGGAGCCGGCTTGCCGGCGAAGCCCCTGCCCGGGCCGAACGCTGGCCGGGGCGTTCGCTTGCAAGCAAGCTCCTACAAACAGGTCGTGTTCAGCGGCGGGGCTTTTTGGGCTTGCTGGTGCTGGCCTTGGTGGTGCTGGTCTTGCCGCCGCCGGTTTTGGCGGACCCGCGGCTGACCCGCGTCCCGCGCTGCTTGCGTCCGTGCGTGCCTTCCCAGTCGAAGCGGGGCAGGTCGGTAAAGGCGCGCTTGATGTTTGCGTCCCAGGCCTGTGTCAGGGAGCGCAGATACTCGTCGTCGGCCTCCAGGCACAGGTAGTGGTCGAAGTCGAGGGTGCCGCGCTCGTAGACGAGGACCTCGATCGGCGGGCCGACGGTCAGGTTGGAGCGGATGGTGGAGTCGATCGACACCAGCGCACAGCGGGCCGCGTCGCCGAGCCCGGTGTCGTGCGAGATGATGCGATCGAGGATCGGCTTGCCGTACTTGCTCTCGCCGATTTGCAGAAACCGGGTCTGCTGCGAGGTCGTGATGTAGTTGCCCTGGGGGTAGATCAGGTAGACGCCAGGGGGATCCTCGGCGATCTGGCCGCCGATGATCAGGGTCGCATCGGCCTGCATGCCGGAACGCGACAGCGCCTCGGAGTGCTTTTCGGTCTCCTCGCGGTTCAGGCGCCCCAGATACTCGGCGGCATCCGACATGCGTTCCACCGTCGCCAGGCTTTCCTCGGCATTGTCTTCCATGTCGCGCTTGAGCCGGTTTACCACCGCCTGCGTGGTGGCCAGGTTCCCGGCGGTCAGCACGACGAACAGGCGCTGGCCTTCGACCTCGAAGGTGTGCATCTTGCTGTAGGTGCTGACCTGGTCGACCCCGGCGTTGGTGCGCGAGTCGGAGGCGAACACGAGGCCGTCGTCCAGATCAATGGCGACACAGTAGGTCATGCGAGGGCGGGATTCCGGGCTGGGGAGACCGGCATACTAGGCCCGAGCCGGGGGGGCGTCAACGATCGCGCAGGGCGAACCTCAGCCGGGCCGACGGGTCGGAATCATTTGTAGGGCGGGTGAGAAACATGAGGGCATATCGCATGTGGCGCATGGCTATGATTCTGATCGCGAGTCTTCTCGTGCCGGGGGTGGGCCATGCCGGTACGGAGTTGGCTCCCGAGGAGCTGATCGAGCGCATGCAGGAGGGCGGGCTGGTGATTTACTGGCGCCACGCGGCGACCGACCGCAGCCAGCGTGACCGCGACCTGTCGGACATGTCCCGCTGCGAGCTTCAGCGCAATCTCAATGATCAGGGCAAGGAAGAGGCGCGCAAGGTGGGCGAGGGCTTCGAGCGCCATGCGATTCCCGTGGAGTCGATCCTCAGTTCCGCGTTCTGTCGCAACGTGGACAGCGCCCGTATCGCCTTTGGCGAGGACGCCTACGAGATTCGCGAGGACCTGTTCAACGTGCCGCCGGTACGCGATCGCGAGCGTCAGGACGAGCTCGTACGTGCGTTGCAACGCTACCTCAACACACCCCCCGAGGAGGCTGGGCAGAATGTCGTGATCGTCGGGCACAACATCAATCTGCAGCGGGCGGCCCGGGTTCAGATCGACGAGGGCGAGATCGCGGTATTCGAGCCCGGGGAGGAACGCCCGCGGCTGTTGGGGGTGCTGACGCCGGGCGACTTCTGAGCCGGTCGGCCCGAGCGCACCCTCGATTTTTCGTCTACGCATTGAATATCAAGTAGACGAAGTATGGGGAGCGGAGGCGATGGCGAGGCGGGTGTCCGGGTTCTTTGGAGCACTGCTCTTCGGCCTCGTCCCCATGGGACCTGGGGCCGCGGAGATGAGTGAGGAGCAATTGATCGAGCGACTGCAGGGGGGCGGGCTGGTTGTCTTCTGGCGCCATGCGGAGACGGATCGCTCGCACGATGACTATGACATCAGCGACATGGATGACTGCGCGGGGCAGCGCAACCTGAGCACCCTTGGGCGCAATCACTCGCGGCGGGTGGGTGACGGCTTCCGCGCGCTCGAGATCCCGGTCGAGCAAGTGCTGACCAGCCCCTTCTGCCGGAACTGGGAAACCGCCTCGCTGGCCTTTGAGGAGTACGAGATCCGCTATGACCTCTTCAACCTTCCCTGGGTGCGGGATGAGGACCGCCGAGCCCATTTGATCGATGGCCTTGTGCGCCACCTTCATACGCCGCCGGCGGATCCTTATTCCAACATCGTGGTGGTGGGCCACGACCTGAACCTGCGCCAGGCAGTCGATCTGGAGATCCAGGAGGCCGAACTGGCGATCTTCGTGCCCGCCCATGACGGACCCGAACTACTCGGGGTCCTCGCGCCGAGCGACTTCCCCGAGCCGGATGCCGACCGCATCGCACCCGTTCCCGGGACTCCCGAACGCGAGGCATCCGATCCGCACTAGCGACGTCACCTGGGCGGTACCCGGATACAATGGCCGTTTTGGGGAGAATCCGCATGCGTCCTTGCATGGGTGTGGGACTCGCAGGACTGTTGCTGGGGCTATGGATCGCGGGTCCGGCATTCGCGGCCTGCCCGGAGGGCAGTGCCCATGAGGGCGAGACCCTCGCAGCCGCCTGGCAGGACCGGGAGCCGGTAGCTCGGGTCAAGCCGGAGGACATGGCCGATGCCCTGTGCATTCAGCGCGTCATGGTGGCGGAGCTGGATGTGGTGGTGGGGCCGCATGTGGGGTGGAAGGTCGGGCTGACCTCCGAGACCGTTCAGGAGCGCTTCGGCGCCGATGCCCCGGTGGCCGGTGCCCTGCTGGCCGGGATGATCTGGCCGTCAGAGCTCCCGGTCGCGCGGGATTTCGGCGCGCGCCCTATGGTCGAGGCCGATCTGGCCGTTCGCGTGGCGGACCCGGCCATCATGCAGGCATCGGACCATGCCGAGGTGCTCGCGGCTATCGACTGGGTGCTGCCATTCATTGAGCTCGTGGATCTGATGGTCGCGGACCCCGCGACCCTGGATGCCTGGAGCATTACCGCGATCAACGTGGGCGCGCGGGGAGGTGTCCTTGGCGAGCCGGTGCCCGTGACCCAGGAGATGGGTGAGACGCTGGCCGCGATGACGGTGGTCATCGAGAGCGAGGGGGGCGAGGTACTGGGCGAGTATCCGGGTAGCGCCATCCTCGGACACCCACTGGACGCCGTACTCTGGCTGGTGGATGAACTGGCGGCCCGCGGCGAGACCCTCGAGGCTGGCGAACTGCTGAGTCTGGGGAGCTTCGGGCCCTTGTTTGCGGTGGATGAACACGACGCCTTTCGGGTGCGTTACGAGGGCCTGGTTCCGGACCAGGTCCCGGAAGTCGAGGTGCGGTTCGAGTGACAAGGGCCCGCGCTGGGCGGGCCCTTGTCGAGGCTGGACGGGCTAGTAGAGAAAGTCCGGCAGGTGGCTGCGCAGGGCGGCCGGGTCCTGGATCTTGGAAACGTTCTTGGCGATCTGGGCAGTGACGATCTGCGCGACCTGCGGGTCCAGCAGTTCGCGCAGGGCCCCCAGGAACTGGGGTGCGGCGAGGATCACCAGCCGCTGGTAGCTGCCGCCGTGATAGCCCGATTTCAGGCGTTCGGCCACTTCGCGGGCAAAGCGGTTGCGTTCGTTGACGCTCGGATCGGTTGTCTCCTGCATGGCATGGCGGCCATCACCCGAACTGCTCCAGCTGCGGCCGGGCCGGTCGGTGACCAGTTCCTGGGCATGTACGCGGGACTCGGAGTGCGCCAGGGTTTCGATCTCGTGCAGACCCTGACAGGCTCGACCTTCACAACTGAGGATGCGCGCGCGGGCAGCATCGGCCACAACGATCCATACGGTATCCATACAGTGCCTCCTGTTGGACAGACGTGAATGCCCCGAAGGGCGAAATGGACACGCAATCCACGAGCGGGCCCGGTATTGCGATCGGGTCCGCGCGGGATGTTGCATCCTTTCTTCCTGAGTGTAGATCGTTGTGGCTGAGTTTCCTGGTTCCAGGGGCATCGAGTCGGCCCCTTTGATCTGTGTCACAGGACGTATGAATAAAGGAGGCGGGAGTGGACTTCACGATGGAACGTGGCACGGGCCTTGAGCCGCATCTGGAGGCCATCGCGCGGCTGCGTATCGAGGTCTTTCGCGAGTGGCCCTACCTGTACGAAGGTTCCGTCGAGTACGAGCGGGACTACCTGGCCGACTATGTCCGCTGCCCGCAAAGCGCGGTGGTGCTCGCCTGGGAGGGCGACGAACTGGTGGGCGCGTCGACCTCGCTGCCGCTGGCGGCGGCCGACGCCGATTTTCAGGCCCCTTTTGTCCAGAACGGACTGGATCCCGAGCGCTATTTCTATCTCGCGGAGTCGGTCCTGCGGCGACCGTATCGGGGCCGGGGTGCCGGGCACTACTTCTTCGATGCCCGCGAGGCCGCGGCGCGCGAGTCGGGCTATACGCAGGCGACCTTCTGCGCCGTCATCCGCCCGGACGATCATCCGGCACGCCCGGTGGGCTATCGCCCGCTGGACGGCTTCTGGCGCAAGCGTGGCTACGAACCCGCCGAAGGGCTCGTATGCCATTACCACTGGCCGGATCTGGGCGAGGACGAGGAGACCTGGAAGCCGCTCCAGTTCTGGTGGCGGTCACTCTAGGGAGACGCTGATTGAATTGCGCGTCCCTCGAGTCGCTTTTGCGTGCGAACAAGGCGCGGTGACTGCCGTACAGGCCTTACTTCGAGTCGTCGTCCCGGTTCAGCAGGTCGGCGAGCCCAGCGAAGGGGTTGTGGGTCGCCGTGGTGTCGGTGTTCTTGCCGCTCCCGGGGGTCGCGTCGGTATAGCGCTGGTGTTCGTTGTCGTGGCAGTACAGGCACAGCAGCTCCCAGTTGCTGCCATCGGGCGGGTTGTTGTCGTGGTTGTGGTCGCGGTGGTGGACCGTCAGCTCCTGCAGGTTGGCGCGCGTGAACTCCCGCCCGCAGCGCCCGCAGACCCACGGGTACATCTTGAGCGCCTGTTCGCGATAGCCCTGCTCGCGTTCCGCGCGCGAGCGATGACTTTGTGCGACCAGCGCGTCCAGTCGTTCGGAAGACCCCTTGCCCTTTTGTCCCATCGTGCCTCCGGCCACTCTCTGGAAGTACGGGTGGCTGTCCCCACGATAAAACAGCGTGGCCCGTCAGGCGAGGCCGCTCAGTGGCGGGTCTTGCCGTCCCCGGGGCCGGGCAGCGGCCCTGGGCCGGGGTGGCCCACGTGAAAGCCCTGGGCGTAGTGGATGCCGATGGACCTGACTGCTTCCAGGATCTCGGCGTCTTCCACGAATTCGGCGATGGTGCGTACGTTCAGGTCGCGCGCCAGCGCGGCGATGGAGCGCACAAACGCCTGGTCGCGTGCGTCGTGGACCATATTACGCACGAAATCGCCCTCGATCTTCACGAAGTCGATGGGGAAGCGCTTGAGGTAGTGGAACGAGGAAAAGCCCGAGCCGAAGTCGTCGACCGCGAACTGGAAACCCTGCTGTTTCAGGTCGAGCACGAACTGCTCCAGCACGGCCATGTTTTTCACCGTGTCACGCTCGGTGATCTCGAACACCACCTTGGCCGGTTCGATGCCGTGGTCGCGCGCGAGCTGGCGGACCTTGCCGATGAACTCGCCAATGATCAGCGCGCGCGGCGAGAGGTTGATGAACAACAGCCCCGAGTAGCCGGAGCGGCTGACCTCGATGAAGGCCTGCTCGATCAGTACATAGTCGAGCTGGTGCATCACCCCCATGGTCTCGGCGACCTCGACGAACTGGCCCGCCGGGATCAGTTCGCCGCCCACGCGGATGCGCATGAGCAGCTCGTGGATATGGGCCTCGCCGGTGGTGGTGTCCATGATCGGCTGGAAGTAGGGCACGATGCGGCGGTCTTCCAGCGCCTCCATGATCATGATCCCGGTCTCGCCCGCCTCGCGGAACACCGCGGCCACTTCCTCGTCGCTCGGCACGCAGACCGCGTTTTTCCCCTCGCGCTTGGCCTTGTACATCATGTTGTCGGCCACCAGGAACAGGTCGCGCGTGTCCTTGCCGTGTCTTGGGTAGGCGGCGATGCCGATGCAGGTGGTGGCCTTGACCCGCGAGCCGTCCGGGGCCGGGAGCGACAGGCCATCGGTGGCCTCGGCCATGTGCGCGGCCAGCTGCCAGGCGGACTGCTGGTCGGTCTCGGGCAGGATCAGCGCGAACTCGTCGCCCCCGTACCGGGCCAGGATATCCTCGTTGCGGATCGCGCCCTGGATCGTCTCGGAATAGGCCTGCAGGAAGCGGTCACCAAAGGCATGGCCGTAGCGGTCGTTGATGGTCTTGAAGTTGTCCAGGTCCACGACCATGACCGCGAAGGGATAGCCATGCCCCTCGGCACGCTTGATCTCGTAGTTGAACAGTTCCCAGAACACCCGCTGGTTGTACAGGTTGGTCAGGGGGTCGCGGGTCGCGTAGTACTCGAGGTCCTGGGTGTACTTGTAGATCGCCTTCACCGAGCCGACGAGGTTCAGCAGCGTCGACAAGATGCTCTCGATCACCACGTGCCGGACCGGGTCGCGCACCAGCTCGGACTGCACGCCGATCCCGACCACACCGCCAATGCGTGGGGTGTCCAGCACCAGCGACTTGGTCGCCAGTTCGATCTGGCGGGGCGAGAGTTCCGGCAGATGACTGGAGGCATCGGCGACGTTGTGCCGCACGCTGATGTTCGCGTCCCGCACGAACTCCTCGGATGCCCGGATGCGATGCGTGGCCAGCCGTTCCACGGTGCGTCGTGTGGCCTCTTTGGGTTCTGCGCGCCAGAAGATCTCCAGTTCGTAGACGTCGTCGTTGGCCTTGAACAGGGTGAACAGGGTGAACAGGGTGTAGGCATCGATGATCGTGTTGATCTCGGTCAGCAAGACCCCGATGTATTCGCGCCAGTCCCGCACCACGTCCGAGGTGATGATGAATTTGTCGAGCAGCTTCAGCTCGAACTCGAGGATGTCCTTGTCCACCGCGACCGCGCGCAGCTTGCGGACCAGGTCGTCGACCTGATCGACGACCTGGTTGAGCTCCACAAAGCCGGTGTCGATTGCCTGCGTCTCGACGTGGTTGAGGTCCTTGATCGCGTTGACTTGGGTCACCTGATCCTGGAAGCGGCGCACCGAACGGGTGATGGGCGCCGTCGCCCAGGCGGCGATCAGGGAACCCAGCAGCAGCGTGCCCAGCCCGGTCCCCAGGAAGGTCCAGACGTGCTGGTTGCGCGCCTCGCTGATGGCCGTACCCAGGTCCTGGCGCACCTCCATCACTCCGAGCACATCGCCGGTGGAGGCATTGCCATGGCAGGCGAGGCACTCGTTGCGGGCGCGCAAGGGGAAGGTGTAGCGCAGCTCGCCGTTGTCCTGGCGACTCTCAATGGCCCCCGTCTCGAATGCATGCTCGATCCGTTCGTGCCAGGTGGGCTGGTCCACTTCGCCATACAGGGCCGCCACCTTCTCGCCGCGATAGAAGTCCAGCCGCAGCGGCGTATCCGCCAGCGATTCCTCGATCCCGGCCGAAAACGCCTCCAGCTGCTCGCGGGTCCAGCCCTCGCGCATGATCTGAAACATCGAGGCGAAGGTCTGGTGGGCGATGCCGCTGGCGGTCTGTTCCGCCTGGCGTGTCATCGTGCGTTCGTAGATCAGCGTGGAGGTGATATGGACCGTCAGGAACACGAGCAGGGCCACGCCCATGATCGCGGCGACGATGAACAGCCGCAGTCGCAGGGCCCGGCGCGGGGATGCGGGACGTTCGGCGGACATGGAGACCTCGCGGGTCCAGACAAAAGGTCTCTGAGTATTAGAGACCTCATACCTCGGGGTCTTGATCTGGATCAAATGCCGGTTGGGTCGCCGGTCCTGTGCAGCCAGGCGCTGGTTTCGGATTAGCGTTGCGCGTCGAGATCTTGCAGGTTCTGCACCATGGTCTCGGGGGCGCGTTCGTGGCCGGAGGGCAGGGTGGCCTCGGGGTCCAGCATCCAGGCGACGAGATCGCCAAAGGTGTCCACGGAACGGGTGTAGCGTGTGAGCATGTGGTAGCCCTCGGGATAGAGCACCATGCGGTGGCCGGGGTCGCCGGTTGCGGCCAGGCGTTCGGCCAGCACCGCCGTGGGCCCGGGTGGCACGAGGTCGTCCTTCGCACCGTAGAGCAGCAGGCTTGGGGCGGGGAGGGCGTCTCCGGCGCTCAGCGCGCGACCCATCAGCGTGGTCAGTCCGTCGAGGGCGTCGATGCGGGCATCGCGCAGGACCAGTGGGTCATCGCGCATCTGTTCCAGGACCGCCGGGTCATCGGTGGGCCGGATATCGAATTCCGCTGCCATCTCGCCGGTCAGGCGCATGCCGGGGGCAATGCGGGCACCAACCCAGAGGCCGAAGCGCTGGTACCAGGGCATCTGGTCACGGCTCCAGACGGCCGGACCGATCAGGGCTGTCCCGCGCATCGCCGGCAGTTCTTCGCCGCTGGTGGCCAGCAGGGCCACTGCCCCGCCCATGCTCTTGCCGATCAGGTAGGGCGGGTTGTCGGGATAGCGTTCGGCGAGGATGCGCAGCCCGGTGCGGGCGTCCTCGGCCATCGTCTGGTAGCCCGCCCAGTGGCCGACATCGCGGTTGGCGCCGAAGCCGCGCTGGTCATAGGCGTAGACGGCGATCTCGTGCTCGGCCAGGGCCTCGCCCAGCGCCGCCATGCTGCCGCCATGGTCGTTGAAACCGTGCAGGGCCAGCGCAACCCGGCGGGGCTCTTCCGGGCCCCAGCGGTGCAGCGGGAGGCGGGTCCCGTCCGCCGCTTCGAGGACCTCGGCGTCCGGGCGTTCATCGGGGGCGTCATCCGCAGCCGGCTGAGGCGGACTGCCGGCGCAGGCGGCCAGCCAGAGGCCGGCGAGGACGACCCACCAGGCGCGCATCATGCCGGGGTCACCTGGGGGGCGCCCCGTCACCTTCCTGGGTTTCGCCATTTCGTGGCGGGAGCAGGAATTGTGTCGGGTGCTGGCGCAGGTGCCGGCCGTAGGCCTTCAGGACGCGGTCGAAGGCCCCGATGCGCACGCCGCGGGCGCGCAGGGCAACGTACAGGGCCAGGCCAAAGCTGACCCACAGATTGACCGCGCCGATCAGCAGCACGAACACCAGGAACAACAGGAAGGTGAACACGCCGATGGATTCGCTGGCGGTCACGTAGCCGAGGTTCGCCGAGGCGAAGGCCACGTGCTGGATGTCCAGCGGCAGGTTCAGCAGGTAGCCGACAAAGCCGGTCATGCCCAGCAGCATACCGAACAGGAAATTGCCCAGCACCGCGCCGTAGTTGTATCCGACCCAGTCGGCGAGGCGGTGACGCGTGGAAGCCGGCAGCAGGCGCTGCAGCAGTGGGTGCTCGCGCAGGCGCCCGGGCAGGTCGAGATAGGCGCAGCGGTTGTCGAAGAACCCGGCGATCAGACCGGAGACGAACAGCCACACCCCGGCGATGGCCGCGAAGAACAGTGCCAGGCCCATGATCGGGCGCAGGCCGTCCAGCAGGTAATCCGCCTCGGTGCTCGACAGGACCGGTGTGCCGAAGCCCCAGGCCGTGAGGACCCCGATCAGCAGCGCCGTTGGGAGTGCCACGCCGACATTGCCCAGCACGGCCGCGAACTGGGAGCGGCCCACCCGTACCAGCAGGTCCGCAAGCTTCGAGGCGTCGGCCGTGCCGCGTTCGTTCTCCTCGATCGCGGCCGCCAGCCGCGCGGCGGTCATCGCTGGCTGTTTGGTCGCGACGGTGAAGTGCAGGATGTGGATCAGCACGAAGCCCAGGCCATAATTCAGGCTGACCCACAAGGCGTTCCAGCCCTCGGACAGGCCCAGGGATTCCACCTGGATCTTGATCAGGGCCATGAAGGCGATAATCAGGCCCGCCCCGGCCCCCGAGCGCAGCATCGTCAGATATTCGCCACGATCGCGGGTGATGTAGTGCTCGCCGGTATCGGAGACATGCTGGGTGATGCTGCGCGAGACCAGGCGGATGTTGTCCTGCCACAGCGCGCGCAACCCGTGGCGGCGGGCACTGGCTGTGACCAGCTCGCGGAACACGCCCACCGCGGTGGCGCGCGTATGTGCCTCCTCGCGCGGCTCGAGCAGGTCCAGCAGCTTGTGAATGCGCGACAGCGTCTGGTCCAGGCGCTCCAGCAGGTGGGTTAGCGACAGGCTGCTGCCATGCGTGATCGCGCGCCGACGCAGGCGCAGGATCTGATCCCCGCACTGCTCCAGCAGCACCCGGGCATGGGCGTCGTCCATGCGTTCGTGGCCGGGGTCCTGCAGCCAGGCGCGGTAGTCGCGCACGTAGGCGGAGATCTCGCGCTCCTGCGCGACGAAGGCCGAGTTGCGCTCGGCAATCGACGGGTCCAGGCGCAGCAGCTCCGGTTCCAGTTCCTCGGCCGCGATCCAGATCGAGAGCATCTCCAGGGCGTAGAGCGTCTCGCTGCGGGCGCGGTCCAGCACGCCGGGGTGTTCGCCGGACAGGCAGCCCAGCGCCCCCAGCAGCCGGGACCAGGCATCGTCCGGCAGGGCCGATACCCAGATCGCGTCATCGGGGTCGTGGAAGACGTGGTAGAGCACGTCCCGAAGGTCCGCGCGCTCCATCGGGCGCGGGTTGATGCGCTCGTACAGCAGCTCCGCCGCCTCGCGGAAAAAGCCCTTGCGGGAGAACAGACCCACGCCGGTGTACAGCGTCAGGTGGCGGGCGTCCTCCAGGCCGGCCTCCAGACGCTCGCGCAGGCGTTCGCGTACCTCGGGCTGTGCCTGCAGGGCCAGCGTAAGGCTCTCGATTCGGGCAATGACCGGCGCCACATTGCGGGGGTTGTCCGGGCGTAGCCAGTCCACGATACGACGCAGGGTCTCGGCGAGATCGCACTGGTTGTCATCCTGCAGGGTGTCCAGCAACTGGGCGGCATCGTCCGGGGTCTGCATAACGCTCCCTGCGCAATCGGAAGGCCCCCATTATACGGACAGCCGGTGCCCGGTCAGCGGCCCCCCGGTTCGCCCGGAACCGTGGTCAGGCCGAATACGTGCCACAGCTGCATGCCGCCGCGATACCACTTCAGCTTGTGCGCGGGCAGGCCCGCGATGTCATCTGGTAGTCGAGGTCGAAGGTGTTGAACGTGTCCTGTTCGCGGCGGACGGTCACGATCTCGCCATGGTGGAGGACATCGAACTGTTCCAGCCCGGTGGTGATCTTGACTTCGAGCTCGGCCGACAGCGGCAAGGGCATGGCGAGCAGCCCGAATGCGAGAAACGAACAAATCCCGTGTAGCAAGGACCGATCTCGGCGCACGCGCACCTCCCGTCGCGGCAATGCGGGTCAACGCGCGCGATATATTGAACAGAGCAGGTGCCGGCGCGTCCCGGAGGGCTCGATCGGACATCATGCCTGAAAAGGCCCGCCCGTGTGGGTTTTGGCGCTGACCTTCATCGCGCCCGGTGGCTTGGTGTTATTGCCCCTGCTGGTGGTTTTCGACCGCCTGCATCAGGAAGCCCGAGAGATCTGGCAGGCCAAGATCGGGGATCCAGTTGCCGGCCTCGGACCAGGTCCACAGGCCGATCAGCAGAAACATGCCGGAGGCGATCCAGCGCATCGGCGCGGCCGGGATACGCGCGGCAAAACGCTTACCCAGGATCAAGGCCGGGGTGGTGATCAGCAGGATGCCGACTGTGGCGCCCAGGACGACGGGCAGCAGGGCGCCGGAGGCCCCGGCCAGGGTGACGACCGCCAGCTGGGTCTTGTCCAGCATCTCGAACAGGAAGAAAGCCACCGTGGCGGCGAGGAAGGCGCTGCGTGCCTGCGGTGCCTTCTCGTCTTCGTCGTCTTCCGGGAACAGGACCCAGATCGCCATGATCAGGAAGGCCGCCCCGACCACCCACAGGTGCCAGTCAGTGGCGATGACCGCGAACAGCCAGATCCCGACGACCGCGGACAACAACTGGTTCAGGAAGAGGCCCGTGGCCATCCCCCAGAAAACGGCCCAGGCACTGCGGCAGCGCATGCCGAACACGGCCGCCAGGAACATCGAACGGTCGCCGATCTCCGCGATGGCTACGGCCACAATGGACAGCAGGAAGAGTTCCATGAATGCAGTTCCGGGGCGGGCGGCGTAACGCAGAGCCGGTGACATCGTCATCCGCCGCCCGCCCACGGGCTGCCCTCGCGATCACACGAGGCGGATTTCGATGCCACAGGTCTCGTCAGGCCGCCTTCGGACGGGCTGCACACGCCATGGCCCGAGGGAAACACGGATCCGTGTTTCCCTCGGGCCAAGGATGTTGACGCATGCCTCCGGCGGTGCCGGAGCGACTACTCCCCTGAGGGTGCACGAACTATAACCAACGCGTCTGGAGCCTGTCCATCGTGTCCGCGGCGGCCATTGCCCTTGCCGGGTTAATGGGGCTGGCAACGTTCAGGATGGCGCCAGCGCAGCCTCATCGGTTGTGGCGAACCGCGACTGGTTGCGGCCCTCGTCCTTGGCCCGGTACAAGGCCTGGTCGGCGCGCCGGAGCAGGCTTTCCGCGGTTTCCATCGGCTCGGCACAGGCGATGCCAGCGGAGCAGGTCTGCTGGTTCGGGGTGCGCTGCCGGAGGCGCTCGATGACGGTGCCCGCCTGATCCGGGCCGGTGTGGGGGAGCACCACCACAAATTCCTCGCCCCCGTAGCGCGCGACCGTGTCGCTGGGGCGCAGTTCCTGATGCCAGGCTGTGACCAGGTCGCGCAGCAGGCGATCCCCCTGCGCGTGGCCGTGGAGGTCGTTGTACTGCTTGAAGTAATCCAGATCGATAAAGGCGAGGGCGAGCGGTGTGTCGAGACGCCGGACACGCGCCAGTTCGTCCTCGAGAACGGTCTCCAGGTGCCGCCGGTTCGCCGCCCCGGTTAGCGGGTCGGTGCGGGAGAGTTGCTCCAGCGCCTGGGCCTGGCGTTGGGTCTCTCGGATCAATCCGCTCATGCGGTACAGAACCAGCAGGAAGATCAGGATGGAGGCGCCGGCGGCGACGCGCACCGTGTCCGTATCCACCCCGGCGGTGAACAGGATGATCGCCGGCACCAGTACCGCCGCGGACCCGAGGATGTAGAGCCTGCGGCGGGAGAGCTCATGGCTGCCGGTTCGGTCGTCCGGGTTGACCTGGGACGAGGGGTGCCACGCGGCCGTGGCGAACAGGGTATAGGCGATCAGCCAGCCGGCATCGGTGAGTCCGCCGGGCTGATACCAGCCGGTGGAGTTCCCGTGGGCGTAGAGGAGATCGGCCGCCAGATAGGCCAGCACGCCGAGCAGCAGGAGCAGCTGGCCATCAATTCGGGTGTTGTAGCGAAACACCAGGCGCAGCGCCAGTGGCAGCAGCATCAGGTCGAACACCGGGTAGCCGGCCGACACCAGCAGCTGCAGGTAGGTCAGCTCCGGGTCGTACAGGTAGGGCTGGATCAGCAGCGCCCAGGCGAGCACCGCCGCAGAGATGCCGACGATCAGGGCATCGCCCAGGGCACCATCGTGCCGGTCCGTGGGGCCGCCCAGTCGCCACAGGGCGACGATGAACAGCGGATAGACCGCCAGGTACAGGAAATCCGGCGCCGCCGGAAACGGCTCAAGGCCCTGCAGATCCAGGACATACCAGATCAGGTGCCCGGTACCCCCGAGGAGCAGGGCGATCGCGATCAGGACCCAGGCCGATCGACACCACGGGGAGCACCCGCGAAACAGTGCCGCGGCGACGACGGCGGCGGCGCCGAGACTCGCCACAACGTACAGGGCCGCAGTGGTGGCGCCGTAGGGCATCAGCATATAAGCGAATGTCGCTACAAGCCCGATTGCCAGCCACACCAGCCAGTAGCGCTGGCCGGACCCGGGCGTCATGGCCTGGGCGCGCGGATCGTCTGGATCGGTCATGCAAGCCCCCCTGGCCTCTCCCCCTCGGCCCCCATGTTGGCAGAAGCCGGCCTGTTTCGCCCGATGCGAGGGGGGGCAAGCGCCGTGTATCGGTCCCAATCGAGCACGAACGGTCGTGTTCGGTTGCGCGATGACCGTATCAGCACAGGAAATCGGCGAGGCGCCAGCGTGTGCTGGAGACGGTGCTGGAACTGTGCAGCACGGCTGGGTACTTCAACATCTCGATCCACGATATTCGGCGTGAGCCCGGTGTCTCGAGTGGCTCGATCTGCCACCACTTCCGTAACAATGAGTCGCTGGCCGCCCATGTGATGCCGAACGATGCGCGGGCACTGGAGGGTGTCGATCAGGGCTGAACGGAGTTCGACCACCGGGACACGATCGAGGAGCTCATCGCCGCGCTGAAGGACAAGGGCGTTCGGATGGAGTCCTGCTCTGTGGCCGCGCGCCTGTTCGGGGTCGATCACGCCGAAGTGCTGCCCGGCATCGAGCCGGTACGCAGTGCGTCCGTCGCGCTGACCGGCCATCAGGCCGAGGGCTACGCGGTGGTACCCGTTTACGGAGCACCGCCGGGATTTCCCGCACGGTCCCTTGTTGCGATCGTCACAGGGATGTGACCGCCTTTTTTGTGTGTATCTCTCGGCAGGCCTGCCTCAAGTTTTCTTGTTGAGCAGGTCGGCGAAGCCGTGGTTGACGTCGCGATGGCCGGCCTCGTCTTCGCGTACGGCGCGAATGACATCGGACAGGCGTGCGTCCTCCGGCAGGTCCCAGTACTGGATGGCGCGATCCGGTGCCGGGATGTTCTCGATCGCACCGGTCTCGACTTCCTCCAGGTAATCGGTATAGCTGATGACGGCCTCCTCCTCGAAGTAGCCGACGATCCGGTGCGCGGTGCGCGGGGAGACCACGTAGATCAGGAAATACAGCGTGTAGAAGAAGCCCTGCGCCAGGATGATCAGGAGCCGCTCCAGCCAGTTGGGCGAGGCGATCTCGATGAAGGTGAGCAGGTGCATGCGCTCGTTTTCGGCCTCGTCCATCAGCGTGCGGATCCAGCCGTGGTCGTCCTCCATCCGGCGCAGCGAGCGCAGGTGCTGCAAGGTAGCCCCGACCATGCCGGGGACCCCGGCCACCGTCTCCAGCACCACGGCGCGGTGGCCGTAGCGGCGGGCAAAGAAGGTGTCGGCGAACAGGCGCATCATGGATGTGAAGGCGCGTGCGACACGGTCGGAGAAATCGCGCGGCTCGTGATGGCGACTCAGGTCCGTTTCCTGGTTGATGCTCATACAGGCTCCCGGGCAGGGCGCAAGAACATGAATGTCTTGTCTCGAGAGTAGAGCCAGCCACCCGCACTGTCGTTCCGCCGTGTCACAAAAATGCGCGGTTTCGCGCAGCGCAGGAGTGTCTGGCGTTGAGCTTCGGGGCCGCTGCGTTCACAATACGCCCCTTTATTCTCCCGTGTGCGCGAACAAGCCGGCGGTTTTCTGGCGGCTCAAATTCGTGTGTGCGGATTCCCGCGCGGGCCCGGGCCGCGCCGCGCGGGGGCTAACGGGGTGTTGCCCCGGCCCAGAGCGAATCGATGATCAAGCTGCGCACCTACGTCTACATGGATTCCCTCCAGCCTCAGCTGGCGGAATACATGGCCACGGTCTCCCAGGGCTTTCTGCCCGTGCCGGGGGACGCGTGCCTGTGGGTGGAGGTGTCGCCGGGCATGGCCGTGCACCGGCTGACGGACGTCGCGCTGAAGGCCACCCGTGTGCACCTCGCGCAGCAGGTCGTGGAACGCGAATTCGGTTCCATGGTGATCCACCATCGCGACCAGAGCGATGTGCAGGAGGCCGGCCGTGTGCTGTTGCAGCGCCTGGGCGCGGATCAGTCCGAACGCCAGCCCTGCCGTATCCCGTGGCAGGAGACGATCCGCGGCATGACGCCGGATCACACCGTGCTGATCAACCGCCAGAACCGGCGCGGCAACATGATCCTGCCCGACCAGAGCATGTTCATCCTCGAGGCGGAGCCGGCCGGCTACATCATCTATGCGGCCAATCAGGCACTGAAGGCCTCCCATGTCTCGCTGATCGACGTGCGCGCGGTGGGTGCGTTCGGCCGCCTGACGCTGGCCGGCTCCGAGGCGGACATCGACGAGGCGGCACGGGCGGCGATTCACGCCCTGCACAACCCCGCCGGTACATAAGATGCACCGCGCGCAACTGCTCGAGCTGCTCGCCCGCCACCAGACCCCGTTCATCGAGGAAGCCGGCTTTGTGCGCCGTGCGCTGGACTTCGTGCAGGCCCATCCGGACTGCTTCCACTGCGATCTCCTGCCGGCACACGTGACTGGTTCCGCCTGGGTGGTCAGCCCGGATCGCGAACGCGCGCTGCTCCTGCTGCATGGCAAGCACCACCGTTGGTTCCAGCCGGGCGGGCATGCCGACGGCCAGTCGGACATCCTGCAGGTCGCCTTGCGCGAGATCCACGAGGAAACGGGCCTGGCACGGGAGCATATTCACCTGGTGGCCGAGGACGTCTTTGATCTCGACATCCACACCATCCCGGCGAGCCCGCACTTTCCGATGCACGAACACATCGACGTGCGCTTTCTGCTGGAGATCGACGACCGCCTGCCGGTGCCCGGCAGCCACGAGTCGCACGACATCCTGTGGGTCCCGCTGCAGCACGTCTCGCGCTACAACAACAGCCGTTCCCTCTGGCGCATGGTCGAGAAGACCCGCCGCATGCGCACCTGGCTGCACACGCATCCACGCTGATCACGCGGCAGCGAGCCCGCTCAGTGTTTCCCTCAGCGGGGCTTGACCGGCGCGTAGTCCTCGAATCCGCAGCTCATGCAGTGAAAGCGTGCCTCGTAGCCCGCCCCGTCATCGCGTGCGCGCATCGAGCCGGACTGAAAGTTGAACGAATGCAGCGTGCAGCGCGGGCATCTCAGATTCGTCTCCCGGGGTACCCGCAACTCGCCTGAATGGTCCGCCTGGCTGGTACCCGGGGCGGGCTTTCCGCCATCGGACAGTACCGCCAGTTCCCCCTTCAGCTCGTCGGCGAGCGTGCGCGCTGCCGCGGCATGTTCATCGGCGGCCATCCCGGCCAGTTGATCGATCCGTTCCTTGAGTCGCGCCAGCTCGGCGGCGTCTGTCATGGTGGTTTCTCCTGTACCCCTTGGGCTGGGCGTTCCGTTGCCGGGCGCTTTATGGACGCTCGCGCCGTGGCTGTCTATGTTCAGGGAATCACATCCGGCAACAACAGGACACCCCGATGCGTACATCATGGCTGGCTTTGGCCCTGTTCGCGGCGGCAACCGTCGCGCAGGGGGACGAGATCACCGCGGATTCCCTGGTCGAGGATGCTCGGGCCGAGGTTACCGATATCGACCAGGAGGCCCTGCGCGAGCTGATCGCGAACGAGCCGGACCATGTCCTGATCGACGTACGCTCGCACCAGGAGATCGAGCTGGGCGGCGGGCAGATCCGTTCGCACCTGACACTCAATATCCCGCGGGGCGAGCTGGAGTTTCGCATCCCGGGTGACGTATCGGACAAGGACGCGCCGATCGTCGTCTACAGCGACGAGAACCGCCGCTCCGCACTCGCAGCGCAGACGCTCCAGCGCATGGGCTATACCAACGTGCACAATTACGCTGGCGGCTTCCCCGAGTGGAAGGAGGCCGAATTGCCGCTGTACGTGCTCGACAAGGCGCTGGATTCCTTCCTCTACGACATGCCGCAGGAGGTGACCGATGGCGTCTGGTCCGCGATCGGTGCGACCCAGCCGTCGACCTACGAGAATTCCGGCCACAACAACAACCTGTCGTTCATCATCACCGACGATGGCGTGGTCGTGATGAACGCGGGTGACAACTACCTGCTGGCGCAGTCCCTGCACCAGGAGATCAAGAAGCGCACCGATCAGCCGGTGAAGTATGTGGTGCTGGAGAACGCCCAGGGGCATGCGATGCTCGGCATGACCTACTGGCAGGAGCAGGGCGCCACCGTGATCGCGCACGAGGATGCCGCGCGCGAGATCGAGCAGAACGGCCAGCGCAGCCTGGAGGGCGCACCGAACCGCACGCGCGACAAGGCGTTTCTCACCGAACTGGGCACGCCGGACAAGATTTTCGAGGATCGGGTCGAGCTGGACATGGGCAGTGAGATCATCGAGGTGCTCTACCTCGGCCCCGCACATGCCCCGGGGGATATCGCCCTGTGGGCCCCGGATCGCCAGACGCTAATCACCGGCGATCTCGCCTTCCACGAGCGCATGCTGCCGATCTTCGAGTACACCGACACCGCCGGCTGGATCGAGACCTGGGACAAGCTGGAGGCGATCGAGGCCGATTACATCATCCCCGGCCACGGTGGTCCGGTGACCGACTTCGAGCAGCTGCGCAAGTACACCCGGGACTACCTCGTCTTCCTGCGCGAGGAGGTGCAGGAGATCATCGATACCGGCGGCACGCTGAACGACGCCTACAACATCGACCAGTCGGCCTACCGCCACCTCGACACCTACGACGAGCTGCACCGGCAAAATGCCGGCCGCGTCTTCCGCACTATGGAGTTCGAGGACTTTTGACGCCAAGTGGCGGCGGGGGCTTCCCTCGCCGCTACTTCGACTTCAGCAGATCGCGGATCTCGGCGAGCAGCTTTTCCTCGTTGCTGGGGGCGGGCGGTTCCGCGGGCGGGGTTTCCTTCGTCCGCTGCAGCCGGCTGATCGTCTTGATCGCGGCAAACACCACCACCGCGATGATCAGGAAGTCCACTACGCGCTTGATGAAGGTGCCGTAGTTGATCGTCACCGCGGCCACGCCGTTCTCCGCTTCACGCAGCACGATCATCAGCTCCGAGAAGTCCACCCCGCCGATCAGCAGACCGATGGGTGGCATCAGCACGTCCGACACCAGGGACGACACGATCTGCCCGAACGCCAACCCCACGATGACGCCGACCGCCATGTCGATGACGTTACCGCGCGCCACAAACTGCTTGAACTCCTCAATGATGCCCATGCCCGCTCTCCTTTCCGGCTGCCAAAGAAGTTCCTATAGGCCACTGCCGACGCCGTTTCCATTGGTGGCGATGGGGAGTTCAAGGCATTTTCAGGCAGCCCCATGAGCGCGTGACTTGCACAACTTCGATCCGTGCGTCTAGAAATTAGGTATATGGGGTATACAGATTTGGCCGGGTGCCGTGTACCCGGTCCGGGGGAGAACGCAATGAAGCACACAAAACCAGCAGCATCTTCGGCCATGGGTCGCCACGATCGGGGTATGCACCTCGTGGCCTGGTGCGTGATCGGACTGTTCTGGTGGGTGGCCTCTGCGGCGCAGGCTTCACCGGGGCCGGATTTCAGCGAGCGGTTCGGTGACAGCGACTTCATCGAGATCATCGAACGCGACGAGGGGCTGGAGACGCGGCCGACCGGGTACGTCTCGCAGGATATCGAGCCGGATCATGTGTTCAGGATCGACCTCAACGAGGGTCAGGTGCCGATCGGGCAGGGCGTCGTCTACGACGGCTTCCTGATCGACGGCAAGCTGCCGGGGCCCACCCTGCGTGTCACCGAGGGCGACATCGTGCGCATGGAGATCACCAATAGCGGGGCGGTGATGCACGGGGCGTCCTTCCATGCCGGCTATACCCAGACCTCCAAGCACGTCGGTTCCATCATGCCGGGGCAGACCAAGTCGATCACCTTCCGCGCGACGCCGCCGGGGGTCTTCATGTATCACTGCGCTCCGGGTGGCCATGCCATCCCCATGCACGTGATGTTCGGCCAGTACGGGATGATGGTGGTCGAGCCGCGCGAGGAGCCCTACCAACTGGAAGCGGACCTGGGGCAGGAGCCGGATCTGAAGCTCTACATGCTGCAGCACGAGCTGTACGCCAGCGGCAAGGAAGCGGTGGAAGGTGATCCCAGCTACACCGCCTTCAATGGCGAGCTGTTTCGCTACGTGGAAAACCCGATCCCGGTGCGCCCGGGCGACTACGTGCGCATGTATTTCCTGAACGTGGGGCCCAACCTGCTCTCGACCTTCCATATCGTCGGCATCGTCTGGGACTACGTGTACTGGCAGGGGCATCCCGCGGCCATGTGGCCCGGCGGGCAGACGGTCACCGCGGGCCCCTCGGACTCCTGGGTGATCGAATTCCGGATACCCCCGGAGGAGGGCGTCTACACCATGCTGGATCATGGCGTGGGGGGTACCAGTCGCGGTGCCATCGGGCTGCTGGATGCCCGTGCGGACGCCGATACGCCTTCCGAGATCCTGGCCGAGGGCCCGTCCTACGAGCCGGCGGAGCGGGAAGAGCGGATGGGTGAAGCGCGGCGGATCCTTTCACCATTCGGCATCCCCGACGCCGATGCCAACCCGGTTCCCGCGCGGGCGGATCGGCCGGTTCGGTTCGGGTCCGACGTCGAGGAAGTCGTGATCGAGATGAAGGGCAATGCCTTCTACCCGAAGATCGTCGAGGTGGCGCCGGGCACGAAGATCACCTGGGTCAACGAGGACGTCTTCACCTACGGGCACGGCGAGACATCCGGTGCCCACAACGCGGTGGCCCTGAGCGGTCCGCAGTCGTTCGCCACTGCGTTGCTGGCACACGCCGAGAGCGACAGCGTGACCCTGACCGAGCCGGGAACCTACGACTACATCTGCGCCCCGCACCCCTACATGCAGGGCCGCATCATCGTGCGCGACACGGACTGATACGCGCCGGGGCGGTTGGTGGATTCAGGCCCCGTGGGCCGTGCGCGAGTCGGGCGGGGCCTGGTCGCGGTCATGCATACCGTAATCGCGCACGACCTCGGCCACGCGCAGGCGGTAGTCGACAAAGATGCCCCCGCGCCCGGCCGCCTGCACCTGCCGGTGCGCCTCCAGATTGCGCCATTCCTGCACGGCGGTCTCGTCCCGCCAGAAGGACAGTGACAAGACCTTGCCCGGCTGGCTGAGACTCTCGAAACGTTCAATGGAGATGAACCCGTCGACGTCCTTCAGGTGTTCGCGCAGGCTCGCGGCCGCATCCAGGTAGTCCTGCCTGCGTTCGGCATGCGGTTCCACTTCAAAGATCACGGCAATCATGGCGGCTTCGCTATCGGCGGGGTGGAGCGCCGATTAAACCACGCCAAAGCCCATTGTGCGGAAGTGCGACGCTCCGTGATTCCAGGCTCACCCGGCATCGCGCACCCGACTGTGTCATCCCGGAAGCCGCGAGCGGTTATCCGGGATCTCCGCGCGCGGGTTGGGCTCGGTCGACGGGGACTGCCGGCGCGGGAGATCCCGGCTCGACGCTTCGCCTGGGCCGGGATGACAAGGCTTGGCGCCCGCCGTGCCCGTTGTCGGGCCCCGGCTGACGATGGGTGGGGTCAGGCCGTCTCGGCCTCGCCGGCGGGGGTGGTCTCGCGGCGGATCATGCGGTCCACGTAGAGGAAGCCGAACGGGACCACGCCGAGGAACAGAACCAGCAGCCATTTCCACACCGACCAGCCGTTCAGGTGGCTGGCGACCAGCGAAGTCGCACCGTAGAGGATGAACAGGATGCCGTGCACCCAGCCGGCATAGGTGACGGCCAGCGGCATATCCGCATACGTGCGCAGCGGCATTGCGATAAACAGCAGGGTGACGAGCGACAAACCCTCGAGAACGCTGATCAGGCGGAAAAATTTCATGGACGGGACCGGTGGAACGGGAAACGCGGCGGAGGGTAGCACGAAGTGCGACGGGGGCCACGAAATGGCCGGGCTTAATCCTTGCGCTGGTTGCGCGCAGATTGGGCGTAGTCCTTGGCCCGGGCGCGAATCTCTTCGAAGAACAGCGCCTCCCAGCGCGTGTTGCGCTCGTCGGGCGAGAGGTTCCCGTCGGCCTGCTCATCCTTCAGGCGTGTATCGGCCGCCGCCTCCGCCTCGTTCAGGATCTGGCTGAACACCTCCTGGGCCGCGGCCGCCGTAGGGTCGATCCCGTTGCGCTTGAGCACGTCGGCCAGCAACGCACCGCCTTTTTTCCACTTCGACCAGAGCCTCATGCATTCTCCTGGAGTTGGGTGCGAGAAATGGTGGCGGCACCGCAACAGAATGATTGTGCCCATAGCCTCTGACGAAGATGAAGAGGCAGCACACGGATACGGTATTCCGGCCGGATGATGTGCCTGCCGGGGCGTGAACCTCCGGCAGGCCTGTGTGGATCATTGGTCTGGATCGTGCCCCGGTGCCAGTATTTCGATTACCAGGAATCGCAGTCGGCTACGGAGCAGCGTGATCTCGGCCAGCGAGTTCTTGCGCAGCCCCAGCAGACGCGAGCCCAGAGGGGACAAGATCGATATCTTCCCGCGCTCGGGCTGGGCGTGCTCCGGCTCGCAAAGCTCGACCAGATAGGTCTCCTCGGTTTGCAAGTCCAGCAGGCGGACGCAGCAGCCTGTCTGGATAACTTGTCCGCATCGGGGAGTAGTGTCCGAATGGGGGGGCTCGCTCTCGATCTTCTCGAGTAGCGAGGCAAGGTCGACTGGTGTACCAATCGCGCCCCAGTAGTCCTGGCGGACCCAGCGGTTGACTTGGGAATCGTAGGCTTGACGTAGGTAAGACGAGCTCTTGCGCGCCACGGTCGCATCTCCTGTTGAGGTGTTAGAAGAAGGCATGGGCCGGGCGCGGAATTCGGCGCCCGGCCTAGGTGAGGGTTCCCATCGTCGTATGCTCCATCGATTGATAACTGTCTGTTAGAATTAAAGAAATTAGGATGCTACCCAGGCACCCAAAAAAAGGCAAATCCGTGTGAATCGTGGCATTTCTAGTGTGCCTAATCCCGATCTTTCCGATCCCGCAATTGCAAAGGAGCCTTCATGGCGAACGAGACGAACGACCCGCAGCTGGAAATCAGCGTCAACGCCGCGCGCGAACTGGTGGATATCGGCCTGGCCGTGCTGCTGGATATCCGCCAGCCCTTCGAGCTGGAGCTGGAGGGGGAGGTGGAAGGCGCGGTGTCGGTGCCGCTGTTCCGGCTGAAGCAGCTGCTGGGACGGGCGATCTCGGAGGAGGAGCAGGAGCTGCTGGACGCGGACGAGCCGGATGATCGCGACTTTCAGCACTTCCTCTCGCTGATCAATCGCTACCACGTGACGCAGGACCAGATCCTGCTGTGCCTGTGCAACAGCGGTCGTCGCAGCCTGCGCGCCGCCGAGCTGTTGCGGGAGCTGGGCTACGCCCGTTGCCTGTCGGTACGCGAGGGCTTCCGCGGCTGGAAGGACTAGCCATTTGCTGGCTGGTATTCCCGGCCTTGTCGGGAACCCGCGGGGAGGCGTGGCTGTCGCTGGTGCAGCACGTAACGGGAGACAAGGTATGCAGTCCACGGGTGAGCGTTTGGCGAATCACGGGATCACGAAGCGGCGCAGGTCGCCCGCGGCCATCGCGCTGAGCGTGTCGTTGGCGTTGTTCGCCGTGCCGACCATCGGCGCTGCCGAGACCGAGGTCGAGGCCGAATTCGTGGACGGTAGCGAAGGCCCCTGGGCACAGGGCGAAGCGCCGCCGCTGCTTGAGCTGGAGCAGTTCTTCCGCGATCCGCAGCATGCCGCCGGGCGTATCTCGCCGGATGGCGACTACGTGGCACTGGTGAGCGCCCACGAGGGCGCCATGAACCTGCATCTGATGAAGCGGGGCGATCCCCTGGAGTCGGCCCGTCCGCTGACCGAGGAGCCGCGTTCGATCATGGGCTTTTTCTGGTCCCGCGACGGACGGCACCTGATCTTCGTGCGCGATCGCGATGGCGACGAGAATCTTGAGCTGCGCGTGATCGCGCTGGAGGACGCCGTCGGGCAGGACGGGATTCCCGAGTCGCGCCACCTCGCCGGGGGTGATGGCGTGCAGGCGCGGGTGCAGCATGTCCCGCGCTCGACCCCGGAGTACATCTTCGTCGGGCTGAACGAACGCGACCCGCGCCTGCACGATGTCTATCGCGTAGCGCTGGAGACCGGCGAGAAGACCCGCGTGGCGAAGAACACTGCCGAGATCGAGGGCTGGGGCTTCCACGAAGGCGAGCTGCGCAAGGCCGTGCGCACGACGGACGACGCGGGCACCGAGATCCTGCGCGTGCAGTCGCAGGACGAATTCGAGTCGATCTATACCTGCGCGTTCGGCGAGACCTGCTCCATCGCGAATTTCCATCCCGACGGCGAGCGGCTCTATATGCGCACCAACGCGGGGGACGAGCGTGACCTGATCGAATTGGTCCTGTTCGACCCGGCCACTGGCGAGGAAGAGCGGGTGCATCGCGATCCGGAAGGCGAAGTCGACCTTGGCGGCGCGAAGTTCTCGGATCAGGACCATCGCCTGCTGGCCACGGTGTACACCGGGGATCGCCAGCGCATCTACGCGCATGACGAGGACTTCGAGTCGCACCTGGACTGGCTGCGCGACGAGCTGGGCGAGGGTGAGCTGGAGATCACCTCGCGCACCCGCGACGAGTCCCTGTGGACGGTCGGGGTCATCCGGGACACCGACCCGGGCAGCGTGTATCTCGCGAACGTCGAGACGCGCGAGATCGAACGACTGTACGAGGGGCGCCCGGACTTGCCGCGCGAGCACCTCGCGCCGATGGAGCCGATCCGCTACACCGCGCGCGACGGCCAGGAGATTCCCGGCTACCTCACGCTCCCGCACGGCGCGGAGCCGGAAGGCCTGCCGCTGGTGGTGATGCCGCACGGCGGCCCGTGGATTCGCGATACCTGGGGCTACAGCGGCACGGTGCAGTTCCTCGCCAACCGTGGCTATGCGGTATTTCAGCCCAACTTCCGTGGTTCTTCCGGTTTCGGCAAGGGATTCCTCAACGCCGGCAACCAGGAGTGGGGCACGGGTGTCATGCAGCACGACGTCACCGACGGCGTGAAATACCTGATCGACCAGGGCATCGCCGATCCCGAGCGGGTCGCGATCTTCGGGGCCTCCTACGGGGGGTACTCGGCCCTGGCCGGGCTCACCTGGACACCCGAGCTGTACACCGCCGGCGTCTCCATGGTGGGACCGTCCAACCTGATCACGCTGATGGAATCCATCCCGCCGTACTGGGAGGCCGGCATCCGCCGCATGCACGGCCGCGTCGGCGATCCGGAGGACCCGGACGACCGCGAGCGCCTCAAGGCGCAGTCGCCGCTGTTCCACGTGGAGAACATCCAGGCACCGCTGATGGTCGCGCAGGGTGCCAACGACCCGCGCGTGAAGCAGCAGGAGTCCGACCAGATCGTTGCAGCCCTGCGCGAGGCCGGACACCCGGTCGAGTACCTGCTGGCCCCGGACGAAGGCCACGGTCTGGTCGACCAGACCAATCGCCTAGCCTTCTTCGCCGGGCTGGAGACCTTCCTGGCCGAACACCTGGGCGGCCGCCACCAGGCCGACTACCCCGAGGCCGTGCAGGAGCGACTGAATTCCCTGCGCCAGGACGTTGAGGCAGTCGACAGCCCATCGGTATCAGCGAACTAATCGGCTGGATAAGGCGGCTCTCGTTACTGCGATCGGCCACTCATTTTCGCCGTGGTAATGGCCGATCCAGGGGGTCTAGTCTCGTAAGCGATGTAAGCAAATCGAGACCCCTTGGGGATCCCCGCGACGCCGGTCCGTCCCGCCGGGAGGGCACGCTTTCTCGTGCCTCCTGCGGAGCACTCCGGGCATCGCGCCCGCCAAGGGGCTTCCCCAATACGGCCACGCGGCACGCCGCGAGCCAGTAATCAGCGAGGCACCCCATGGCAACTAACAAACCGACCACCACCGATGCAGGGATTCCCGTCGCGAGTGACGAGCATTCGCTCACCATCGGACCCGATGGGCCCATCGCGCTCCATGACCATTACCTCATTGAGCAGATGGCGAACTTCAATCGTGAGCGGATCACGGAGCGCCAGCCACATGCGAAGGGGGCTGGGGCATTCGGGCACTTCGAGGTGACCAACGACGTCAGCCGCTACACCAAGGCCGCCGTGTTTCAGCCTGGCACCAAGACCGACGTGCTGCTGCGTTTTTCCACGGTGGCCGGCGAGCGTGGCAGCCCCGACACCTGGCGGGATCCGCGCGGTTTCGCGGTGAAGTTCTACACCAGCGAAGGCAACTTCGACCTGGTGGGCAACAACACGCCGGTGTTCTTCGTTCGCGACCCGATGAAGTTCCAGCATTTCATCCGTTCCCAGAAGCGCCGTGCCGACAGCAACCTGCGCGATCACGACATGCAATGGGACTTCTGGACCCTGTCGCCGGAATCCGCGCACCAGGTCACCTGGCTGATGGGCGATCGCGGCATTCCGAAAACCTGGCGCCATATGAATGGCTACTCCAGCCACACCTACATGTGGGTGAACGCCGAGGGCGAAAAATTCTGGGTGAAGTACCACTTCAAGACCGACCAGGGCATCGAGTTTCTGACCCAGGAAGAGGCCGACCGGCTCGCTGGCGAAGACGCTGACTACCACACTCGGGACCTCTACCAGGCCATTGATCGGGGGGATCACCCGAGCTGGACGCTGTACATGCAGATCATGCCGTTCAAGGAGGCCGAGACCTACCGCTTCAACCCCTTCGACCTGACCAAGGTCTGGCCGCATGGCGACTACCCACTGATCGAAGTGGGCAGGCTGACCCTGGACCGCAACCCCACGGATTTCCACACCGAGATCGAACAGGCTGCGTTCGAGCCGAACAACCAGGTCCCCGGCACGGGGTTCAGCCCGGACAAGATGCTGCTGGCGCGGGTCTTCTCCTATGCCGATGCCCACCGGGCGCGCCTGGGGGTCAACTACAAACAGATCCCGGTCAATGCGCCCCAGGTACCGGTTCACAGCTACAGCAAGGATGGCGCGATGCGGGTCCAGAACGTGTCAGATCCCGTGTATGCACCCAACTCCAAGGGTGGCCCCGCGGCGGACAGCGAGCGTTACCCGGAAATGGCGACATGGGCGGCGGATGGCGAACTCGTCCGCGCCCCGTACACCAAGCGCCGGGACGATGACGATTTCGGGCAACCCGGGACGCTCGTGCGCAAGGTTATGGATGACGACGCCCGGGAACGACTGGTTTCCAACGTGGTGGGGCACCTGAAGGATGGGGTCTCGGAACCCGTGCTCGAGCGTGCCTTCGCGTACTGGAAAAATATCGATCCGGACGTCGGCGAGCGGATCGAACAGGGCGTGCGCGGCGGCTAGACGCGCGACCAGGAAGCGTTCCGGGCAAAAACCCCAGCGCATTGGGGCCGGTGTCTGCCGGCCCCATGTTGCAGGCCAGACGCGAGTGACCCTACGGTGGCCAGATCCACAGGATCAGCGGCACGGCGGTCACGATGACCAGCAGCGACAGCGGCAGCCCCATGCGCCAGTAGTCGCGGAACTCGTAGCCACCCGGCGCCATCACCAGCGTGTTCGACTGGTGCCCGATGGGCGTGAGGAAGGCGCAGGAGGCGCCGATGGCCACGGCCATCAGGAACGGGTCCGGTGCGGCCTCCATCGACCGCGCCAGTGCGATCCCCACCGGTGCGGCCAGTACCGCCGCCGCGGCGTTGTTGATCACGTTCGACAGCAGCATGACCACGGCCATCAACAGCGCCAGCATCATGGCAGGGGAGGCGGCCTCGCCCAGCGTGAACAGGCCATCGGCGATCAGCTGCGAGCCGCCGGTCGTCTCCAGCGCCTGGCCCACCGGCAGCAGCGCGGCCAGCAGCACGATCACCGGCCACTCGATCCCGCGATACACCTCGCTTGGCCCGATCAGCCCGACCAGTACCATCGCCACTGCGGCCCCGACCAGCGCTGGTGCCGCCGGTACCCAGCCCAGCGCCACCGCGCCCAGCGCGAGCGCAAACAGGCTGCTGGCCAGGATCACCTTGCGCGGCCGGGTGATGCGCAACCCGCGCGAGGCCAGGGGCAGGCAGCCAAGCTCGCTCAGCGCACCGGGCAGTTCCTCCTCGCCTCCCTGTACCAGCAGAATGTCCCCGGCCCGAAACCGCACCTGGTCCAGGCGCTCGCGCAGGCGCACACCCTGGCGCGCCACCGCCAGCACATTCACCGCGTAGCGCTGGCGCAGTTCCAGGGCACTGGCCGTGGCGCCGACCAGGCGCGAGCCGGGCGTCACGATCGCCTCCTCCAGCGCCAGTTCGCCCAGGGCGCTGTCGCGCTTCTCGCCGTTGCCTTCCTGTTCGGCCTGCTCCTGCTCTTCCTCCTCCTCGACCCGCGCCTGCAGCTCCATTTCGGTCACGTCCAGCAGCGTCTTCAGGCTGTCGGAGTCCGCCTCCACCAGCAGGATGTCATCCGCGCGCAGCACCTCGTAGATGGCAGGCATCGGCTCCCGGCGTTCCCCGCGTACCAGTCCGACCACGACCACCTCGGCCTCGCCGCGCAGCTCGCGCATCAACTCGTAGACGGTGCGCCCGACATAGCGGTTGCCCTCCGGCACGCGTATCTCGGTCAGGTAGGCGCTGATCTCGAACAGCTCGCCGCTGGCGGCCGGGCGTTCGCGTTGCGGCGTCAGCCGCCAGCCGATCAGCGCAATGAAGATCACGCCGACCAGCGCGACCCCCAGCCCCACCGGCAGGAAGTCGAACATTGCAAACGCGGTGCCTGTCGCCTCCGCGCGGTACTCGGCAATGATGATGTTCGGCGGCGTGCCGATCATGGTCAGCATCCCGCCCAGAAGCGACCCGAACGCCAGCGGCATCAGCAGGAACGAGGGCGAACGCCCGCTCTGGCGCGCCATCCAGATGGCCACGGGCATCAGCAGGGCCAGCGCGCCGACGTTGTTCATGAACCCCGAGGCCAGCGCCACGATCCCCGTCAGTGCGGCCACCTGAACCCAGGGCTGGTCGCCCACACGGGTGAGCTGCCGCGCGACCGTGTCCACCACCCCGGCGTTCAGCAACCCCCGGCTCAGCACCAGCACGGCGGCGACCGTGATCACCGCCGGGTGGCCGAAGCCGGAGAACATCTCGCGAAACGGGACCAGCCCGAGAAAGGCCGCCGCCAGCAGCGCCCCGATCGCCACGATGTCGTAGCGCCAGCGGTTCCATACAAACAACACGAGGGTGACCGCCAGCACCCCGAAGATCATCCACTGCTCGGCTGTCACTCACCGCTCCCTGGGTCATTCCTTTCGTCCAATGTAGGGCCTTCGCGGGTCATGTGCACCGTTTGTGGCGGCAGGCGCTGAACGAGGGAACCCCCTTGCCTGCCATTCAGCGTCGAGCGGACGACGGCGCGTACTGCGTGCGCCGCCGTCGCACTGGAACCGCGGAAGCTGGCAAGGGACAGGTGGTTCCAGTCGTCCGCATTACGCCGCCGACCGGCCGGCATGGGCCACGCGCTCGATCCTGACCGGTACCGGTCGGCAGACCGTGTTGCACACCGGCGAATGTTCCTGCGCAAACCCGAGCAGGTCGTCCAGCTCTTGCTGGCTGCAGTCCGCGTCGACCTGCATCTGGATGGTGATGTCCTGGTAGCCGGCCGGGACCTCGTCATTGAGCGCCAGGAGACCTTCCAGATTGATCGTTCCTTTCAGCTCGGTCGAAAGCGAACGGATGTGAATACCCCGGGCGGTGGCGTGCAGCACGGTCGTCGTGGTGACGCATCCCGCCAGCGCGTGGAGCAGGTATTCAACCGGGTTGGCACCCTCGTTGTTGCCGAGTAGCACCGGCGGTTCGCCGTTGGTGAATTCCCACCCGGTATCCCGCGAGGTGTCTTCGGCACCCGCGCCATAGAAGTCCTTGATGGTCGATCGATTCTCGCCTCCGCTGATCCAGGTGTTGCGGGCGCGGAACTCGAACTGCGCGAGTTCGCGGTTGTCCTGCAGGGCCTGCACGGTCGTGGTCATCTGATCCACGTTCAGGCCGTTGATGGTGTCTTGCGTGTTCATGGCTGTTCTCCGCTTCAGAAGGGACCATTTCGCGCCATCGGATGGTGGCGCAGTTATAGGCTATAACCGGGTAATCGACTGCATAAGCGGCAGACGAGCCAGAAGCGTGGCGTTCGTGCCACCGGAGGACGCAGATGAGCCGCTCGGACATGCCTGTCGAGGTGCTGATCGTTGCCGTCCCCGAAACGGCTGGTTCCGCGCTGTACGGCATGGTGGACGTGCTTTCGGCCGCCGGGAATCTCTGGCAACGCCTTCGCCATGAGCCCGTCATCCAGGCCGGGTTTCGGGTGCGCATCGTCGCGTGCGAACGCAAGCCTTTTCTTTGCGGCAACGACATTCCGGTGCAGCCGCATTGCGCGATTCGCGACCAGCCGGAGGCGTCCATCGTGATCCTGCCCGAGCTATGGCTGGGCCCGGACGAATCCTTCCATGGCCGGTACCCGGAACTGATGCGCTGGGTTCGCGACTGCTATGAGGGCGGAAAATCCATCTACTCCGCCTGCTCCGGAACCATCATGCTGGCCGAAACGGGGCTTTTGGCCGGGTGTGCCGCCACATCGCACTGGGGGTATCAGGACTTGTTCCGGCGCGACTATCCGGAAGTCCGATTCCGGCCCGAGCCTAATCTGGTCCTGGCGGAGCCGTCAGGGCGGATCGTCAGCGCGGGGGGTACCACGTCCTGGCACGATCTGGCCCTGCATATCATCGCGCGCCATCTGGGCCCGGTGGAGGCCATCCGCATCGCCAAGGTGTATCTGCTCAAGTGGCACGATGAAGGCCAGGGGCCTTATACCCCGCTGGTGCTGCAATCCGACCATGCCGACGCCCGAATCCGGCAGTGCGAGGACTGGCTGGGCCGGCATTTTGCCGAGCACTCCGCGATCCGCTTGCTGATCGAGGAATCCGGCCTGGCAGAGCGCACCCTGAAGCGTCGATTCAAAAAGGCTACCGGCGTATCCCTTGTGCATTACCTGCAGAACGTGCGCATCGAAAGGGCCAAGCACCTGCTCGAAACCACCACGATGTCCATCGAGGAGATCAGCTTCGCCGTCGGGTACGAGGACGTATCTTTTTGTCGCGAGCTGTTCCGGCGGCTGACGGGTACCACCCCGGGGCGGTATCGCAGGCTCTTCTTCGCAGGCGCGGACTTGAGTACCGGGCAGGCCCGTCCGGACAAGGCCGCGAGCTGAAGGTTGGGTAGGGCAAAGATGGGTGTCCCCTTCACGGGCCGGCACCGTCATCGCGAGGCGCGCAGCGCCGTGGCGATCTCTGTGGATCTCCCCGGCGCTGACAGAGGCGGACGTCTGGGGTCGCGTTCGGAGATGGCCACGGCCCCGGCGGGGCCTCGCCATGACGGGGCAGGGAAGAAGGGTGTGTTCTCGTTGACCTTTTCTCAGGTATGCCCTGGTGCGTCTCCCTGGCTGGGGCTGTCGAGTTCGAGCAGTTCCAGGCGGTGGTTGCCGGTCGGGTTCGGGCCCGAGGGGCCCTGGATGAGGAGGGCGAGGCCGTCATTGATGTCGTTCTCGGCGAGCCACGTCCGGGCGAAGTCGTTCCAGTCGCTGCGGTCCTCGGTGACTTCCACCGGCTCGACGCCGTAGGAGAACTGCAGGCTCTGGGCGGTTGCGGGGGTCGGGGTGAAAGCGACCGTCCAGCAGGGCAGGCGCAGGCAGGCAATGCGTCGGGCGGTGGTGCCGCTGAGCGTGGGCGCCAGGGTCACCTGGGGCAGACGCCGCTGCGCGGTGTGGAATACGCTGCGCACGATCAGGTCGACGGCGCGGTCGTGCCCGGCCTCGCCATGGTCGTTCGGGCCATCCGGGATCACGCCCCGGTCGCGTTCCGGTTCGATCGAGCGGGCAATGGCCGCGAGCATGGCCACCGACTCCACCGGATACCGCCCCATGGCCGATTCGCCGGAGAGCATCACGCAGTCGCTGCCGCCCAGGATGGCATTGGCCACGTCGGTCGCCTCGGCACGGGTCGGGCGGCGCGAGGTGACCATGGACTCCAGCATCTGGGTGGCGGTGATCACTGGGCGGTGGTACTGGTTGGCGCGCCGGGTGATGCGGCGCTGGGCGAGGGCGATGCTCGCGATCGGGATCTCCACCCCCAGATCCCCGCGCGCCACCATGATGCCGTCCGCCGCCTCCAGGATGCTGTCGAGCTGCTCCAGCGCCGCCGCCCGTTCGATCTTGGCGACGATGAACGGGCTGTAGCCCAGCGCCTCCGCGGCCTTGCGCACGGCCAGGATGTCGTCGCCGTCGACCACGAAGCTCTGGCTGACGGCATCCACGCCGTGTTCCACCGCAAACCGCAGCCAGTCGTGATCGTCCAGCGTAAAGGCGCGGATGCCGAGATCGATGCCCGGCAGGTTCAGACCCTTGCGCGAGCGCAGTTCCCCGCCCGTCTGCACGCGGCAGGTGACGTCGTGGCCCTCGACCGACAACGCCTCCAGCTCGATGTAGCCATCGTTGAGAAACAGCGCATCACCGGGCTGTACCGCCTCCGGCAGCCCGGCGAACGAAACGCTCACGCGCGAGGCATCCCCGGTGCAGTCCTCGGTGGTCAGTGTGATGGTCTGGCCGGGCTCCAGCTCGATCGGCTCCTCGGCCAGTTCGCCGATACGCATCTTCGGCCCCGGCAGGTCGCCCAGGATCGCAACGCGTGCGCCGGCATCCCGTGCCGCCTCTCGGATACGTCCGATCACCTCGGCGTGGTAGGCCGGGTCACCATGCGAGAAATTCAGCCGCACCACGTTGAGCCCGGCCTGCATCATTCGGCGTAGCGTGTCCGGGGAGTCGGACGCCGGCCCGATGGTGGCCACGATCTTCGTCTTCTGCGCAGGAAACGGCATGGGCAGACCCTTACTCGATCAATGCCTCCGAGGGTAAACCGTCCGCGTCAGCCTGTCGCCGCCGACCCGGTGGCCTGCTATCGAGATGCATGCCCGCATCCGGAAGACGGGTGTCCTCTTCCTCCGCTCCTGCCCCGCCCGTTGGGTCGCGGTGCTCAGGGGCGCTGCCAGTCCAGGGTGGCCCGCACCTCGCGATCGTCGTCCGGCAGCCGGATCTTGAGGTCAATGTCGTATGGGGCGCTGCCGGTCAGGTCGAAGTAATTGCCGTATGTCTCGGCATCGGCAATCACCATACGTTCGAGATCCTTGCGAACCTCGGCCATCTCATCGCTGCTGATCGTGGCTTCCACGTCCGCGCCGGTGATGCGGTCCCCCATCTTATCGTCGAACAGGGCGATCATTACGTGATAGCCGTCGTCCGGAGTGCCGCCGTGCATCTCGGCCTCCGGATGATCGGGCGGATGATGGCCACGTACGACCGCGGCCGGCACTACACCCAGGTAGATCGTCACCCCGTCGACGGTTTCTGCGGCGCGCGCGTCGCTGGACAGCACTCCCATGGCGAGCACCATGAGACCAGCCACCACGCTGACCATCCAGGCAGAAAGGGAAGAAGTCATGCGCATCGCTTGCTCTCCTGTAGCCGAAAAGGTTCGCTTATCTGGAGTCTAGATCAGATTGAGCGATGAACCAGCCCCGGTTGCCGCGCCGCCTGGCCGATCGGCCCTCGACTTCAGGCAAGGCAGTATCATCGTGTACCGTCTCGGTGTCCGAACAGCCCGAGCCAAGACCGACAGGAGGCTCCCATGTCACGACAGCGCATCCTGGCCCTACCCGAGTTCAACGTGGCCGTGTTTGCGTTCCTGCTGAACTACCCATGGGAGTTCCTGCAGGTGCCCTTCTTCGACGACATGCCCACCATGCCGCACTGGGAGGCCGTGGTGTTCTGCACCCGGGCAACGCTTGGCGATGTATTGATCGCCCTCGTGGCCTTCTGGGGCGTAGCGGCGCTCACCCGCAACCGAGGCTGGATTCTTCACCCCACCCTGCGCACCGTGCTGCTGTTCGTGGCGATCGGAGTCGTGATCACCATCGGCCTGGAGTGGCACGCAACCGAAATCGACGACCGCTGGCAGTACGCCGACACCATGCCCACCCTGCCGCTCCTGGGCACGGGCCTGCTGCCGCTCATTCAGTGGCTGATCCTGCCGCTCCTGCTGATCTGGCTCGTCCGCCGTCAGGTGAGGGGACAACGGGCACTGAACAACGAATAGCTCCCGCATCAAGAAGGTGGCTGCCCGCTACCCACCAACCGCGTTGCAGTGACCCTGTAGGAGCCTGCTCGCAGGCGAAGCTCCTGCCTGTGGCGGATGCGAGCAGGAGCTCTCGGGAATCAGTTGATTGGCATCAGGCAAAAGGCAAGGTCTGATCCCGTGTTTCCGCAGGCCCGGGAGATCGGGCGATGCTCGTCATCGGTTGGCCGATGTCAGCTTGGGGATCCGTTGCGGGAGCGCACAATTTGCGCCTCCATCAATTCCGCTGGGTACCCGTTTCGGATCAGCGTGTCGCGGATGTCGCGATAGTAACGATCGTAGCCGTGGCAGTAGATCGAGGGGTTGTCGAAGCCATTTTCCGCAGAGTAGCGGTTCTCGATGTCGCCACCCCGGCAGATGCCGCGCCACTCGCAGGACCGACATACGGTCGCCGGACTGGCCTGGATGCGCTCGACATCCTCGAAAATGGGGTCGTCGAGAAACTCCCCCAGGGTGTGCTGGTAGATGGAGTAGCGGGGCGTGCGGGAATACCAGTCCAGCGCCGGGAGGAAAGAGTCGTTCACCGAGACACTGCCATCGCTGTGCATGACTACGATCTGGAAGCCTTCGCGGCGGCCGCCCGCGCTGGGGTCTCCTTCCACATCGCTGTCTTCGCGTACCTGCAGGTGCTGAAGCACTTCGCTTATCTGGCGGACGAAGATGTCATTGTCGTCCTCGGCCAGCCAAGCCTGGAAAAGATCCGCCAGGCACTCACCGTAGCGTTCGCCGGTTTCGCCCGGTTCGCTGAAGCCATCATCCCGGTTACGGTCCGGCAGAAGAAAGCTCATCTGCCGCACGCCCAGGGAGCGCAGGTAACGGTAGACCTCGGCGTAGTCATTGCGGTGATCCATCACCGAAATGGTCGATACCCCGCGCCCGTTGCCCGCATCGGCCCAGGCCAGGAATCGCTGGAGATTGCCCTCTACCTGTTGGAAGGTGGACCGGCCCTGATGATCGAGCCGGAAGCGGTCATTGGCGGCGCGGTCGCCGTCGATGCTCACTCCGACGTGAACGCCGTATTCGTGGAACAGTGCCAGCCATTCTTCCGAGAGTACAGTCCCATTGGTCTGGATCGTGAGCCCCATCGGCACGTGCGGTTCAATCCGCTGGCGGAAGATTTCGCAGATCTTCTCGAATTCTCTGGGTTTGACCAGCATCGGTTCGCCACCGTGGAAGGCGATCAGCACGCGGCGGAAGCCAAGTTCCTCGCAACCCTGGGTAATCCAGTCCGCCATGGCTTCCACGGTCTCGGGGGTGGCCTTGACCGGTCGGTCGAAGGGGGTCTTGTCCCCCATGTTGAAGTAGTAACAGTAGGAGCAGTTGATGTTGCAGCGCTCCACCAGTTTGAAAACCACCTGGAGAGTGGTTCCTGCGAAGCGTTTTTCCGCAGTCTCGGATTGTGCCCAAGCGTCCTGCATGTGGGTCTCCCTGTAGCGGATGTCATACGCGCAGCCACGGACGATCAACCGCGGTGCCCACGCGTGCTAATCCGTGGGTACGGCGGTTCCCGTACGTGAAGGCTGGGGATGTGAACAGCCCCGCCAGCGAAAACCGGCGGGGCTGAACGGTTAGCGGGGCAGTTCCGACGACTGGGTGTAGTCCCCACCGCCGGACTGCGAGTAATCGCCACCGCCGGTCTGCGTATAGCTGCCACCGCCGCTCTGACGGTAGTTGCCACCCTGGCCATGGTTCTGCAGGAGGTCACCAATCCCGGGGAGGATCTCGGGACGCAGAAGTCCGTCGATAATGGATTGGCCTATAAAGTCTTGGTAACGCTTCTGGAATGCTTCCTGCTCGCGCGGATCAAAGCTGTCGTCCATGCCTGTCTCCTTCCTTGGATTAAGCGGTCGAAATGAAGATGCCCGCACGAGAACTTCCGAATCGCGTGCGGGCCCGCAAAGCTGAGCGTAGACGTTGGACGGCGAGGATTCAATCGGGCATCTGCACCAACACGGCGTGTCGGGGGCAGACCAAGGCCTTTGCACCGAAGGTTGCCGGGGTCGGACCTGAGGACCTGAGAAAGAGACTGGTAATCATAGAGACATGCCAAATTGGCGCCCGTTAAGGAAACGCTGATCAATGGGCCTGCATCCGGCTCCGTGCCCCGCCGAAGCGTTTTTGGAAGGGCACTGGGGCCATTACGGCCGGCCTGGGCCCCTGTAACCGCCGTTTTTGGCGGTTACAGGGGCGATTTCCGGTCCTGCGGACACACTACCCCTGCGGCAGCAGCCCCCATTGTCGCGCACGGTACAGGTTCGCCAGGGCGAACAGGCTGTGCAGCTGCGCGGTGTTCTTCTTGAGGCCGCGGTAGCGCACCTTGCGATATCCGAACAGGTTCTTCACCACATGGAACGGATGCTCCACGATCGAACGCAACTGAGCCTTGTGCCGTTCAGCGGCGCGCACCTGATCG